>JAYUSF010000026.1:0-8109 GCA_043755815.1 Verrucomicrobiota bacterium
GAGGTCCACATCCTCGGTTACTGGCTCGACACGGCCTCGCCGGTCCTGCTTTCCCGGCTGGCCGGGTTCCAGGCGGTCCGCACCCAGCGCATCCGCGACATGGTGCAACGCCTGAACCGCCGCGGCGTTCCGCTCACGGCCGAGTCCGTTTTCGAGATTGCCCAATGCCTTGCCCCGGGCCGTCCCCATGTCGCCCGCGCGCTCGTGGCCGGCGGCTACTGCAAGACGTTTGACGACGCCTTTGAACGTTACCTGAAGAAGGGCCGCGGCGGCTGGGTGCCCAAGACGTGCATGGAAACGCGGACCGCGATCGACCTCATCCATGCCGCCGGTGGCGTGGCAGTGCTGGCCCATCCCGGCCTGTATCGCGACGATTCGATCATCCCGGAGATCGCGGACCACGCGCTCGACGGCTTGGAATGCTGGCATACAAAACACTCCGCCGACGCGTCGGCCGGCTACGTCAAGCAGGCGGAGGAGCTGGGGCTGGTCGCGACGGGAGGCAGCGATTGCCACGGCATGTCCAAGGGCCAGCCGCTCATTGGCCGGGTGAAGCTCCCCTACGGGCAGGTGTCCGCCCTCAAGGCCCGCCGCCGTTCCGCGCCGGCTCCCGCCGCGGCCGCCTCCGTATCCGCCAACTGATTCCGCAATGGGCTTCTTCGACAAACTCAAGGCCGCCTTCACCAAGACGACCTCCGCGCTCTCCCACGAACTCAAGCGCATCGTCACGCGTTCGCCGAAGCTGACGGCGGAGAATTTCGAGGAACTCGAAGCCGCCCTCCTCCGGGCCGACCTGGGCATGGTGATGACGCATCAGATCGTTGCGGCGGGGAAGACTGCCTTCGAATCCCAGGGGCGCACCGGACTCGACTTCATCGAAATCGCGGCGCGTGAAGTGGAGAAGAGCCTCGCCCACGGGAACCCGGCGATGCCCGCGCAGTCTTCGGGCGTCACTGTCATCTCCATCGTTGGTGTGAACGGCACCGGCAAGACCACCACGTCCGCCAAACTTGCCCACCTCGTCCAGCAGCGAGGGGAAACCGCCATGCTGGCCGCGTGCGACACCTTCCGCGCCGCCGCCATCGAGCAGCTCAAACTCTGGGGCGAGCGCCTGAACGTGCCGGTCATCGCCGGGGCGAACCAGGCCGATCCCGCCTCCGTGGCGCACGACGCCATTACCGCCGCCCAGGCGCGCGGAGTGAAGTGGCTGTTCGTGGACACCGCCGGCCGGCTGCACACCAAGAACAACCTGATGGCCGAGCTGCAGAAGGTTCACCGCGTCATCGACAAGAAGCTGCCCGGCGCGCCGCACGAGACGTTGCTGGTCCTGGACGGTTCGACCGGCATGAACGCCCTGAACCAGGCGCGTGAGTTTCACAAGGCGGTGAAGCTCACCGGCCTTATCATCACCAAGCTTGACGGCACCAGCAAAGGCGGCGCCGTGGTGGCCATCCAGCGCGAGCTGGGAATTCCGGTGAAGTTCATCGGCGTCGGCGAACAGGCGGACGACCTGCAACCCTTCAACGCGAAGGAGTTTGCCGACGCCCTGTTTGAGGCGCGGTAGAGCGGTAAACCGGCTTCCACCGACGAACGGCGTTCCCTAGAGTTCTTCCGTGCCCGCCGAGATTGCCATCGTCGTCCCCGTCTTCAATGAGGCGGACAACATCGAGCCCCTCGTCCAGGAGCTGCTCCGCAGATTCGCCGCCGAGTCGCGTCCGTGGGAGATCGTGCTCGTGGACGACGCCAGCACCGACGACACGTGGGCCCGCGTGCTGAAATCGCAGGCCGCCCATCCGCAGGTCCACGGCCTGCGCCACACCCAGAACCGCGGCCAGAGCGCCGCCGTCTGGACCGGGATCACGCATTCCACCGCCCCGTTCCTCTGCACCCTCGACGGCGATTTGCAGAACGATCCCGCGGAGCTGCCCAAGATGCTCCAGATGCTCGGCGAGGTGGATTTCGTCTGCGGCCATCGGGTGAAGCGCGAGGATTCGTTCGTCCGCAAGGCGTCCTCGCGGATCGCCCGCGCCGCCCGCAAGGCCGCGCTCCGCTACGACTTCGCCGACACCGGCTGCGCCCTGCGCGCGTTCAAGCGCGAGTGTCTCGCCGGCCTGTTCGCCTTCAACGGCCTGCACCGCTTCCTTCCGATTCTCGTCGCGGGTGGCGGCTTCACCTGCCGCGAAGTGCCGGTGAACCACCGGCCGCGCGTGGCTGGCGTGAGCAAATACGGCGTCTGGAATCGCGTCTGGCGGGGCATTTTTGATCTCGTCGGAGTCGCGTGGTTTCAGCGCCGCCGGATCAAGGCGGTGAAAGTAGAAGACGGACGGCGGTCTTGACGGCGAACCCAGTCCCCGGCGTTTCACGGCGGTAAATTGAGTTCATCGTCTCACCGTGAACGTCACGTCGAATGGCCCACTCACGCTCTTCTTGGGCTTTTCCTTGCCGCCGTCATCGGTCCGGTCAGAGCCGACCGAATACACCACATATCCCTGCTCTAGGCGGCGAAAGCGGAGCGGCTGGCCGTCGAACGGATCGCGGGGAATCTCCGGCAGCCCGGCCGGAACCAGTTCCGACAGCGTCTCTGGAAGCTTTCCGCCGTGGGCCAATCGGTGGCGTTCAATCGCCACGGCGGTCAGGGCGGCCTCGCGGAGGGCTTCAGCGTGGCAGAATTTTTGTGCGGCTTTTTGCAGGGCAGGCAGGAGCATCCCGGAGAGAATCTTGGGCGGGAATTTTTTGATCCGGTTTACGGTGTTGGTCATTGCCATTTCCACGGCCAGCAGTTTGGACGAAGAATCAAGCGGGGCGTTGGTCAACAGGTGCTCGAATGTTTCCATGTAGAGCCGTCGGTCCAACTGCTGCAGGCCGGTCAACCGCATCGCGATCATGACCGACGAAAGGCCCGTCCCCTCACCATCAATCTGCGTAGAGGTCGCCTCCTTCCAAAGGACGCCCATCGGGGGCTCAAATACGCCCAATCCCATCGCCCGTTCGCAAATCATCGCCCGGCGATAGCCATCCAGCGCGGAGAGCCCTTCGATCACGGCCCGGAGTTCGCCCAGTTGGGTTTCGCTGGGCGGCAGCCTCGAAAGCAACCGCTCCACTTCGATCAAGCACATCGAGTAGCAGGCGATTCGAACCAGTTGCCCGATCAGGAACGGATCCTGGTCCAAGAGCTTCCCAACCTGAGCGCAGTCCCGGATTGCCCGCACGGAAACCTCCGGCTCGCCCCGCTCAGTTGCCACCCATGCCTCCGCCCTGAACTCCATGGCGTCGCGCTTGAGGCGGGCCAGATGAGGCAACAGGGCGGATATTCCGTCGGTAACCCTCACCGGAAACCGACAATCCGGCCGGCGCAGGGCCTCGCGCAAAGCCTCCCGATAATCGCTTCGGGCAGCTACATGCAACACGAGCGGTTGGAGTGACTCCGAGTTTGCCTCTCCGGAGTCGGCTTCAGCGCGATCATTGTCCTTGGGAAACGGAATGGGCTTTTCAGTTGGCCGTTCCGGCAATTTCCGCCTGCCAGCCTTGAATGCCTTCCAATACTCGGGGTTCTCGGTCTCCCAAAGGGCGAGCAAGGGCACCGCGGCGTTGTCCTGGTCCGGAATCGCCGCGTAAGTGGCGGTAAGCGCCTTCAAGGTCAGCGGCTCGTTCCGCGCCTGGGCGAGGGATTCGTAGTGGCGAACTTGGGAACCAGTCCGGAGGCGGAACAGCGTGAAGGCAGCGATCAACAAGGCCAGCGCCAGCAACGGCACGAGCAAAAACAACCGCCGGGCTCGACGAAGGCCACGCGAAGACATGCACTGCAAGTAACACCGGCGTAGCCTTGGGTCGAGCGATCCTGACGGTGAACCGCGTCTTCAATAGGCCCTCCTTCCACGATCCTGACGGCTGCCATTCCCTTTGAACTTCCCCGGCATTTCCGCGTCGGAGGCTCGACTTTGCGGCGCGGGGCCGGTTCGCTTCGCGGCGCCAGTCCCATCGTTATGTCCAATCCGTCCCCGGAACTCAGTGCGCAGCTCAAGGCCGCCAGCGAACACCTCCAGCAGGTGCGCGCTGAAGTCGGCAAGTTCATCGTCGGCCAGCGCGAACTCGTCCACCGCCTGCTCGTCGGCCTCGTCGCCCGCGGCCACATCCTGCTCGAGGGCCTGCCCGGCCTCGCCAAGACCGCCAGCGTGAGCAGTCTCGCCAAGGCCACCCACTGCCAGTTCCAGCGCATCCAGTTCACGCCCGACCTGCTGCCCGGCGACATCACCGGTTCGCTCATCTACGACCCGGTCAAAGGCACCTACTCGACCCGCCAGGGCCCCATCTTCGCCAACCTCGTCCTCGCCGACGAAATCAACCGCGCGCCGTCGAAGGTCCAGTCCGCACTGCTGGAGGCGATGCAGGAACGCCAGGTGACCATCGGCGACAAGACCTGGCCGTTGCCCGAACCGTTCCTCGTGCTGGCCACGCAGAACCCCATCGAGCAGGAAGGCACCTATCCGCTGCCCGAGGCGCAGATGGACCGCTTCATGTTGAAGGTCATCGTCGGCTACCCTAGCGCCGAGGAGGAGATGATCATCCTCGACCGCATGGCCTCGACCAAGCCGACCTTCAGCCTGAACGCCGTCGTCTCGCCCGAGGAAATCATCGGCTACCAGGGCTTGGTGAACCAGATCCACGTGGACCAGTTGGTGAAGGATTACGTCGTCCGCCTCGTGATCGCCACGCGCGATGCGGCCGCCGGCAAGGGCGTCGCACCGGACCTGAAGCGCCTCGTCCGCATCGGGGCCAGCCCGCGCGCGACCATCAACCTGACGCTCGCCGCCCGCGCCTGCGCCCTGCTCGAAGGCCGCGACCACGTCACGCCCGACGACGTGAAGCTCATCGCCCCCGACGTGCTCCGCCACCGCATCCTGCTCACCTACGAGGCCGAAGCCGAGGAGGTGACCACCGAGAGCATCGTCACCACGCTGCTGGGCAAGGTGAAGGTGCCGTGAAGCAAAGGACGAGTGACGAAGTTCGAACCACAAACTAAACTGACGCCATGAAACCAATTGAAGGACTGCGATTCCTGTTTGACGAACGCGGCCGGCAGACCGCCGTGCTGTTTGACGTGAAGAGCAATCCGGAACTCTGGGAGGATTTTTACGACAACTTGATCTGCGAGGCCCGGAAGTCTGGTCCATTCGAGACTGTTGAGGAGGTCAGGACCAAGCTCAAAGCCATCCACTCACGGCGAAAGACCGCGGCGCAGGATGCCGCCCCAAGCCGGCCGACCTCGCGGAAGGCGGCGTTGGCGGTGCGGTGAAGCGGGTTCTGGCTCATGGCCTACACCATCCGCATCGCCCGCGACGCCCGCAAGGAGCTGGAGCCGCTGCCACAGCACCTCGCCGAACGGGTTCTCGAAAAGATCTTGGCCTTGGCTGAAAATCCACGCCCAGCGGGCTGCACCAAGCTGAAAGGACACGCACGCCGCTGGCGCCTTCGGGTGGGCGACTACCGGGTGCTTTACGACCTTGAGGAGGCCGCCGGTGTCGTCGAAGTCCTCCACATCCGACATCGCCGCGAGGCTTATCGGGATCAATGATTCGTTGCCATTTCCCAGCGGCCAATATTCGCCACCGCATCCTGCTTACCTACGAGGCCGAAGCCGAGGAAGTGACCACCGAAAGCATCGTCACGACACTGCTGGGCAAGGTGAAGGTGCCGTAGTCAAACCATGCTTGGAGACCTTACAGCGCCGCCGTTGCCGGAAGGGACGGAAGATGATTACGCAACTTGTGCGGAGACCTACGTCACACTCCGGATTTACCATCGCTCAGCAGATCCAAAGCTTGTCGGGGAAATGCTGAAACTCGTGCCAACGGGCACTCAACTTGCAGGTGACGAGTATCTTCACCGACAAGCATTTCGCCCAAAGCACTATGAAATCAGCGGCTGGTTTCTGCAATCAAAGCCCTTCGTTCAGTCGTTCGATAGCGAGAAGCATCTGAACTGGCTGGTCGATCAACTTGCCGGGAAGGGCCCGGCATTGGATGAGCTTCGGCAAGAGGGATGGTGGATAAACATCAGTTGCCTTTGGGATTCGCAATATGGGCATGGCGGACCAACCTTTTCGCCGGAGCTTCTGAAGCGGCTTGCCACGCTGGGGGCCGAAGTTTGGTTCGATGTCTATTTCGACGGTGCGTATCGAGCCATGCGGGACGAGGCAGCCCGTCATGCTTGGAAAGGAACCTGACAGTGAAGTTCCATCCCTTCCGATGATCCCGCCTGACCACCTCAAACGCCTTCGCCAGGTCGAATTCCGTGCGCGAAGTTCACCCGACAAAATCGGCATCGCCCCGCGTCCATCACCCGCTAGATTCATCGCATGAATGACGCCATCACGATTGATCCGGAAGTCTGCAATGGCCGGCCCTGCGTCCGCGGCAAGCGGATCGCCGTGCAGAGCGTCCTGGAGTTTCTCGCCGCGGGCGACTCCGTGGATGAGATCCTCCAGTCGTATCCCGTCCTGACCCGGGACGACGTGCAGGCGTGCCTCGACTTCGCCTCCCGCCTGATGGCGCGCAACTACACCGTGGTCTCGGCCGCCTGACCCCATGCCGGCCCGCTTCCTGATCGACGTCAACCTGCCGCGTGACTTCGCGTTCTGGAACGGGACTGATTTCATCCATCAATCCGACCTCAACCCGACCGCCAAGGACCGGGAGATCTGGTTGAATGCCAGGGAGAATGGCTACGTTGTCGTGACGAAGGACGCCGACTTTTCGCAGCAAGTGCTGGTCCAAGGTCCGCCGCCGGCAGTGATCCACGTGCGCCTCGGCAATCTCAGGCTGCGCGACCTGCGAACCCGTTTGGCGGCCGCCTGGCCAGAGGCAGCCCGCCTTTCCGAAACCCATTGTCTCGTGCAGGTCTTCCCGGACCGCATCGAGGCGATCCGCTGAATCCATGCTGCCGCCTGACTACCTAAAACGCCTTCGCCAGGTCGAAGTCCGCGCGCGGATCGTGAGCGAGCAGCTCATGGGCGGGCGGTTACCGTCCCATCAGCGCCCACCTCACCCCGGCCCTCTCCCCCCGTTCGGGCGGGCGGAGAGGGAGAAGGTCTCGACGTCAGCGAACTCCACTCACGTCGAGCTTTGGTTCAGTTCGGCCTTTTTCCAGACGGCGCCTAACTGTCCTCGTCAGCATGACCTGTGGCGGCGGCGCGCGAATGCGGGCGTTCCCCTCTCCCCGGGGAAGAGGGCCAGGGTGAGGGCGGGCCAAGATCAAACGCCTAGGTTCCGGTCCTTGGCCTACGCCTTGGCTCAATCCGGGCACGCCGCGCCTTGGACTGCGGGGACATGTCCCCGCTTTGCCTTCGCCGTCACCCACGAACCTCGCGCGGGCGGGCAGTCACCGCGGAGCCAAAGCGCCGTCCTGCCGGCGCAGTCCAGGACGCTGGCGCGTTCATCCCCCACCCCGCACATGCGCGTGCTCCGCGGGCGCTTCACTCCCCGTTCCCATGCTTCCCGCTGACTACCTAAAACGCCTTCGCCAGGTCGAAGTCCGCGCGCGGATCGTGAGCGAGCAGCTCATGGGCGGGCGCATGATCAGCGTCTTCAAGGGCCGCGGCATGGACTTCGCCGACGTGCGCGAATACGTCCCCGGCGACGACGTGCGCCGCATCGACTGGAACGTCACCGCGCGGCTGAGGAAGCCCTTCATCAAGCGCCACATCGAGGAGCGCGAACTCGTGGTGATGCTGCTCGTGGACGCGTCGGCCAGCGGCCATTTCGGCACCGCCATCGGCGCTTCGGCGCAGGCCGACACCAAGCGCGAGCTCGCCGCCGTGCTGGCCGGCGCGCTCGCCTTCAGTGCCATCCGCGACGGCGACCGCGTGGGCATGATCCTGTTCACCGACCGCGTCGAACGCTTCGTGCCACCCAAGAAGTCTCGCGCCCACGTCTCGCGCCTGCTGCACGAGATGCTGTTCACCGAACCGAAGTCCGCCGGCACCTCCGTGACCGCCGCGCTGAATTACCTGAACAATCTGCTCCACCGGCCGGCGCTGGTTTTCGTGGTGTCCGATTTCCAGGATCCCGACGAAGAGACCTGGCACCGCGCCCTCGCCGCCACGAACCAACG
>JAYUSF010000027.1:0-27216 GCA_043755815.1 Verrucomicrobiota bacterium
CGGTCGTTGCAGGCGGCGCTGATCCGGCTCTCGGGCCGCTGCCCATGGTGCCGGACTCGCTTCATCGACACATGCTAGACACTTAACCTAGTATTACTACCTCAAGGCCCGGGGCGTGAGTTGGGCCAATGCCGGTTTCGCGCACCACGGCTATGAGAGTCTCGCCGGCATTGAACAGGCCATCTCCCGGATGAAGGCCAGCCCCGCGTATCCGGCGCTCCTGTGCACGGAGTTCTGGCCCGGGGATACGGCGGGCCAAGGCTACAACAGCATGTATGAGAGCCATTTCAACGGGTGGATGCAGTTCCAATGGCTGGGGGCGAAGAGCGCGGACCTCCTCGACTTCAAGGCCAAGATCACCGCCGCGGGCACGGTCTGGACCCCGGATGAGGCCGCCTGCAACTGGCCGGCCCGCGGCACGGTGAACCTTCCGCCGGACGGTTCGCGATTGGGCCTGTTCAGCCGCGGCGCGGGCAAGTTTCTCAGCGCCACCCTTGCGAACGGTGGCGATGTGAAGGCGGATCGGGCTGGCTTCACGGCGACCCAAGACGACGCCTTTTTCGTGGAACGGGTCGGCGACCGACGAGTGCGCCTGAAGACGGCCGACGGGCAGTATGTCCGAACCGTCGGACCAACCGATTCCCTGACTTCGGTTGCGGCCGCAGCCAGCCCGAAGGATCAGTTTGAATGGCTGAGCCTGGCCGATGGTGACTTTGCCCTGCGGGCGTGGGGCGGAGGCGGACACCTTGTCGCTGTCAACGCGTCGACGGGATACCTCTACCCGAATGCGGACAGCGTGCATCGGGCAGCCGCGAATTTCCGGACCACGGACACCGTTGGAGGTCCGTTGGCGCCGCTGGCTGGGATTCCGTATCGGAACCTGCCGGTGACTTTGCCGGGCGTCTTGCAGGCGGAAGACTTCGATCGGGGTGGCGAGGCGGTGGCCTATCACGACAACACCGCGGCTAACAGCGGCGGAAGGTATCGCCCGGGCGAAGGGGTTGATCTCGAAACCTGCTCGGAAGGCGGGTTCAACGTGGCTTTCCTCGAACCGGGCGAGTGGATCGATTACACGGTGGAGGTCACCCAAGGTCCGGGGGACTACCGCCTCGTCACGCGGCTCGCGACGCCCAACACCGGCGGCACGTTTCACGTCGAATTCAACGGGATGGACGTGACGGGTCGGCTTACCGCCCCGCGAACGGGTGGCTGGCAGACGTGGACCAACCTGACGACAACCGTCAAGCTGCAGCCGGGGATTCAGATCATGCGGTTTTGGCGGGACACCGGTGCCGACTTCAACGTCAACCGGTTCACCTTCACGGCGACCGGCACCGGTGGCGAGGTCCGGTTGGTCGGCACGGGTGAAAACTTCGGCGTGAAGGAAGGTCGGTTCGGTTTCGACCTCACCGGGACCAGCGGGCAGCGGTTCACGGTGGAAGGCGCCACCAACCTGACGAGCACCGAATGGTCCCCCTTGGCGACCATCACGCTCACCGGAGTTCCGTTTTACTTCAGCGATTCAACCTGGACCAATCACCCGACCCGGTTCTACCGCGTCCGCTGGTAGCCAACAGGATCAGATTTCAGCGAGGTTCTTCGAACGAAGTGTCCCCCTACGGTGGGCTGAATCTGGGTCCGGCTTGGGTTCACCGGACTGCTGGGTTGGACCGGAACGGGTGCAGGAACCACTGCCTGAAGCGGGACCAGTGACCGGTGACGTCCGCCGCCATCAGGAGCGAGCACGGGACCAGATACAGCGTGATGACCGTGGTGAAGAGGATCCCGAACCCCATCGACACCGCCATCGGGATGAGGAACTGCGCCTCCAACGACCGGTCGAAGATCATCGGGGCCAAGCCGACGAACGTGGTCACCGAGGTGAGCATGATGGGGCTGAAGCGGCGGACGCCGGCTTCGATGGCCGACTGGAGCAGGGGAATCCCTTCGGCGCGCCGTTGGTTGACGTAGTCCATCATCACCAGCGCGTTGTTCACCGAGATTCCGGCCAACGCCAACATGCCGAAGATCGAGAGATACGATGGCGTCATGCCCATGATGATGTGCCCGAGGAGCGCGCCGATGGTGCCCAGCGGGATGACGAGCATGACGAAGATCGGTTGAGTCAGCGACTTCAGCGGAATCGCCAGCAGCGCGAAGATCGCGAGCAGCAGACCGGCGGCGCCGAGTGCCGTCCGTTTCTTCGATTCTTGGGCTTCGGCCACGTAGCCCTTGAACTGGAAGGACAGCTCCTCGCCCTCGGCGCACATCGCGACGAGCTGGGGCTCGAGCTCGCGGGCGATGCCGATGACGTCCACCGTCTCATCGATCGGTTGCGCGCCGATGCGGATCACTTCCCCGCCGTCGTTGCGCTCCACGAACGAGGGTGCTTTGGTGAAATGCACCTCGGCGACGGTGGCCAGCGGGACCTCCGCGCCGCGGGGCGTGCGGATCTTCATCTGGTCGAGCGTGTGCAACGTCTCGCGGTCGGCCTTGGGCAACCGGACCATGACCCGAATGTCGTCGATGCCGCGCTGCACGCGCTGGGCTTCCTCGCCGTAGAACGCCTGGCGGATCTGGCGGGCGAGCGACGCCTGGTTGAGCCCGAGCTCGGCGGCACGGGGCTTGAGGGTGAACTCCAGTTCGTCCTGCCCGTAGTTCACCTGCGCCCACGCGGTGCGGATGCCGCCGTAGCTTTCCAGCAAGGTCTTCATGCGTTCCGCGATCTCGGCCTTCTTGGTTGAAGTCGGTCCGCGAAACTCGAAATGGAGATTGCCGTCGGCGTATTCTTGGCCGCCTTCGAAGGTCTGTTCGGAGAAGACCCGGAAGAACGTCGCCTCGGGGATCGGGCCGATCAGCTCGGTCCACCGGTTCGCGAGCTTGCCGTTCCGCGGGCCGGCTTCGCTGCGCAGGCTGGGGTCCATGATCTCCAGCGAGACGGAACCTGACGATTTTCTGAAGCTACTTCTGGGATCCGTGCCACCGATGACGCGCGACACATTGCGGACGAGCGAATCACCGGTCTTTGGGTCGGTGAACTCCTGCCTGACCTGCTCCAGCGCGGCCGAGATCCGCTCCACGTATTTGGCCGTGGTCTCCAGCGGCGTGTCGTCGGGCAGCCGGAGGATCGCGGTGATGCGCCGGGAATCCACCGAGGGGAACGAGACGAACTTCATCCGGCCGCCGAGACAGTAGCCGGCCATCAGCAGCCCCATCGCGACGAAGCCGGCGAGCACCGATGCCCGGTGCCGGATCGCCCAGTGGAGGCTCGGCTCATACACCCGGGCGACGAACCGGTCGAGCCCGCCGGTGATGCGCTTCTGGAACCGGTCGAAGGCATTCTCCCGGGCCGTGAACTTGATGTGCTTCAGATGCGTCGGCAGGCACAGCTTGCACACCAACAGCGAGAACAGGAGGACGGACGCCACGACCGGCGGGACCTGCTTGGCGTAGTCGCCCCAGGTGCCTTGGAAGAACAGCATCGGCACGAACGCCACGATGGTCGTCAGCGCGCCGTAGGTCACGGGGGAGGACACTTCCTGCGTGCCCACGACGACCGCCTCCAGCGGTTCCATGCCGGACTTCAGCTTCGCGTAGATGTTCTCGCCGGTGACGATGGCGTCATCGCCGACGATGCCGATGACGATGAAGAAGCCGAACAGGCTCATCATGTTCGCGGTGAGCCCGAACCACGGCATCAACATCAACCCGCCGGCGATCGCCACCGGGATACCCACGGCGATCCAGAACGCGAGCACCGGCCGCATGAAGAGGCCAAGGAGGAGCAACACCAGCAGGCCGCCTTGCATCGTGTTGGAGACGAGCCCGCTGAGCCGGGCCCGGATGGACAACGATTCATCGTTCCAGACCGACAGTTGGATGCCGTCGGGGAAACGCGTGCCCGCGGTCCGGACGTATTCCCGGACCTTGTCCGAGATCTCGATCGCGCTCTCGTTGCCCGTCCGGAGCACTTGGACGAAGAGGGCGGGCTTGCCGTTGAACTCGACCCGCTTGTCGCCCTCCTCGAAACCGTCACGGATGTCGGCCACGTCGCCGAGGAGCACTTCCGCACCGTTCGCCGCGCGGATGGGGATCTTGGCGAAATCCCGTTCGTTGTAGGCCTGCCCCCGCGTGCGGACGATCAACGTGCCGCTCGCGCTGTCGATGGCTCCGGCCGGCAGGTCGATGGAGAACCGCCGGATCGCGTCGGCCAGGTCCTGGAAGCTGAGATTGTAGGACAGCAGCTTGTCGGCTTTGGCCTCGATCGCGATCTCCAGACGCCGGCCGCCTTCGATGCCGGCGCGGCTGATGCCGGGCATCTCCAGCAGATCTTCCTGCACGCGCCGGGCGACCTTCCGCAGGTCGTCGGCCCCGAGGTCGCCGGTCACTGCGACGCTCAAAACGGCGAAGTAGTTCCCTGATTCCGGGATGAAGACCCGTGGCCGCTCCGTCTCGCTGGGGAAAGTCGTGATCGTGTCCACCCGCGCCTTCACGTCGTCGAGCAGTTCGCGCAGGTCGGTTCCTGGCAGGGCCTGGAGAAAGAACCGCGCCATGCCGCGCGAACCGTCGGCGTTCAGTTGCTTGATGCCTTGGACGCCCTCCAGCGCTTCCTCGATCGGGATGAGGATCGCGCGCTCGACATCCTTCGCGGTGCCGCCGCGGTAGGGCATCTCGATCATCACGGTCCGCCAACTGAGGGCGGGCGTGATCTCCAGCGGGACGCGGTAAACGGCCGTGTAGATGCCCCCCACCATGATGGCGAGCATGAGGAAGTTAGCGGCGATTCCGTTGTGGGCGAACCAGCGGATCATGGGTTGGTTCCGTTCACGGTTTCGGGTTGTCGCTGCCGAACTTGGCGACGGGTTTGGGCGGGGCTGCGGAATTGGTCCCGGAACCAACCGGTGTGGTCGCGATGTCGGGGATGATCTCGACCTTCGCCCCGCTCGGCGCATACACGAGGTGGGTCGTCGCGAGCAGCATCCCGCCGGCGATCACCGAAGCCGGGACGATGATGCTCTCCTCATCAGCCCAGAGCGGGACGATCGTGGTGGGCTTCAGGGTCAGGGCGGCCTTGTCCACGAGCAGGACCTGATCGAGCTGACGGACCGCGGCGCGCGGCAGCGCCACCACATTGGTCAGCACCTTGCCGGCGATGGACCCCACCACCGGCTGCCCGATCCGCAGCGGCGGGTGCTTGGATCTGCGGCCGAACGGATCGTCCACGCGCGCAATCGCGAAGAGGTCGAGGGAATTCTCATCGAGGGCGCCCTCGGTCCGGATGATCCGGGCCTGCCAGACCACGCCGGACTCCTCGTCGGTGGAACTCCGCAGTTGGACCTCGACGGGGATGTCCTCGGCGGTCTCGGGCAGGTTCAGGAAGCGGAGCTCGCGGCCCGCGATGGGCAGCCTGACCTCCGCGAAATCCACGGTGAAGATGCTGGCCAAGGGTGTGCCCGCACCGACGACCTGGCCCAGGCCCACGTTGCGCCGGCGGACGCGTCCCTCGAACGGCGCCCGGATCTTGGTGCGTTCCAAGTCCCGCTTGGCGCGTTCGAGCTGGGCCTGCGCGGCATCCACGTTGGCTTTGGATTCCCGCACCTGCGGCAGGCGCAGCACCAGTTCGCTGGGCGCTTCTTTGTAGCCGAGGTCCTCCCAGTTCAGCTTGGCCTGTTTCGCGCGGGTCTCCTCCAGCGCATGGGCCGCCTTGGTCCGGGCGACCTGGGCCTCGGCCGACACGACCGCCGTCTCGTAATCCACCGTCTCCAGTTCCAGCAGCACTTCGCCGGCCCCGAAGAAGGCGCCGTCCTCCAATCCCGGGTTCACGCGGCTGATCCGGCCCGGCACCTGGGCCGTCAGGGTGACCTCGCTGTGCGGACGCACGACCCCGTGGGTCTTGATGATCACCGGATGGTCCCCGACCCGCAGCTCCTGCACCTTCGTCCGGATGGCCTGCGGTTTCACGGGCGGGCTCTTGGCCTTCTTGGGTTCCACCGACAGGATTCCGTAGGCGACCAGACCAGCGGCGAGGATCCCTACCGGCAGCGCGATCCGGAGCAGCATGGCGACCAGGCGGGACTGCGGCGGCGCAGGATTGGGTGAGGGCGAATCAGTCATGGGTTCGGGAAAGGTGCCGGGATGCCGGAGGCGCGTCGGCGAAGTCGCCGCCCAATGCCAGATGCAGGTCGATGCGGGTCTGGATGCGGGCGTTGCGCAGGCCGATGATGGCGCTGCGGGCATTGAAGGCGCGGCGTTGGGCCTCCAGCACCGAAAGATAGCCGACGATGCCCTCCGAGTAATCGCGCGTGGCCTGCGCCTCGGCGAGGTTGGCCTGGCGGACTTCGGCTTCGAGGAAGGCGTATTGCTGGGCCAGCGAATGCTCCGTGGCGAGCGCCGACTCCACCTCGCGAAATGCGCGCAGGGCCAGGCCCGCGAAGACTTCGAGGGCTGCCTCGTTGAACGCGAGCGACTGTCTCGCCTGGGCGGCCAGCGCGCCGCCCCGGTAGAAGGGCTGGGCCAGCGATGCCGCCACGTTCCCCGCGATGAACGCCGGGTTGGCCACCAGATCCAGCAGGTCCATGCTCGCCCCGGTCGAGCCCCCGGCGGACAGGGCGATGGACGGTAACAATCCCTTTCGGGCCGCGTCCGCGCGCTCCGCGGAGGCCCGCAGGTCGGCTGCCGCCGAGAGCAGGTCCGGCCGCCGCATGAGCAGGTCCGACGGCAAGCCGGCGGGCACGTCGTTGGTCAGCACGGGGAGTTCGCCGCGGCCGCTGACGGCGGCGGCGGGATAGCGGCCGAGGAGCAGTTCCAGCGAACGGCGGGCTTCCTCCAGGGCGAGCCGCTGCGAGATCAGACCGCGCTCGGTCGAGGCCAGTTGGTTCCGGGCGAACTGCACGTCCAGCGGGCTGGCGGTGATGTCGCCCGCCCTGTAGTTGCGCTCCACGATCCGCTGGTTGCGGTCGAAGCTCCCGCGCGTCTGCTCGGACAGTTCCACCTGGAGCCGCGCGGCGGTCACGTTGCACCACGCCTTGGCCGTGTTGGCGGCCAGCGAAAGCCGGGCCGCCCGAAAATCCGCCATTTCGCCCTCGTAATCGGCCTTGCTGGCGCGGTGCAGGTTCGCCAGCCGACCCCAGAGATCCGCTTCCCAGGACGCGTTTAACGACAGCCGGTAGTCCTTGGCGCCGTCGAACGATCCGAGCCTGCCCTGGCGGTCGCGGGCTGCCGTCTCCCCATGGGCGGCCGACAACCCGGCGCCAAGGGTCGGCAGCCGGCCGGCCCGGCCCAAGATCGTGCCCTCCCTGACCGCGCGCAGCCGGCCGGCGGCGGCCCGCAGGTTCCGGTTCTGCGCCAATGCCTCTTCGGCGAGTTTTTCCAGGTCGGGATCGCCCAAGGATGCCAGCCAGCCCGTGCCGGCGGGCCCACGGTTGGCGGATTCGGCCCGCATCCATTCTGCCGGCGAATCCGCCCCGGGCTCGGCCTCCCGCGCCGGCTTGGGCAGCTCAAGGACGGCGCAACCCGACAGCGCGGCGGCCAGACCGAGGACCGGCAGCCATTTTTCGACGTTCACGCGGCGACTACGGACGGAAGCCATGTTCAGGGAAGACCGCAATGGATCTGCACGGATCCGCGCGGGGACAGATGTTTCGGCATGCTGGTTAGCCGAACGCAGGCGACGGGGAAATCCTGACACGGTTGCTGAAAGTTTTCGCCGGCCCTTCGCGGCGTTGCGTTCCCGATAGCCGGACGCGCCTCTGCGGCATTGCCCCGGGGCGGTCCGATTGGCCATGTTCGCCCCGGTTTTCGTCACACGTAACACAACACTCCACGACCATGCCCAATCCCTGGACCGGCAAAGGCAACCCTTACACCCGCAAAGAAGTTCGCGACCGCCTGATGAGCACGATCAAGAAGGGCGACGCCATCATCGCCGGCGGCGCGGGCACGGGCATCAGCGCCAAGTTCATCGAGAAGGGCGGGGCGGATCTCATCATCATCTACAATTCCGGCCGCTTTCGCATGATGGGCCACGGCTCGACCGCCGGCATGATGGCCTACGGCGACGCCAACGCCATCGCCATGGAGATCGGCGAATACGAAGTGCTGCCCGTGGTCGAGGAATGCCCGGTCATCTGCGGCGTCCACGCCACCGACCCGCGCCGCCGCATGTGGCACTGGCTCGGCAAGGTGAAGGAAATGGGCTTCAGCGGCGTGAACAATTTTCCCACGCACACCATCGTGGACGGTCACTTCCGCGGCGTGCTCGAAGAGACGGGCATGAGCGTGAAGAAGGAGTTCGAGATGGTCGCGCTCGCGCGGCGGATGGATCTCTTCTCCGTCGTCTATGTCGGTTCGCCCGAGGAGGCCGTCGAGATGGCCAAGGCGGGCGCGGATGCGATCATCGCGCACGTCGGAACCACCGTCGGCGGCAGCATCGGCGTGAAAAGCGCGGTCAAGAGCTGGGACTTCACGATCCAGCGCACGCAGGAGATCATCGATGCCGCGACACGCGTGCGGAAGGACATCTTCTTCCTCTGCCACGGCGGCCCCATCAACACGCCCGCCGATGCGGAGCGCGTGATGAAAGCCACCGACGCCGTCGGCTTCGTCGGCGCGACGAGCCTCGAACGCATGGGCATCGAAGCCTCGCTCACGAACCTGACGAAGGAATTCAAGGCGCTGAAGGCGCCCGCGGCGAAGAAATTCGGCCGGGCACGCAAATGAACCTCCGACGCGCTCGACAGCCATCGTCGCCAAACAACCAGACTGGATAATCCAGCCCCGCAGGCTGGATTATCCGGCTTCGGCCACCGCATCTTCCGGCCCGCACGTTCGCGCCCCGTTGATCGGCCATCTTGAGCAGCAGCAGATAGGTCAACTGCTCGATGTAGTTGCCGTAATCCACGCCGCCGTGGCGGAGCGTGTGACGGAAGCACCAGAGCTTTTGGACGATGTCGGACATGGATTACTTGTTCGGAGCTTGGGGACGAAACACATTCTCCAGCTCAGCTTTCCAATAGCGCGAATGGACGATGCGCGAAACACCTGCCCTGTCGCTTGCGAGCAATTCGGACTTGCTCAACTGGCTCAAAGATTTCCATTCCCCACGCTTCATCAGATACAGGGCATTCCCCACCCTTGGACACTCCAAGACAGCAATGTTGGAGCTGGCAAAACAGAAAACCACGTAGCCTTCAAACGACTCCCGGCCGACAAATATCTCGTCCGGCCCGAACTCATAAATCAAACGGAGCCGCTCAAGTTCGAATTTCTCCTGGTGATCGCGCGAAAGCCTTTCGTAGTGGCCGACGATGGTCGCCCATGACTCCCCGGAGGGCTCCAGAATGTTCCAGTGGACACTTTGAACGTAACCCGAATGGAACGGTTCTGGACCGTGACGTTCCCGCACCTCAAATTCCTTCATTAACCGTTCCACTGCGCTCTTCTGCACTGGATTGGCCGCCACCTGGGCTAATTCCGAAAGGTAATCGCGAATGCAGCGTTTGGCCTCGGTCGCCTCCAACTCGGGAGTTTGGGGCAACGACAGGCGCGCCAGCAGCTGTTCGGTCAGCTGTCTAAGCTCAACGAATCTTGAGATGTTTTGCGAGGTCTGAACCGCGACTTTTCCGCCGGGGGCGGGAGCAATATTCACGGCTGTTTGGTTTTGCCGCGCCAAGGCCGCGAGCAGGAAATCAAAAACTCGGTGCCCACCAAGTCGTTCCCCTTTCCAGTCGCGCTTCACTGCGGCCACCATGTCGAGTCTCAGTTGAAAGAGGGTTTTCCCTTCGCCTGAAGCGTGCGTATCCCGCCAGCGTTGGGAATCACCGTTCGACTTCGCGGGGGCATTTGCGGTAGTCAGTCGGCCGTCACTTTCGCACGCGAAGCCATGAACCTTGATGTCACCCAGCTTGCCGCCCGCGACCAGTTCGCGAAGCAAAGCCAGCACTACGGCAAGGGCCACGTGTTGCAGCGGATTGACGACTTGGAGGCCGCGGTTCCCTGGCTGCGATTGCCGGCCGGTGCGGAGGTGCTGGATGTGGCCACGGGAGGTGGTCACACGGGATTGTTCTTCGCCAAGCTGGGTCATCGGGTGACGCTCAGCGACCTGACCCAGTCGATGCTGGATAACGCCGTTGCGGCGGCGGCGGAACAGGGACTGACGGTGGCAGTCCGGCTGCATCCGGCCGAGGTGATGCCGTATCCGGACGCCGAGTTTAACCTCGTGACCTGCCGGATTGCGCCGCACCACTTCACATCGCCGGCCGAGTTCGTCCGCGAGGTGGCCCGTGTGCTCAAACCCGGCGGGCAGTTCCTGCTGATCGACGGCACGGTGGAGGACGACCAGCCTGAGGCTGAGGAGTGGATGCATCAGGTCGAGAAACTGCGCGACCCCAGCCACAATCGGCTGCTGACGCCGCGGGTGTGGCGGACGCTGTGCGATGCGGCGGGCTTGGCGGTGGAACAGGAGCAGGTCAGTCTCTTCAAGCAACCTGACCTCGAATGGTATTTCGCCGTGGCCGCCACGCCCGAAGCGAACCGCCGCCAAGTCCTCGAACTGATCGACCGTGCGCCCGAGTCAGCCCGCCGGCTGTTCCGCCTCGCCCACGAGGACGGCAAGATTGTCTGGTGGTGGCAGCGCCTGACCTTGGTGGCGGCGCGACCCGTTTCCCCGCTTTCCATGAACAAGAACCGTTTCATCACCAACGCCGAAGCCCTGAAGGAAGACTACAAGGGCCGCACCAACTACTGGCTCAGCCGCCCCGAGGTCTGCGAGGCTAAGGATCTCCAACTTTGCCGGGCCGTGCTGCCGGCGGGCGAGGGGCATAACTTCCACACCCATCCCGAGCTGGAGGAGATCATCTACGTGCTCGAAGGCGAGGTGGAGCAGTGGGTCGAGCGCGAACGGCGCATCCTGAAGCCGGGCGAAGTGGCGCACATTCCCAAGGGCATCGTCCATGCGACGTTCAACCCGTCGGCCAAGGACGTCGTGATTCTCGCCATTCTGTCGCCGGCAGCGACCCAGGGGCCGTTCCTCGTGGATGTGAGCGGCGAGGAGCCGTGGAAGTCGGTGCGGCCAATACGGTGAGAGAGCCTTGCGCCCGACCTTGCGGGGCCATCCCGAGACTTGCTGATGAATTCCACCGCAGAAATCGCAGCGCGCCGGTTTGTTACGGCGGCCGAGAGCCTCACCGAGCAGTCGCCGTTCACGCTGAACGCCTGGCTGTCGCGGCCGGACATCGTGCCGTGTCGCGACCTGCTCCTGGTGCGGGCCACGATGGAGCCTGGCCGGTGCCACGCTTTCCACCATCACCCAACCCGTGAGGAGATCATCTACGTGGTCAGCGGCCAGGCCGAGCAATGGTGCGGCAATGAATTCCGCATCCTGACGCCGGGTGAGCTGGTGCTGATCCCCAGGGGCGAGGTTCACGGCACCTACAATCCGTTCCGCGAACCGGTCGTCTTCCTTGCCATTTTAGCCCCGGCTGAAGCGGCCGAACCGGACATGGTGGACGTCTCTACCACCGAACCGTGGGCGTTGCTGCGCGACCAGCGTGGATTGCCCGCCTGCCGTTAGGGGTCGAGTCCGGTCGCGCCGCCAGTTCTTTAGAGACAACCGGCTCGGGTTTCCCCTAGTCTCCACGTAACCACGGTGTCCCGGGTCAATCCCTGCCGTGGCGCATTTGTCCCTTAGGCATGAAACCATCTCCCGCGTCCAAACGCTCCGGCATCCTTGCCGGGGGCAACTGGATCATTGACCACGTCAAAACGATCGACACCTATCCCGCCCTCGAAACGCTCGCCAACATCAAGGGCGAGTCCACCGGCACCGGGGGCGCGCCCTATAACGTGCTGCTCGACCTCGCCAAGTTGGGCGTGGAGTTCCCACTGCAAGGGGCCGGGTTGGTGGGCAAGGATGCGGCCGGGGAGCAGATCCTGGCCGATTGCGCCAAGCACAAGATTGACGCCAAGTTTCTCAAACAGACGGCCGACGCCCCGACCAGCTATACC
This sequence comes from Verrucomicrobiota bacterium, assembly GCA_043755815.1. Lineage (GTDB taxonomy): Bacteria > Verrucomicrobiota > Verrucomicrobiia > Limisphaerales > UBA9464 > CAIWAH01. The sequence goes on from JAYUSF010000027.1 coordinate 12,004, forward strand.
GACGTGATGAGCGTCGTAGGCACCGGCAAACGGACGTTTTTCCATCGGCGCGGCGCGAACGCCCTGTGGGACGCCAAGGACCTCGATTTCACCAAGACCAAGGCCCGTATCTTTCACCTCGGCTACCTCCTGCTGCTCGACAAGCTGGACGTGGTGAACAAGGAAGGCATCACCGGCGCCGCCAAGCTGCTGGCCGCGGCCCAGGCCGCCGGACTCAAGACCTGCGTGGACACCGTCAGCGAGGCCAGCGATCGCTTCAAGGCCGTGGTCACGCCCGCCCTGAAGCATTGCGACTATGCGATCATCAACGAGTTCGAGGCCGCCCAGGTCACCGGCTTCAAGATCCGCAAGGAAGGGGTCCTCGACACCGTTTCCCTCCGCCACGCCGCCGGCGCGATCCTGCAGATGGGCGTGAAGGAACTGATCGTCATCCACTTCCCGGAAGGCTGCTTTGCCCGCACCCGCGATGGCAAAGACCACTGGCAGCCCTCGCTCAAGATCGCCGACAAGCAGATTGCCGGCACCGCCGGAGCCGGAGATGCCTTCTGCGCCGGCGTGCTGCTCGGACTGCACGAGGGCTGGGAACTCCAGAAGTCGCTCCTCACCGGCGTCTGTGCCGCCGCGGCGTCGCTCAGCGACCCGACCTGCACGGGGGGCATGAAGCCACTGGTCCAGGTCGAGGCGCTCAAGAAAAAGTATGGCGTTCGTCCTCCGCTCGAACCGAACGACGACTGAGCCGGAGTTCAAAGCCGATGCCGGTCAGCCGCGCCACCCGCGCGGCTTTTTTTCTTTCCCGTTCCGATGAAACTCCTGGAAGTCCTGTTCACCCCGGCGGAGTTCGCCGCCCTCGCCGGGCGCGACCTCAGCCGCACCACCTGCGTCGTTTTTGATGTCCTGCGGGCGACCTCCACGATGCTGGAGGCCCTGCAGCAAGGGGCGGACTCGCTGCTCCCGTGCTTCGACATTGCCGAGGCCCTCGAATGGCGGCAGCGCGATCCGGCCATCCTGCTGGCGGGCGAACGGTCCGGGTTCCGCATTGGGGCGGCGCTGACCGGGGGCACTGAGTTTGACCTCGGGAACTCGCCGCGTGAATTCACCCGTGAACGGGTGGCGGGGCGGCGGATTGCCATCACGACGACGAACGGCACCCGCGCGCTGCGGGCCTGTGCCCACGCCGGCAAGGTCATGATTGCGGCACCGGCGAACCTCCGCGCAACTGCCGCCTGCCTCGCCGACAACGTGCCGGAGCACCTGTGCCTGGTCTGTGCGGGAACTGGAGATCACGCGGCCTACGAAGACACCTTGGGCGCCGGGGCACTCGCCGACCGGATCTGGCCGCTGACGGGCCATGCGCGCATTGATGACGCAGCCCAGATGGCGCGGAACTGTTTTCTCGCCGCCGAATCCGATTGGGTCGGAGCCATGCGATTCTCGCGGAACGGCCGGCGCCTGCTGGGCATTCCCGAACTGGCGGCGGACGTGACCCTCTGCCTTGCGGTTGACCGCCTTGACTTCTGCGCCCAAATGGATGCGTCTGGAGCCGTCCGCCGGGTCGAGAAGACGTCTCATCATGGCGCGGGCTATTGCGAGCGGGCGGGCGAGACGAGGCGGTAGAACCGGTTTTGGAGCGGCGCATCTGTGATCTCCACCGACCGAGCGGGACCGTCGGCGATGAACGGCACGAAAAGTTCGGTCAGCATGTCCGGAGCCTCACCGGACAGAATCGAGTAAGTCGTGTTGGCCAGCGCTGAAAACCTCAGCCTGAACCCTCCGTCAGCAAGCGATTCGGTAAGCAGGGGAATCGGGGGATCGTCAGCCCTTGGGTTCCTGCCTGCGAGAAATTCTTCGAGGTTGCTCAATCCGTCCCCGTCCGAATCCACGGGGGCGTCGGATGGGTCGGCCGGTGCCAATTGATAGCGCACCTCCCAACCATCGCCCATGCCGTCGCCGTCCGTATCGAAGTCGCTTTGATTCGGGCCACCTCGCGTTTCCCGGGAAAGGGTAGCGACGAATTCGCCGCCGTCCGGCAATCGGCCGCGGGGCAGGGAAGGTGACACCGTGACGAGACTGACTTCATCCAGAGCGGTGCCGTCCGGGCCAAGGAAGCGCAGTCGGTTGCCGTTGCGTCCGAGGTCAAAGGCGCTGTTCCACGGGCTTTGGGACATTGCCGGATCAGCCTCAAAAAGGCACCAGCCCAGTGGCTCAATCAGGCTTAAAGGCGCGAAAGTAAACCCCTCGGCACCGGCGCCTAGAACACGGTCGGCGAGCTGTAATCCGGCGAGGTTGACGGGATGTTGGCCTGGATTGAACAGCTCGATCCAACCTGGCTGGCTTGGGGACGTCAGCAGCCATTCGTTGAGCCGCACCTCCGTCGGATTGCTCAGCGGAGCCGCCGGGCCATTTTCGCTGCCCGGTGAAGGCGCCGCCAGCAGCACCCACCCGGCGCCCACCCGGCCGATGCTTTCCGCCGGCACCTGCGGCCCGTAATCCAGGGCATCCAGCAACGTGCCTTGGGCGGACCATAGCTCGACCCGCCCGCCCGCGGCGGGAAAGCGCAGTCCGGTGGTAAACTGACTGAGCAGCAGGAAACTTCCCGGGCCCAATTCGGAATCGGGGCCGAACTTCCACGATTGCGGCTTCAACGACTGCGGAAGCCGGATCTCACAACCACTGAGGTCGGCGGGCGTCGCCGAAGGATTGGCCAGTTCGAGCCAGCCTTGGGGAGCGTTGGGCAGCAGCTCGTTCAGCCGCGGCCCGTCGGCAGCTGTGCTCATCGTCCAAATGTTCAGGGCGGCGGCGAGCAGGCTGATTCGGGGAGCGTTCATCGGCAGTTGATCAGGCGTCAAACGTCTCGCGCAGGTAACGTCGGCTCTCGCGGGCGATCACCTCCGGGCCTTCCTCGAATTTGAAGACCTCCACCGAGACATGCCCGTCGTAGTTCACCTCGCGCAGAGCCGCGGCGATCGGGCCGTAGTCCACCTCGCCGAAGCCGGGGCCTTTCAGGTTCGCGTCGTTGGCGTGGAAGTAGGCGAACTGGCCGGCGGATTCGCGGATGATCTGCGGGATCGGCTTCGCCTCGGAACACATGGCCTTTACATCGAGCATGATCTGAAACGCCTTGGACTGTGCGCGCGCGGCGAGAGCGATGGCATCGGCGGCGGTGTTGAGGAAATTTGTTTCGCTCGGCGCGAGCGGTTCGAGGCAGACCGTGATCCCGGTTGACTCCGCGCGGCGGATGGCGGCGGCAAACGTGTCGAGGCAGAAGCCGGCTCCGTCCTCCGGCGAGACGCCCGGCAGCAGATTGCGACGTTGGGGCGACCCGAAGATCATGAAGCGCCCCCCAAGGTCGGCGCACAGCTCGATGGCGGCGACCAGGTAATCACTCGTCCGCGCGCGCACCGCCGGATCAGGATGGGTGACATAGAATCCCTCGGTGTAGGCGAGAACCCAGTGAATGCCGGAGATCGAGATGCCAGCATTGCGCGCGGCATGACGCAACCCGGTCCGCTGGCCGGCGGATATGTCAGTCACCAGCGGCGTCACCGTGAACGGTGCGACTTCGATCGCTTCGAAGCCGCTCGCCCGGGCAAATTGACAGGCCCGCTCAAACGGCCAGTCCTTGAAGATCTCGTTGCAGATGGTGAAACGCATTGCGCGGAGGCTACCAAACCGGTCCGTCCGGGGCACGCGAATCTCCAGTGGTCGCGCCGCCAAATCTGGGATCAAGCCGGCGTGGGCTGCGATTTCTGGCCAATAAGCCGGCGCCCAGCGGTTAGACCCGCCCAGGCTGTGTTGAAAGGGGGCAGCGATCGGTGGGCTCAGCGCCGTTTACCCCGCCCGCGGTTGCGAGAGTTTTCCGTATAGCTGACGGCGCGGGCGCCGGCGCCGGGAGCCTTCATTTCGGCGCCGCTGATCCGGCTCTTGAGCTCGCGGATCTGGTCACGGAGCAGGGCGGCCTTTTCGAATTCGAGGTTGTTGGAAGCCTCGATCATTTCACCCTCGAGTTCGCGGATGGTCTCGGTGACGTCGAACTGCTCGACGCTTTCATGGAGGGCCGCCGCTGCCGCGGCGCGGCCCTGGGGATTGCTGCCCAGGCTTTCTTCGACGGACCGGGTAACGCTGCGGGGTGTGATACCGTGTGCGAGGTTGTAGGCGATCTGCTTGCCGCGGCGATAGGTGGAGACCGCGAGGAACTTCTGGATGCTCTGGGTCATCACGTCGGCGTAGAGGATGACCTTGCCATTGAGATGGCGCGCGGCGCGGCCGGCGGTCTGGATGAGGCTGGTGGCGCTGCGGAGGTAGCCCTCCTTGTCGGCATCGAGGATCGCGACCAGGGAGACTTCCGGGAGATCGAGGCCCTCCCGCAGCAGGTTGATGCCGACGAGAACGTCGAACTCGCCCTTGCGGAGCGAGCGAAGGATTTCGACCCGCTCGATGGCGTCGATCTCGCTGTGGAGGTAACGGACGTTGATGCCGAGGTCGCGGAGGTAGTCGGTGAGTTCCTCGGCGGTGCGTTTGGTGAGCGTGGTGACGAGCGTGCGCTGTTTGGAATCCGAGCGCTGGCGGACCTCCTCCAGCAGGTCGTCGATCTGGCCGCCGAGCGGTTTGATGACGATCTCGGGGTCGATGAGGCCGGTAGGGCGGACGATCTGTTCGGCGACATTGGCCGGTGTAGCCCACCCCAGTTCGGTCGGTCCGGGGGTCGCGCTGACATAGACCGCCTGGTTCACGAGGCCGCGGAACTCCTCAAAATTGAGCGGGCGGTTGTCGAGGGCGCTGGGCAGGCGGAAGCCGTGTTCGACGAGCACGGTCTTGCGGGCCATGTCGCCCGCGTGCATGCCGCCGATCTGGGGCAGCGTGGCATGGGATTCATCCACGATGAGCAGGTAGTCGGCGGGGAAAAAGTCGAGCAGCGTGCCGGGGCGGGAACCGGGCGGGCGGGCGGAGATGTGTCGGGAGTAGTTTTCGATGCCGGAGCAGAAGCCGAGTTCCTCCAACTGTTCGAGGTCGAACTCGCAGCGCATCTTGATCCTTTGGGCTTCCAGCAGTTTGCCGCGGCTTTCGAACCAGGCGATGCGTTCCCCGAGTTCTTCGCGGATGCCCAGGATGGCGCGCTTGGTTTTCTCCTCGGGCGTCGCGAACTGCTTGCTTGGGAAGATGTTCGCGGCGATCAGCGTCTCGGCCAAGTCACCCGTCAGCGGATCGAAGCGGCTCATGCGCTCGATCTCGTCGCCGAAGAATTCGATCCGGAGCGCGTCCTCGGTGTAGGCCGGGTGCAGTTCGATGACATCGCCGCGGACGCGAAACTTTCCGCGGGTAAGGTCAAAATCGTTGCGGGCGTATTGCAGTGCGACGAGCCGTTCCAGCAGCTGGTGGCGGGTGACGCTCTGGCCGACGCGCAGCGGGACCACCATCGACTCGTAGTCCTCCTTGCTGCCGATGCCGTAGATGCACGAGACGCTGGCCACAACCACGACGTCGCGCCGCCCCAGGAGGGAATTCATGGCCGACAGCCGGAGCCGTTCGATGTCGTCGTTCACGGAGGAGTCCTTCTCGATGAACGTGTCGGTGCGCGGGATGTAGGCTTCGGGCTGATAGTAGTCGAAATAGCTGACGAAGTATTCGACCGCGTTGTCCGGGAAGAAGCCCTTGAACTCGCTGTAAAGCTGCGCGGCCAACGTCTTGTTGTGCGAAATGATCAGCGTGGGGCGGTTGATGTTCGCGATGACGTTGGCCATCGTGAACGTCTTGCCCGAACCGGTCACCCCGAGGAGCACCTGGTGTTTCACGCCGCCGAGGGCGCCCTTCGTCAGCTTGGCGATGGCCGTGGGCTGGTCCCCGGCGGGCTGATAGGACGAATGGAGCTGGAACTTCCCGGACATGGCGCGGCGCGACTGTGGCGGAAGTCCGGACGCGAGCAACCGCGGCACGTCCCCAAAATGGTGAAGCGGATCAGCCTCCCGAGCCCTCCGGCAAACCGGCTTCACCTCGTCGCGCCGCTTCGAGCCGGGCGTAAACCTGGCCCACGTGTTGGTCGGCTGCGCGGGCGTGATCCGGCAGTTCTGCGCGCAGTTTCTCCGCGGTGACGGCCGGGGAAATCGTTTTTGGATCCCGGGTGTGATAGCGGGCGGTCTTGGCCATGGTCGCCAACATGTCGGGATCCCGGGGCACGTCGAAGCAACGTAAGATGCCGGTGGTGATGGCTTCGGGCAGTTCCGAATGATTGACCAAATGCCCGCGGCCCAAGGGCAAGCCCCCCAGGGCGGCCTCACCGAAGGCGGCGAGCAGCTTGGCCCAGTGGACGGCGAAGGGCCGGCGCATGACTTCGCCCAGGTCCCAGCCAAAGAGTTCAGGTTCCAGTTCTCCGGGCACGAACTGGACCCCGCAGCGGTGTTCGTGGGAAGCAAGCACTTCCAGCGGATCGCGGTAGATGTAGATCCAGGGGACGGCGGGAAAGGCAGCGCGAATGAGCGGAAGTTGCAGCACGTTCCAGCAATCGAACTTGATGAACAGCCGCGACCGGTGGGGCGTGGCGCGGGCCGTTGCCCGGATCAGCCAATGCAACTGCTCCTGACGCCATTCCGGCGTGGCGCGGGCATCCCAAAGCTGGCATCGGAGCAGGGCATCGATGGGCTGCGATTCGGTGAGGACAAGATGTTCATGGCTCGCCGCCAGCATCTGGGCGACGACCGTCGACCCGCATCGGGTGCCGTGGAAAACAAATCCTGACGGCGTGGGCCCCGGTTCCTCGGCAGGTGCCTCGGCGACGTCCCTCAAAAATGACAACGGCGTGTAAAAAGTCCGGCCTTCGGGCTCCGGATCCGCCGCGGTGGTGCGCAGCGTGTCGTCGAAGTAAGGATCCAGCATCTGGCCGGGACCCAGTGGGCGCCACACCACGGTGGGTTCGCCCGCTTTCCAGAGGATCTTGGCCGGCAGCCAGCCACTGAGATCGGCGAGAGTTGGTTCCATGGCTCAGCGAACTGCTAGTGGGCGGACTTGCGGCGGGAAAATTCCAGGCTCCGCGGCCGCCCAAAGGCATCGACGTCCAAGTTCACCCGTGCGGGATTCGACCCCGTCGGGCCACCGGAATCGGTCTCGCGGGCGAACGGTTCCCAGCCTTCGTTCCATTCGTAAGCTTCCAATCCGAAGAAGCGCTTCTTGTAGTCCATTGGCGACGGGTTCTCGAGACTGTAGCCCGGGTAATAGAATTCACAGCCGGCCTGCCGGGCGAAATTGAGCTCCAGCAGCATGGTGAAAATGCCCAGGCTGCGATCGGCAGCGGCGGGGTCGAAGATTCCGTAAAGACTGGCCACGGAGTTTTCGCCGCGCGCGAGGTAGCTCGCCGCCAGCAGGCGGCCGTGCTCGAACACCGCAAACTCAAGGATTGGGACCGGATGCGCGTCCGGTGCCGGGCCCAGGAAGTCATCCAGGCTTTCGGGAATGCCGTCGGTGAATCGCTGCTTGTGCCGATGAAACAGGTCGCGCTGGTCAGGGCCGATCCGTGCCGGCTGGATCTGCACCCGCAGGTCCGCATTCCGGCTCAGCACCTTCGCCTGACTCTTGGAAAGCTCCGACCGGGCCATCCGAACCCGCAGGTGAAGCAGCGGTTCCATGCGGCCGTTCCACGGGAGCAGGCACTGCCTGAAAAAAGTGGTGCCGAGAAACCACCAGGCACCGGCCCACAGCTCATCCATCGCCACGGACGGCACCGTCCAGGCAACGAACGTGTTCTCAAACCGGCTGCGCATGTCTTCCGCAAACAGCGGAAAAAATGTCCGCTCGTCAATCTTGAAGGCTGAGGAACGGTTGCGCCGGGCTATGGGCCCGCGATTCACGCTGCAACCTGCCAAGCCCCCGCCCGGTCGCAAGTAGCCAAATTTGGGACAAACCCGATTGGCACCGTCCCGACGCTTTGCCCATACTCCGCCCACTCCGATGGCTAAGCGCGAGTTTCATTTCCAGGGGGACGACGAGAACGCGGCCCGTCTTTTCATCCGTCGGACGGCGGCGGAATTGAGCCTGCTGCGGTGGGTCTACGTTGGTCGGACCGAAACCCGGGTGGTGGATGTGAATCGCGACGAACTGGTGTTTCCTTCCGTCAGCTTTGGTCACTCATTGCTCGGAACCATTCTTCGGGAAACCGGGGCCTCGTTTGATCCGGCCGTCCTCAGCGGCCCGATGCCGGAAGCCTGCGAACGGCGCGAGTTCTACATTTCCGCGAAATACCCGTGGGCCCACGACCGCGTCGATTGATCGGGCGGGATGGGCCCGGGCTTTAGCGGGCGGGATGGGAACGAAGCCGGGGCCGGAACCGACGTCTAGGCGAACGCCCGTTGGAGTGTCCGCTTCCAGAATCGTGGATTTTGATTGAGCGCGGCGAAGCCGCAGAGCGTTCGCTGCCACCGAGGACGAATCCCAGGCACTTCCCCCTGTTTGATGGCTTGGCGAGCACTGTGTCTGCCGCGTAGACTTTCCGCTAACAAGAGCTCCCAGACATGACTTGGACCCTATCGCCCGTTAGGAGACCGATTATGCCGACGCAGGCGGTTTGCGGTTGGCGTGTCCTCTGGGAATCCACCCCGGCTGGTCCTCTTGCCGGTCTAAACTCCAGAACTGAGTCTCGCCGATCCATGGGATTCTTGGGCCGGATGTCCTTCGGTCTCAGGGTTTACAGCTTTCGGTTGGAGCCGGCCAAAACTCGCGGCCACCGACTCAGCGCCGCCGCATGAGGACCTTCAAACTTTCGCTCGTCCTCGCGTTTGCCTATTTCGCCGCCGGGCGGTTTGGCCTGATGCTGCCGGCCTTCGGCCCGAACATCACGCTGGTCTGGCTGCCCACGGGCATCGCGGTGGCGGCGCTGTTGCGGTGGGGCTTCGGTTGTTGGCCGGGCATCGCCCTCGGGGCGGTCGCGGTCAACCTGGCGGTCGGATCGGCGTGGCCGGTGGCGCTGGGAATTGCCCTGGGGAACACGGGCGGGCCCGTGCTCGCCGCATGGGCGTTGCTTCGGCTGAGCTTTCATCCGGCCTTCGACCGGCCCCGCGACATCCTCCTGCTCGCGGCGGCGGCGGCGTTGGGGATGCTGGTGAGCTCCGGCCTGGGGGTGGCGACACTCACGGTTTTTGGGAGGCTGCCGGACGAAGCGCTCGGTCGGGCGGGGTTCAGTTGGTGGGCCGGCGATGCGCTTGGAGTGGTCATTGCGGCGCCCCTGATCCTTACTTCCTCCTTGGCGGAAGCGCGGGCGATCCTGCGACGGCGGGGCGAATTTGCGATCTGGTTCGCCGCGACGAGCGTGGCAACTTGGGGCGTCTTTGTTTTTAACCGTGGCGCACCGGGACAGGCGCTGGCGATTGCATTCACTCCGTTTCCCCTGCTGGCTTGGGCGGCACTGCGATTCGGCCCGGTTGGAACTTCCCTTGGGGTGATCCTGCTTTCGGCTGGTGCGGCGTTCGGAACCGCGACGCAGGGCGGCCCATTCCACCGCTCCGATCCGTTCCAGGGTGTGCTGCTGCTCTGGCTCTTCATGGCGACCGGGGTGGTGCTCGGATGGCTCATTTCCTCGTTGAACACGGCGCGGTGGCAAAGTGTCGGCACCCAACGGGTTTTGGAGCAGGCGCTCACCGATGTATCTCTGGGCGTGCTCCTCGCCGGGATGGACCGGCGGATCACCTACGCGAATCACGGTTTCACCGGGCTCACCGGCTATACAGAGGCGGAGTTGCTGGGCAAAAGCTGCTCGCTTCTCCACGGCTCGAAGACCGATCCGGCGACGGTGGCAAAGCTGAAAGCTGCCTTTCAAGGCGACGGTCACTTCGACGGCGAAATCCTCAACTATCGCAAGGACGGGACGACCTTCTGGAATGCGCTCATCATTTCGCCGGTGCGCGATGAGCGCGGCGCGATGACCGGCTTCCTCGGCATCCAGCGCGACATCACGCTTCGCAAGAAAGCCGAGACGGCGCTGCGGGAAAGTGAGGATCGCTTCCGCAAGCTGATCGAGCATGCTCCCGAAGCCATCCAAATCCTGGACGTCACCGAAGGCCGGTTTGTCGACGTCAATTCGGCCTCGGAACGGCTCTTCAAGCGTTCGGCCGCCGAACTGAGATCCATTGGACCAATGGAGTTGAGCCCGCCCCTGCAACCGGATGGCCGGCCTTCGCGCGAAAAGGGGATGGAGTTCATCGGCCGCGCGATGGAGGGCGAGACGCCGGTCTTCGAGTGGACGCACCGCGACACGGAAGGCCGCGACATTTCCTGCGAAGTCCGCCTGCTGCGGCTCGAAATCGGTGGCCGCGCCTTCGTGCGCGGCAGCGTCACGGACATCACTGAGCGCAAGCAGGCCGAGGAAGCGCTGCGGGAGCGCGAGGAGCGGTTGCGAGCAGCCATGTCGGCCTCCGGCACCGGCACCTTCCGGTGGAATATCCGCACCAATGACCTGAACTGGGACGAGCCGCTCGATCTGCTCTTTGGCCTGCCTCCCGGGCAGACGATTCGCTCGCTGGAAAACTTCATCGCCACGGTGCATCCCGACGATCGTCCGGGCGTGATCGAACGCTGCGAGCACTGCGCGCGGGAAGGCACGGACTTCGCCATGGAGTTCCGCGTCCTCTGGCCCGACGGCAGTCTCCACTGGCTGGACGACCGGGGAAAAACCTTCGCCGACAAAGCCGGTCAGCCTCTTTACATGACCGGCGCCTGCGTGGATATCACCGAGCGCAAGCGGGCCGAGGAGGCGCTGCGCGTCTCGGCTGAATTTACCAGGAGCTTGATCGGCTCCATGCAGGATGGATTCTCCGTCCTGGATGCGGACGGAGTGCAGTCGGACGCCAACCCGGCCTTTTGTCGCATGACCGGTTTTTCCCGCGAGGCACTCATCGGCACGCGGCCTCCCTATCCCTACTGGCCACCGGAGGAACTTGAGCGGATTCAAAGTGCCCTGAATGAGACAATCAACGGCAGGTTTGCTGATTTCGAACTCACCTTCATGCGCCAGAACGGGGAGCGCTTTCCGGTCATTGTCAGCCCCTCTGCGGTCAAGAATCAGGATGCAAGCGTGCGCAGCTACTGCGCGACGGTGAAAGACATCACCGATCGCAAGCAGGCCGAGCAGGAGCGCACTCAGTTGCTGCACGCGCTGCAGGAAAGCCAGGTCCGGCTGCAAACGCTGGTCACGAACCTGCCCGGCATGGCCTACCGCTGCCTGAACGATCCCAACTGGACGATGTCCTACGTGAGCGAGGGTTGCGAGAGCGTCACCGGCTATCGACGCGACGAACTCGAAAGCAATCGCGTCGCCGCCTACGCCGACCTCATCCACCCGGATGATCGCGACCGGCTCTGGGCCAAGTGCCAAAAATCGCTCGATGCCCGCACCCCGTGCCAGAACGAGTATCGCATCCGGGACAGGCACGGGCGCGAGCGCTGGGTTTCCGAACGCGCCTCGGGCGTCTACGCCGAAGACGGGGCGTTGCTTGCCATAGACGGCTTCATCCAGGACATCACCGCTGCCCGGGTGGCGAAGCTTGAACGCGAGCAGCTCGACCTCAAAGTCCAGGAGACGCAAAAGCTCGAGAGCCTCGGCGTGCTCGCCGGTGGCATCGCGCATGATTTTAACAACCTCCTCACCAGCATCCTCGGCAATGCGAGCATCGCGCAGCTCGAACTGCCCCCCGGCTCGCCGGCCCAGGATTGCCTCGAGCAAATCAACGAGGCATCGATGCGCGCCGCGGACCTCTGCAAGCAGATGTTGGCCTACTCGGGGCGCGGGCGCTTCGTTGTCCAGACGCTCGACTTGGGCGATCTCGTCGAGCAGACCGCACAGATGCTGCAAATCTCGATCAGCAAGAAAGCGGTGCTCCGCTATCGCCTCGTGAAGGGGCTGCCGGCCGTTGAGGTGGACGCGACCCAGCTCCGCCAGGTGATCATGAACCTGGTGATCAACGCTTCCGAGGCGATCGGCGACCGGAGCGGCGTGATCAGCCTGTCCACCGGCCTGACCCGCGTTGACCGCGAATATCTCCGCGGAGCGCTCATGGCCCCCGATCTGCCCGAGGGCGATTACGTGTTCCTTGAAGTCTCCGACAGCGGCTGCGGCATGAGTCCGGAGACGCAGGCACGCATCTTTGATCCATTTTACACGACCAAATTCACGGGGCGAGGACTTGGGCTTGCCGCCGTGCTGGGCATCGTTCGTGGCCACAGAGGGGCTTTGAAGGTCTATTCGGAGTTGGGCCGCGGCACCACTTTCAAGCTGCTCTTTCCTGCTGCGGCCGGCGCCGGCGCGTCGGTCGAAACGCCGCCGGAAGTCGGCCCAAGCTCGTTCAGCGCTGGCGAGGTGCTCGTCGTCGATGACGAAGAGGCGATGCGCCGCACGGTCTCGCGCATGATGGTCAGGCTGGGACTTGACCCCGTGCTCGCCGCCGACGGCCGCGAAGCCGTCGAGGTGTTTCGCGCCAATCCCGACCGGTTCAAGCTGGTGCTCCTCGATCTGACGATGCCCCACATGGATGGCGAAGAGGCCTTCACCGAGCTGCGGCGAATCCGTCCCGGGGTGCGGGTGGTGCTGATGAGCGGCTTCAACGCGCAGGAAGCACAGCTGCGATTCAGCGGGAAAGGTCTGTCCAGTTTTCTCCAAAAGCCGTTCACGATCCAAGGACTCAGCGCGGTATTGCAGGGCGTCCTTAGGGATTAAGAGGCCAGCGCCTTGGACCGCAGCAATCGGAGTCGCCCTTACAGCGGTTGTTGTGAGCCACTGTTTCAGGCTTATTGGCTGCGGCGCGGAATCCACTGCGCTGATTGGCGCGGCGAATTTGCGCCTGCAGATGGCGGAAGGGGAGGGATTCGAACCCCCGGATGGGTTACCCCATCTCCTGATTTCGAGTCAGGTGCCTTTAACCACTCAGCCACCCTTCCGCGACTCTGCTTACGGACTGCGCCCCGTTTTCTGGTCCAACCCCAATGGACGACGCAATCCGGAACGCATTTACTACTGGTTCGTTCGAATTGGCAGCAAGCTGAAAAAGAGGAACCCGCTGACCGACCGAGGGCATCTCTTTTCTGTGTGGCTGGTGGCCCGAGGCTCCCGCCGAGCGCGAACCCGGACTCGCTCGGCCGGAGCCTCGCGCCACCCGGTCTTGGCCGGCGCTAGCCCAAGGTCAGCCACAATGAAAAAATGCGCCCGCTGACCGAAGACCTCATCCAGACCGCGTTCCGCCTGCCCGACCTTTTCCGGGCCGCGCAGTAGTTGCTGGAATGCTGGGGCAGGGCATCGGTCGGAATGACCCTGCCGATGACCGAGTTGCCGGAGAGGAACCAATCCAGCGTGAACTCCCGACAGTCCCTGGTGGTCAGCGTGGCCAACCCAATTCCGCAGATCCTTTCGCGTCAATGATCTCGGACTTGGTTTTCCGATCCTAGGTCGACTGAATTGCTCCCCGGCAAACGTCGGGTCAGACTCCGCCCATGCGCCCAATCAAGGATGTCGTTGTTGCCCTGCGTCACGAACTGGAGGCTGCGCTTCAGGCCAACCATGGTCTCCCGGATTGCACCCCGATGGAAGTTGACCGAGTCGTGCTGACTCTGGAGGTGGCACTGCGCGAGGAAACGGGCGCCTCCGGCGATCTTGGGTTGGCGTTTGGTGTGTTGGTCGCCGGCCAAGGCGTTGCAGTCGGGCTGGAACAGGAACATCACCGCCTTCGCACCCACAGCTTAAGGATCGAGTTCAAGCCGCGCGGGATTCAGACACCGCCCGCCGCAGGATCGAACCCATGCTCCGAGCCAGGCAAAGCAACATCCCGGGGCGAACCGGCTGAAACGGAGTCATCGCCGGATCGGCGGGTGAATCTGCTGACCAAGGTCTTCGGTGAGCCCGGCGGATTCTACAGCCACAATCGCGCCGAGGTCTTCAATGGCGCGGTGACGGATCTGTCCGAGGCTGGCTACGCCCTGTTGTTGGCGGCTTTGGGCGGGCAGACGATTCCACCGGGAGAAGCGGCGGTCGCCCTGGCCTACGGTCAGATTTGCAACTTCCTCAGGAGCGGTCCGGCGGGTTCGGTCGTCAGGGGTTCTGAATTGCTTCGGGAAGCGGTGATTGGATCAGACCGGCGGGAGTTGAGGCGGATGATCGAATCTGCGTGGCAAAACGCGGGCCTCAGCTCGGAAGCGTGATCGGCCGGAACCAACGGCGATTTTCGGCCAGTGAAAAAGACTTCGGAGCGGGCCCGGAAACCGTCCCGGGAATGTTGAACTTGGCCGAATCACACCGCCTGACGCCGACGGTTCGCCGCCCTTCCAGTAGCGGGGTTAAGCCGATTTGTGCCTAGGTCGACGGCAATCCAAATCGGATGGAAGGCCGCTGAAATTGGCGGTTCTCACGGCCGTTCGAGGCAGCTGATTGTTGGGTGGATTCATTCGGCGGGGCCTTGGATTCGGGAATCACCCCAATAATCGTTCCATCCGGCATTTCGACGCGAAGCGACGCGTTAATTGCAGCCGGGAAACGCCTGTCGGAGACACGGCCGCGCCGGAAGCGCGGATCCAGGTCGTTGGCGCGAATCGAGTGGCAAGACCGCGTCGTGACAGAAAAGACTGATCCATTCGCGCGCCTGCAGGCGGTCGCTTGTCGAACCGCCGCGCAGCTCCCAGTGACCGGAGGGGTGGCGGAGGAGTTCCGCACCGCCAAATCGGCGGACGAGTTCAGTTTCAGGACGGAGGACCGGCTTCGGCAAGTTGATGCGTAGTTTCATCGCGCACAGTCTGCAACGGCCGCTCGGACAAACGTGGGGTGATGCTTCTGCCGCCGAATGACTTCCCAATCCCGCTCTGCGACTTGCCGTGCGGGGGGCTCCGGTTAACCTGCCCGCTCATGAGTTTCGTCGCGGAGTTCAATGGGCTCCCTTTCTCCGACCTTCTGCAACGGGCCCGCACCGCCACCTTGGCGGACGTGGAACGCGTGCTCACGGCCGAGTCGCGAACCCTGGCCGATTTCGCGGTGTTGCTCTCGCCCGCGGCGGCGGGTTGCCTGGAACGGCTTTGCCGGCAGTCGCAGGCGGTGACCCGGCAGCGTTTCGGCAAGGTGATCCGGCTTTTTGCGCCGCTCTACCTCAGCAATGAGTGCATCAACAACTGCTCCTATTGTGGCTTCTCGCGGGACAACCCGATCCTGCGTGTGACCCTTTCGGTGGCTGAGATCAGGCGCGAAGCCAGGGCGCTGACCGA
>JAYUSF010000028.1:0-8021 GCA_043755815.1 Verrucomicrobiota bacterium
ACGCCAGCGCGCCGAGGCAGCGCGGGCATTGCCCGGCCAGCCCGCCGGCGGCGAGCGGAGAACCGCAACGGGAACAGAGCAAGTCGGCCATGCGTCAGGTGTTACCGCCGGAAACGGCGGCGAGGATTACAGGCTTTGGAAATGAACAGCGAAGAGGCGAAGGCACGAAGGAGGGCAGTAACCACTCAAACGGAGCGCGGACGTTCAAGTCCGCAAGCAACGCCAATTGGGCGGGCACTGCGTCATAGGTCAGACTGCTGATTGGACCGCTCATTGCGTCTCGACGCCAGCTTCGTTGTAGCGGTGACGCTGGGGTCTTCTTTCGGACGTGACCTTCGGCGCTCCGTTCGACCTCATCGTTACGGCGGGGCTGGTTCTGCGCGTCTTGCGGCCTGGTTTCCTTCGGTCTTCTTCGCGCTTTTGCGTCTTCGCTGTTCATTCCCGGTTCAAGACGGCCAGCAGGTGCCGCATCTCCGCCTCGACTTCGAGCGGACTGTCCACGGTGTCCGCGACGGCGGCGCGCACGAGCTGCCGGTAGCGTTCGCGCAGGCGATGCACCTGCACGGCGAGCGTGCCGGGGGCGAGGTTGAGCCGGGCCGCGAGCGCCGCGTATTCGCCGGCCTCGGGTTCCCGGCTGAGGAACGGGCGCACCGCGGCGAAGACGGCGGCCTTACCCGCCGAGGATTGTTCGCCGGCCAGTTGCCACAGCGCATTCTCCATCAGCGAGAGCGCCCACTGGCGTTCAAAGAGTCGATCCGGCGACTCGGCGTGGGACGGTTCCCGCAGGTAACGGTCTTCGGCGGTGTCGTCGTCCAATGAGAGCGTGGCCAGTCCGCCGCCGCGTTTGAGGGCCGAGGCGCGTTCGTGCTCGTTCGCGAGAAAATGATTCAACGCGGTCAGGAGAAACGAGCGGAACTTGCCGCCGTCGCGCGTGAGCCCGGCGAGGTCGTTCCGCTCCAGCAGCCGCGCGAAGAAACCCTGGGTCAGATCCTGCGCCGCGTCCGCGTCGTGCCCGCGGCGGCGGATGAAGGCGTAGAGGGGAAACCAGTAGGCGCGGCACAGTTGCTCCAGGGCCTCCCGCCCATGGGCCGACGCATCATCGCCCGCCGCAAGCACGAGGCTCCAGCGGGTCGTGGCGAAAACTGGCGACTGATTCTCCGCAACGGGCACGTCCGCAGGCTGCATGTCAGGCCGGACGCCGCCAAGCCGGAGTAAGGGATATCGGCCTGAACCGAACTTCCCGCATTGGGCTTTGACGCGGACGCGCCCGGCTTCGCACGCTGACCGCGCGATGCTCAATCATCTCTGGCTCGGCATGTTGCTGGTCGCCGTCCTGGTCGGCGGCTTCACCGGGCATCTCAAGGAGACTGCTGAGGGCGCCATCGAGTCGGCCAAGACCGCGGTGACCCTGGTGCTTGGCCTGATTGGCGTGATGACCCTGTGGCTGGGCATCATGCGCCTCGCCGAGCGGGCCGGTGTCGTGAGCCTGCTTGCCCGTGTGCTGCGACCCTTGCTCCGATGGCTTTTTCCCGACGTGCCGGCGGGCCATCCCGCGATGGGCTCGATGGTGATGAACATCGCCGCGAACGTGCTCGGCCTGAACAACGCCGCCACGCCGCTCGGGCTGCGCGCGATGCGGGATCTGGAAACGCTCAACCCGAATCCCGGCACCGCGACGAACGCCATGTGCACGTTCCTCGCGATCAACACGGGCTCGGTGCAGCTCATCTCGGTCAATGCCATCGCCGTGCTGGCCGCCGCCGGTTCCAAGAATCCCACCGCCATCATCGGCCCGACGCTGGTGGCCACGTTCTTCTCGTCGGTGGCCGGCCTCGTGGCGGTGAAGGTGCTGGAACGGTTCTCGCCGTTGCCGAAGCCAGATGGGAAACCGGCCTCCGCCAGCCCGGCGGCGGCGGTTCCGGCGAACGAAGCGGCGATTGTCAGGGAGTCCGCACTTGCGCCGCTCGGCGGGTTGCAGTGGCTGGCGCTGGTCGCGTTCTTGGCGGCCTTCGCGTGGTTTCTGGTCATCGGCGCGTTTCCAGATTCCGTCGGCCGTCCGGTGCCGGCCGACATGGCCGGACAGGCGGCGTGGGTTCGCGTCCTGAATGCCGTCTCGCTGCTCGCGGTGCCGTTCATGGTCGCCTTCTTTCCGTTCTACGCGTGGCTGCGGAAGCTGCCGGTTTACGAGGAGTTCATTGAGGGGGCGAAGGAGGGTTTTGGGGTTGCGGTGAAGATCATTCCCTACCTCGTGGCCATGCTGGTCGCCATCGGATGCCTTCGCGGAGCGGGCGCAATTGAGGCGCTCACCCAACTCCTCGCGCCGCTGCTCAAGCTCGTGAGCTTCCCGCCTGAACTCGTGCCCATGTCCCTGATCCGGCCCCTGAGTGGCAGTGGATCGCTCGCCGCCCTGTCGGACGTGGTGACCCGGTTTGGTCCCGACCATCTCTTCTCGCGCACGGCCGCAACGCTGTTCGGCAGCACGGAAACGACCTTCTACGTCGTCGCCGTTTACTTCGGGTCCGTGGCGGTGAGGAAGACGCGCCACGCCATCTGGGCCGGTCTGGCGGCGGACCTCGCGGGCATCATCGCCGCCGTCATCGTGTGTCGCATGGTCTTCGCGTGACCGGCTGCGATCGACGAAGTGACGCCGGGTGGTAAGTTCTCAATCCCGAAGCCCGCTCCCTGAACCTCTCGAACTGCGTCGCCATCATGCCCTTCGAGGCGCTCCGGCAGACCGGCTTCGGGGGCCTTGCTTGCTGCCGACGACGCAGATGTGCCCATGGGTTCCGGTTCGGCCGGAACGGTTGCGCCCGATATCAGGTGTTTTCCCGGTCCCGCCTTCGGTGCTTTACTCGCCCGCACATGATCAATGTCGGCATCATCGGCACGGGCTTCATGACGGTCGCCCACCTCAAGGCTTACGCGAAGGTTCCCGGAGTGCGGGTCGCCGCGCTCTGCAATCCCAGCGGGCGCAACCTCGACGGCGACTTCTCCAAGGTCGCCGGCAACGTGGGCGATCAGGCGGTGCTCAAGCTGGACATGAACGTCGTGAAGGCGTTCCGCGAGGTCGCCGCGCTGCTGGCCGACCCCGACATCCACGTCATCGACATCTGCACGCCGACGAAGACGCACGTTGAGCTGGCGCTGGCCGCCCTCGCAGCGGGAAAACATGTGCTGCTGGAAAAGCCAATGGCGCGCACGGGGGCCGAGGCGGGCAGGATCGTCGCGGCTGCTTCGGAGGCGGCGAAGCGCGACGTGTTCCTCATGCCGGCGATGTGCCTGCGCTTCTGGCCCGAATATGCGTGGCTCAAGCAGACCACCGTGGCCGGAACCTACGGCCGGGTTTTGGACGCGCGCTTCCGCCGCGTGGCCCAGGCGCCGGCGTGGGGCCACGGCCACTTCCTGCAAGGCGGCGAATCCGGCGGAGCGCTGCTGGACCTGCACATTCACGACGTCGATTTCCTGCAATACTGCTTCGGCCGGCCGCAGGCGGTCTTCGCCAGCGGTTACAGCAAAGTCAGCGGGGCGGTAGATCACGTCGTGGCCCTCTACCAGTATCCCGGCCGCCCGACGGTCAGCGCGGAAGGCAGTTGGGCGATGACCGAAGGGTTTGGGTTCAACATGGCCTTCACGGTCAACTTCGAGCGCGCCACCGTGGATTTCGACAGCGGCCGCGGAACCGACGCCATGCGCCTGATCGTGCAGGGCGTGCCCACCGCGACGCTGAAGCCCGACGGCGGCGACGGCTATATCGGGGAGCTGAAGCATTTCGTCGAATGCGTGCAGGCCGGGAAGGCGCCCAGCGTCGTGACCCCGGCCGACGGCGCCGCCGCCGTGGCGCTTTGCGAGGCGGAGGAAGAATCCATCCGCACGGGAAAACTGGTGTCCCTCTTCTGAATCACGTATTCGTCGCCGCCCATGAGTCTTACCGCCGCCTTCCAAGGCCTCGTTGAGTTAGCGCCCGGTTTTCAGCCCCGCCCGGGCATCAGCCACGTCCTGTTCGACTTCGACGGCACGCTGTCGCTGGTCCGCCAGGGCTGGCCCGAGATCATGGTGCCGATGTTCGCGGAGATCCTGCCGGAGGTTCCCGGGGAGACCTACGAGGCCCGCTGCAAGCTGGCGTTCGAGGACATCATGAAACTCAACGGCAAGCAGACCATCTACCAGATGATCCAGCTCGCCGAGCGCGTGAGGGAACGCGGCGGCACACCGGACGAACCGCTGAACTACAAACACGAATACCTGCGCCGGCTGGATGCGAAGATCCATTTCCGGGTTGAAGGCATCCGCGCCGGTTCGATCAAGGCCGACGACCTGACCGTCTTTGGCACCCGCGCGCTGCTGGACGCGCTGACTGCCCGCGGTCTGCCGATCTACCTGGCGAGCGGCACCGACGAACAGTTCGTGAAGGCCGAAGCCGAGGCGTTGGGCCTCGCGCACTACTTCAAGGGCCACATCTACGGCGCGCAGGACGATTACAAGAGGTTCAGCAAGAAGATCGTGATCGACCGGATCCTGGCGGAGAACCGCATTCCGGGCGCGTCGTTGCTGTCGTTTGGCGACGGCTACGTGGAAATCGAGAACACCAAGCAGGTCGGTGGCGTCGCCGTGGCGGTGGCCAGCGACGAGGCCCACAACGGTTCCGGCCAGATGGACGAATGGAAACGTCACCGCCTGCTGGGCGTTGGCGCCGATATCTGCGTGCCGGACTACCAGGACCTCGGGCCGCTGATGGACCTGCTGTTCCCTTCGTGAGCGGCGCTCCAGGGCGCATTTGTTTTCATCGTGGTCGGGCCGCTCCGCTTGGGGGCCGTCGCGGCAGCGTCTCTTGGACTGCGCCAGTCCCCTGGCGCTTTGGCCGGCCGGCCGTGGTTCAGTTCCCTCCCCGCACAGCCCGCCCGTGCCCAGCAAAGCGGCAGAGGAATGCCGCAGTCCAAAACCTCGCGGACTTCGCCGTGCGCCTTCTCTTCCCGGCGGCGGTTTTTCGCAACCACGATGAAATGCTGCGCCCGACACTGCGGCGGGCACGAGAATCATTTTGCGTTTTCCGCGGGCTTTCCCCGCTAATCGCGCCCGCTGTCTTGATGAAAGAACTGTTTCCGCCGACTCTCCCGCCGATCGTCCACAACCGATACAACGAGGTGCGCGAACTCTTCACACGCTACGTCGTGCCGAGCTATGGACGCTTCGAGCTGGCCTTCAGCCACGGGGCCGGCAGCTATGTGTGGGACGTCACCGGCAAGCGCTATCTGGACCTGGGCGGTGGCATCGCCGTGACGGC
This sequence comes from Verrucomicrobiota bacterium, assembly GCA_043755815.1. GTDB lineage: Bacteria > Verrucomicrobiota > Verrucomicrobiia > Limisphaerales > UBA9464 > CAIWAH01. The sequence continues at coordinate 5,282 of JAYUSF010000028.1, forward strand.
GCTGGGCCACGCCAACCCGGAGATCACCGAGGCGCTGATCGAACAGTCGCGTCGGCTGGTCCACGTCTCGAATCTCTACTTCCACGGACCGCAGGGCCGGCTGGCCCAGCACATCGTGAAGCACCTCGCGCCAGGCAAGGTCTTCTTCTGCAACTCGGGCGCCGAGGCGAACGAGGGGCTCTACAAGCTCGCCCGCAAGTTCGGCCACGACGAAGGCCGCTTTGAGATCCTGACCGCGCACAACTCCTTCCACGGACGCACGCTTGCCGGCATCGCGGCGACGGGGCAGGAGAAGGTGAGGAAAGGCTTCGAACCGATCATGCCGGGTTTCCGCCAGGTTCCCTTCAACGACCTCGACGCCGTCCGCGAAGCCCTCTCGCCCGCGACCGTCGCGGTGCTGATTGAGGGCATCCAGGGCGAGGGCGGCATCACCCCGGCGCGCGTGGACTACCTGCTCGGCCTGCGGCAGCTCTGCGACGAACGGAAGCTGCTGCTGCTCGTGGATGCCGTGCAATGCGGTCACTTCCGGTCCGGCCGGTTCCAAAGCTTCCAGCGCGTGCTGGAAGGGGTGGAAGGCGCGGCCGGTTTCCTGCCCGACGGCGTTTCCATGGCCAAGTCGCTCGGCGGAGGATTCCCGATCGGCGCCTTCTGGGTGCGCGAACCGCATCAGGACCTGCTCGGCCCCGGCACGCACGGCACGACGTTTGGCGGCACGCCGCTGGGCTGTGCGGTGGCGAACAAGATCTTCGAGGTCATCGAACGCGACGGCCTGGTGAACAACGTCCGCACGCTTGGCGTGTGGCTGAAGGGCGAACTCGACCGCCTCGGACAGGCCTATCCGAACGTCGTGAAAGGCGGCCGGGGACTCGGCTTCATGCTCGGGCTGGAATTGCAGCCCAAGGAACAGATCGCCGCTTTTGCCGGCAACGATCGGGCGGCCAGCATGCAAATGGCTGACCGCCTGCACGAAGCGGGCCTGCTCCTGATTCCGAGCGGCACGCAGATCGTCCGCCTGTTGCCGGCCTACAACCTCGCTCGGCACCAGGCGGAGGAGGGCATCGAGATTCTGGAATCCGTGGTTCGGAAGCTGGCGGGCTAGATCAGCCCGTTTTTGCGCAGCCCGAGAATGATGTCGTCCTTTCGCACCACGCGGTTCGCCTGAATGTATTCCAGCGTTGCGTCGAGCTCGTGCAATCGCGCCAGCCAAGGAAGGCCAAAGCGCTCGATTTTGTCCACCACCTCGCCGCCCACCGAAACTGGGTCGCTCTCGGCCGAGACTTGCCACCAGTAATCACGACCCTTGGGAAATTCGGCCGTGGCGACGAACAGGAATCCTAGGCGTTGCTGGACGGTGCATTGATACTCCTTCGGGGGCGCGGCTTGAAGCGGTTCGTTGAGCAGTTCGTGAATCCGTTTCCAATACAGCCCCAGATTTATGGTGAATTCAGCTGAGCCGGTATCGTTCCAGCGACTTTTCTGCACGTTTACCACGTCGATGACTTCGCCGTGGTCCCGCCAAAACGTGGCGCCCTGCTTGCGAAATCCCTTGGCTTGAAGCGCCGGCTTCAGGTGGGCGCTGACAATCTGGTCGATGAGTTTCGTCGGCTCCATGGTTTGCCCTTGAGCTCAGACCCGCAGGAACACCTTGCGCCGTTCCATCCACAGCAAGACCAGCCAGATCACGATGAACGTGGCGGCGCCGTGGAAGAACGGTTCGTAGGCCTTGCCGGCGAAGGCGAACGAATCCTGTCCGAGGTGGGTTTTCAGGTTGCGGGCGATGAAGCCGTCCCAGAGGTGCGCGATGCAGTAGGCGGCGATGGAGTTCAGCCCGATGACGCGCAGCGGGAACGCCCAGCGTTTGAATTCGAGGACGTCCACCACGGCGTAGAAGCCGGCCAATAACAGGAAACACCAGCCCCCGCTGAACAGCGTCCAACTCGGGGTCCAGATGCGCTTCACGACCGGACAGATGCCGGTGGCGCCCAGCGTCCAGCCGGCAGCGAGACCAAGGACACCCGCCATCAGCAGCCATTTGATCTTGGCGCCGGGCGTGCATTCGCCGCGGATGACGCCGCCGGCGATCAAGCCGAGGAGCATCGTGCCGAGCGTCGGGATGAAGCTGAGCGTCGAATACCCGCCGCCGTTGTAGAGCCACTCCTTGGCCCGCGGGAACCCGTTAATGATCACCCGGTCGGCCGCCCAGGCGAAGTTGCTGTTCTTCTGCCAGTGGGCGGCGAAGCCGGTGTGTCCGTGTTCCTGAAGCCATTGCGCCGAGACGCCGACCTTGGAGTAGTCGAAGTCGGTCCCGGGTAGCGGATAGAGCGCGAATGCGGCCCAGTAGCCGACAAGCAGAACGCCGAGAGCGAGCCATTGCGTCCGGACTTTGGTGAATCCGAGCGCAAAGAGGATCGGATAACCGAGGCCGATCTGCGAGAGCGTGTCTTCCAGGGTCCAGTTGGTCTGGCTGGAACCGGTGGAGCGCAGGGCCACGCCAAGCAGCACGAGGATCAGCGCGCGCCAGAGCCCATGGATACACATGCCGACGGACGACTGTCCCTTGGCCATGCGGGCGGCGATAGAGAAGGGGAGCGCCACGCCGACTAGGAACGAGAACGACGGCTGGATCATGTCGTGCAGCGCGCAGCCGACCCATTCGACGTGGTCCTGATGGTGTGCGAGGAAGTTCCAGAAGCCGCTGGGTGTGCCAGCCTGGGTGAGGTTTTCGGCGACGCGCCCGAAA
>JAYUSF010000029.1:0-26899 GCA_043755815.1 Verrucomicrobiota bacterium
AGACCCATTGCTACACCAAAAAGCTGGCCAACCTCGCCGCCAGCATCCTCCTCTACCTGCTCAAAAAAACGTAATCAATACCTATTGAGCAATCCCCAAGGGGGACAGCGCTCCGGCCGTGGAAGATATCACACGCCGAATTGCCGAGGACTGCCAGGGGACGTGCAGAGGCGGAGCGCGGCGAAGGGGGAGTCGTTGGGCGGCGATGCATTCTCCCTCTCCTCGGGGGAGAGGGCCGGGGTGAGGGCGGGTGCGGCCCAGCTTCGAATCCTCAATCCTCTCCCGCTGACGGCCCGTTAGTGCCGGGGCAACTGGACGACAGGAAATGGCAATTCACCGCTAGCCGGCTGCCCGTTTCCGGGTAGGGTCACGCCCGTCATGAATTCATCGAAAGCTACACTCCTTGCTGGCATGGCTCTCCTCGCCGCCGGCACCGATTCCTTGGTGGCGTCCACGGCGTCGCTCACCGTCCCAGCGTTTCGCGGTCAACCCGGCGCCCAGTTTGCCGGGTGGGAATCCTTTACCGTTCCGACCGGCCAAAACAGTCCCGACATCGGCGGCAGCACGGCCAACTCGAAGCTGACCCAGACCAGCACGGGTGCGTTCATCGCCAGTTCGGGCAACCTCTACGTCGGGCCCGATCCGGCGGTCGGCAACTACTCGGTCAGCTATTCCGGCGGCACGCCGGTCGGACCGGTCGTCTTCCAAGCCCGTGCGCTGGGCAATGAGTTGGCCTATGATGGTCTCCGGCTGGAATACTCCGGCGGCTCACTTTCGGCGGCCCGCACCGAGCTTGAGCGCACCGCGTTCGGCGGTCCTCCGGGGACGCCGGGCAGCGGTTTTGCCGTGGCTTCGCAATGGTCTTGGGACCTCACCGGCCTCAATGCTTCCGAGTTCACGATTACCTTCAAGGCCGCGGCCGCCGACGTGAGCTTCGATTCCGCGACGCTGGATGTCCGGGCCGTGCCCGAGCCCCAGACGTGGGCCCTGGCGGCGATCGGTGCGGGCGCCCTCGCCTTCGCCGGCTGGCGTCGGCGTTGAACCGCTGCCATGCTGCGCCCCGTGAAGAGCGCCTTTTATTCCGCCGGTCGGCCTTTGCGCCGGTCGGCGTTTTTGTTGCTGCTGCTGGCGGTGTCGTTGCGGGCCCTCGGCGGCGCGTTCGGGGTCAGCATCGGTGCGCCGACCCTCGACCGTTGGATGTATCCCTTCAACTTCGAGCCGGGTAGCCGGACGATCGCCTCCACGTTCGCCTCGTTTGATCCGCGTTTTGACACCCGCGACGCGCAGTTCCTGCTCGGCTGGGACACGGCGGCCCTGGTGCCGACGAATGCCACGCCCACGCGCTATCTGCTCCGCCGGGTCCGCGTCTCGGTGACGATCGCGGTGACTTCGGCGCGCCTGCCCACCTTCTTCTACGACCCGACCTACGACAGCTACGTCACCTACATGACGAATCAGCCGGGCTACGTCGCCGATGCCGACCTGGGACGGCCGGTCGAACTTTACGGGGCCGGCTTCCGCGGCGGTTTCACGGCGGAGACATTCTGGGAGAACTCCAACTACGGTCCGCTCAATGCGTTTACCAGCAGCAACATTACGATCGCCACGCGGAATGCGTTTGCCGCGCAGTTCGACGCCCGCGGGGAACTGGTCGACGTCTCGAACAACGTGGGGCAGGCCAACGCCACGTGGACCAACGCCCCGTTTGAGGCGCGTCCCTGGGCGGTGGGGCAGACCACCAACGCCGCTCCGGGCGAACTGGTGCCGGAAGACAGCGTGCTGACCTTCGACCTCGACCTCACCGACCCGCTGATCGTGGGTTACCTGCAGAATGCGCTCAATGAGGGCCGGCTGCGCCTGTTCATCAGCTCCCTGTCGCCGGCCCAGCAGGCCACGGTGGGCGGCACCGGCAATGGCGGCTTCGGCTCCTATCCGCTCTATGGCACCAAGGAAAGCGCCCTCTACGACGCCCCGAAGATCGAGATCGACGGCGCCATCGTCACCGACACCGACAGCGATGGCGACGGTTTGCCGGACGACTGGGAGCGGTTCTATTTCGGCGACCTGGCGGACACCGGGGAAACCGATCCCGACGGCGATGGAATCAGCAACGCCCGCGAATTTGCGGCTGGCACAAATCCGAATGATGCGGCGAGCTCCTTCCGCCTGCTCGCGACGTCGTTCGATGCGGACGGTCAGGTTAAGGTGCGCTTCACCACGGCGCTGGGCCGGACCTACCGGGTGGAAGTGAGTTCCGACCTGAAGTCATGGAATCCCGCGCAGGGGCAGCTCAGTTTCCCGGCCACCGGCGAGGCTGAATTCACCGAGCAACGCCTGAATCTGCCGCCCGGGGTGCCGCCGATGGGCTTCTGCCGGGTGGTGGTGGAGTAAACCGGGTGACTTTCCCGCTCCGCCAATGACAGAGCTGAACTGGGATCTCCATTACGCGGCGCTTCAGGCAGACGCGCCAACCGTGAAAGCGATGCTTGCGCATGGCCACGATCCAAACGCATTCGACGACACATCCTTCACCCCACTCCATCATGCGGCCAAGCATGAACACCTCGAGATAATCCGTTTGCTCCTGGAGGCGGGCGCAGACGTGAACGCCCACGACGAGTTGCGCATTGGTGATTCGCCACTCGGGCAGGTCGCCGGCAACTGCTCCTTCGCGGTCGCACAGGCGCTGGTCGCGGCGGGCGCCGATCCTACCATTCGCGGGTGGATGCAGCTTTGTGCGTTGGACCGAGCCAAAGAACGCAAGAATGCCGAAGGCAAGCGAGTGTATGAATTGCTGCGTAACACCGTCCGTAAGGTCAACGCCGTCCCTTGAGAAACTGGCCGCACAAGCCGTCGGTAGGCAGTGAGTGGCCTTTTCGGTCTCTCACAACATTTTGTCGTTACTGAGACGGTTAGTCCGCTAGCCGCGTTCGCCTCATTGGCTGAGGAATTCCTGGATCATCTTGCCGGCGATCTGGTCGGTCGCGGTGGCGCCGGGATTGGCCCCCGACGACGTGGCCAGATTGCAGAGCGCGACCACACCGAATTGCCGCGCGGGCGCCATCCAGATGACGGAATACCACTGTGTGTTCGAGCCGGCGTGGTTCAGCGCCTTGCCGGTGCCCGCCCACGGCCGGTCCACCGCAAGCCAACCATACGCGTAGTTGGCGTTGTTCGGCACGGCCGTGTGCAGCTTTTGGAACGAGGCCCGCTTCAGCCAGGCGGTGTCGCCCTGTTCGCCCGCCAGGTGGAACGCCACGTATTTCGCGAGGTCGATGACGCTGCAATGCGCCGTCGCGGACGGTCCGATGGCGGGCGGATTGTCGGAGCCGGGGCCGGGCGCGATGGGCAGGGGCTGTGAATTGGCCAACTGGTGACCCCATGGCTGGTCGATCATCCGCGGCGTGGCCGGCACGCCAAACCCGGCGGACGTCATTTCCAAGGGCATGAAGAGGCGTTCGGCCAGCAGTTCTTCCCACGGTTTGCCGAGCACGGTTTCCAGCATGTGTCCGGCGACGGAAAAGCCCGCGTTGGAGTATTCGTATTTCGTGCCCGGCGTGGATCTCGGCGCGAGCACGGTCAGCTTTTCCAGCAGCAGGCGGCGTCCTTCCGTCGGTGTGCCCGCGAAGTTGCCGATCTGGGTCCAGATGCCGCTGGGGTTGAGGTCTTCGGGGGCGCCGGCGCGGTTCGAGCAGAGCCAGTCCAGCGTCACCGTCCGCCACTGGGCGTGCATCTGCGGGGCGAAGGCCGGGAACACCTCCGCGAGCGTGGTATCCCAACGCAGCTTGCCTTCCTCAACCAGCATTGCGGCGAGGGTCGCGGTCATGGCTTTGGTGAGTGAGCCGTGATGCCAGCGGTCCTGCAACGTGACCGGCGCATTCGAAACGCCAGCCTTGCGCAAGCCCACGGCGCCGAGGCCAACGATCCGGTTCGAAAGCACCACGGCGCACGCCAGCGCGGGAACCTTGTTGGCCACCCGGATGGGTTCGAGCAACGCGTTCAAGTCACGGACGTCGTGGCTGGTGACCTGAAAACAGCGGTGCGCCTCACCGGCCGGCACGACGGTCTGTTGGGGGCCGTTCAGCGCGAGCAGCGGTCCGCGGAAGGACTGCCACGAGCCGAGGTCGTCCGAGGCACGCAACTGGTAGCCCTTTCCGGGCTCGGCCTGGAAGGCGAGCTCGACGGCGGGTGCGATTTGCAGGGTCTGCGCCACGGCGACCAGCGTGCTGACGAAAAGCAGGGATGACTTCAGCCAGTTCATGACGAGGTATCTGCCAGCAACCCGCGCCGAAGTCGAGGAGCGGAAATGCCGTCAACGATCACCCATCAATCGTGGCTTCAGACCGGCCGGATGCCCCGCTTCTCCAGTTCGCCCAAGGTCCAGGCGTATTCGCTGGCGAGCATGTCCACCACGCTCGCCTGCTTGAGTTCGCGCGGCAGGACTTCCCACGTGTAGGTTTCCATTTCCAGGTGCGAACAGAGCGCGGGATGCTGTTTCACCACGTCCAACGTGCCGCGCAGGTGGTCGGCGGTGGTGCCGAAGGTCTCGGTCTCAGGAGCATGCAGCGGGATGTGGAAGTGGATGCGCCATTCGCGGTCGAACTGCGGTCCGTCGGAGACCGGCGTGGTGAGCGCCTCGTCGAGGTCGGAGTAACGGACGATCTCGCCGTCGCTCCGGCGCTCAATGACCTGATGGAAGTAGATGTCGTCCACGAACGCCTTCAAACGCTCCCGCACGACGGCTGTCGGATGCACCCGCAGCGCGTTGCTGAGGTGCAGCTTGCTGACCTTGATCCCGCGGCGCTGCAGCCGGTGCAGCGCCTCGGCCGGCTGTTCGTATTGGAGCGCAAAGTGGCAGGTGTCGTAGTTGATGCCGAGATGCTCGTGCAGTCGCAGGTCGCCGGGGCGGTCGGCTTCGAGCTGTTCGAAGAGCGTAAGGAACTCGGTGGTGTTCTCGACCGTGCCGAAGGGTTCCGGTTCGAGTCCGAGGTGGAACTTCTTCCCGGTCCGCCGCGTGAGCTGCTCCATGTGGTCGACGCAGCGCCAGAGATGTTCGCGGGCCGTGCGCAGGCCGCGTTCGCCGAGCCGGAACTGCTTGAAACTCACCGGCACGGTGCTGACGGAAGCCTCGACCTTTTCCGGCACCAGTTCGGCGAGGAGATCGAAGAGCCGGTTGGTGTAGGCGAGCCGATCCGGCGAACTCCAATCGGGCTGGGAAACCTGCTCCTTCACCCGCGTGCCGTGAAAGTTGCCGTAGGGAAAGCCGTTGATCGTGAAGACGTAGCAGTTGTGCCGCGCGAGCCAGTCTTGGAATGCCCGCAAGGCGGCCGGCTCGCTCAACTGGCGCGACGCGGTGTCGCTGAGTCGCAGGCCGATGGCGTAGGCGCGGTCGGGCGCGACGCGGCGACGGACGGCCAGCGTGTGTTTCTCGAGGCTCGCGAGCGTTTCAGGCCAGTCCCCGCCGCGGTGGACGTTGGTGCAGTAGGCGAGATGCAGGCCGTGCGTGAGCTTCACGGACAGAGGCTAGCAGCCGTATGCCACCGACTCCAACTGCGGATGCATGCGGGAAGTGGGCTCAACCGCATCCTGATGACCGCTCCCGTCCAGACGCCCCGGGCAAGCGGGACGCTTGCGGCACGGCCGGCCAGAGGCCGGCGCTACGGTGTGGCGCAAGCCTCCGGCTTGCCGTAACGCCGGCGGACCGCCGGCTCGCGGAACCGGGCGCGCCTTTCAAAACACCCCGGCCACGTCCACAGTGCGGCCCTCGTCGACAACCTGGCGCATCTGGTTGAACCACCAACGGGCCCGCTCGCGGGAGCAGGGTCGGGCGGGCCGTTCCGGCCGGCGCAGAGGTTTTGGCGCCGGTGCCGGCAGGGCGAAATCAAGCTGCGACTCGCATCCGGACCGGCGGCGGGGACTGCCGTTTCGGATCGATGCTTCCGCTGACGTTTCGGTTTTCATGCCGGCAGATTGCCATCAGTGCTCGGACATCCGTGGGCCGACCGGACCAGCCTGTCCAGTCCGGTCGGCGATCACGCAGGGGAAGACCTTCATGGTGGTTCCCTTGAGCCGCCCGCTTCTCTTTCGGCGACCGTCGGCGGCTGGCAACTTCAACCATCGAGGCGCCGATCCGAAGCGGGCGACTCCTGCCCAGAAAATCGGCGTGCGCGAGAGCTTACTTGAGGAAGTCCCGCAGCGATTCGCGGAAGGCCGCCGGCGCGAAGCCGAACAATCGCGCGGCAGGCCCGGGATCGCCCACGTTGTCCTCGCCAAGCATCACGATCTGGTCGCGGTTCAGGGGTGGTGGCCGGCGCAGGAGGGTTGGGTAGATCCATTCCAGCAAACGGGCCTGCGCGCGAGCCAACGGGAGCGGCAAGTGCAACAACCCGCGCTGGCGGCCGGTGGCCTTCAGGATTTCCACGAGCACCTCGGTGAACGTGAACCGGTCCGGGCCACACACGTCGAGGGTTAGCCCGACGGAATTGGGCTGGCTCAGCGCGCTTACAAAACATCGGGCGACGTCCGCGACCGCCACCGGTTGCACCCGGCTCGTGCCAGCGCCGATGACCGGGAGCACGGGCGACCAGCGGCTCAGGCGGGCGAACAGGTTTACAAACCCATCACCGGCACCGTAGATCAGGCTGGGGCGGAAGATCGTCCAAGCGAGGCCGCTGGCCCGGACCCGTTCTTCGGCGGCCCACTTGGATCGATGGTAGCGGGCGGTGGCGTTGGGCCGCGTGCCCAGCGCGCTCATGTGAACGAAGCGCGGAACGCCGGCCGCCTTCGCCGCGGCGAGGAGATGGCCGGTGCCCTCGTCGTGGATGCGTTCGTAGGTTTGATCACCGACTTCACTGATGATGCCGACGAGATGGATGATGGCGTCGCAGCCGGCACAAGCGGCGTTGAGTGAAGCCGGTTCCAGCACGGAGCCGCGGATGGTTTCGACCGTTCCGGAGGGCGGTTTCACGCCGCGGGCGAGAACCCGGGGTGAATGGCCGGCCGCGATGAGTTGGCGGACGATTTCGCGTCCGACAAAACCCGATCCGCCAGTGACTAAGAACTTCACCCACGCAGGGTAGCCCGAAAGCCCGTGTGCGCACGTGTCGGGTTCGCGGAAGCGGATGGAAGCCCGCCGCGCTACTCCAGCGCGCGCTGGAACTGTCCCTGCCACGGGCCGCGAAAGGGCACCCGCCAGAGCGAGCCGGTGAGGATTTCGCGCACGTCGGCCCGGCTCACCTTCACGCGTTGCGTGGGGTCGATCGGATTGGTGGCGAGCAGCTTCACCAGCGTCTTTACGCCGATCAGGATCGGCCAGGCGCAGGCGAGGCGGAGCCGGAAGTGCGCGAAGGGAATCGTGTTCGTGTAACGCCAGCCAGCTTCGAGGTGGCGGAAGGCGCGCTCAACCAGTTCCCGGTAAAGGGGACGCAGGCGGGGTTCGTTCGCGGGATCCAGCAAGTCGGCCGGCTGAAGGCCAAAGGCGGCGAGACGTTCGGTGGGCAAGTAGCAGCGGCCATTGCGGAGGTCACGCGGCAGGTCGCGCAGGATGTTGACGAGCTGAAGCCCTTGTCCGAACGCGCGGCCATCGGCAAGGAACCGCTGTTCGTCGAGCCAAGCCTTGGGAAAACAATGCCGGCGGGTCAGCCGGGTCCAGAATTCGCCCACGCAGCCGGCTACGCGATAGGTGTAGTCGTCGAGTTCGGCGTCGGTGGTCAGTGCACGCAGTTCCCGTGGTGCCACGGCGAGGCGGGGCGGCAGCGGCGGGGGAACGAGCAGGGGCGGAACGGCATCGGCGGGCGCCAAGTCTCCGGCGGGGCCTGGCAGCGGCGGCGGTTCGGGCGGAGGTTCGAAGCGCCGCAGGTCAAGTTCCTGACCGCCGGCGATGACGGTGAGCACGTCGCGGATGTCCCGGGCATCGGCTTCACCGACCTTGCCGAGCTGCGTGATGGCTTCCTCGAGGCGGTCCAGCAGGCGGCGTTCGGCGAGGCTGGATTTGCCCCGCTGCGACGCGCTGAGCCGGGCGAGGTTCACCGGTTCGGGACGCGTGCCGAGGATGCGGTCCCGTAAGCCTTCGAGGGCGGTCAGGCGTTCGCCGACCGGCACGAGTTCCGTGTCGGCCACGGTGTCGGTGGCGCGGGCGAGCAGGTAGGCGAGGCCGATCTGGGCGCGGACCGAGCCGGGCAACACTTGCAAGGTGAGGTAAAACGAGCGCGACGTGTCGCGCAGCAGGTGCTGGAGCCGGGGCGGCAAACCGACGTGGGTGAGCGTGAGGGGCATGACTCGAAACAGGAGACCCGAGGACGGGCGCAACGATTACGCGTTGGGCGCGGAATTCGAGCGGGAAGTCGACCGGTCGGTTGGGTGCAATCTGACCGCGCGGATTTCAGGACTGACTTCCCGCCGAAAACGACAGGCGCTTCCAGCAGTAGCCGACGATGCCGCCGCCCACGGCGGTGATGGTCAACATGCCGAGCGCGCTCAGCGGCTGGCCGTAGAGGAAGAAGCCGCCGGCGAAGATCAGCGCCCAGATACCCGCGGTGGCCGCTGCCGAGGCGAGCAGGCCGATCGGCAGGTCTGACTTCATCTTGGGATCGCGGATCTGCTGCCGTTCGTGTTCGGCGCGTTCGAGGATGTAACGCCAGCCGGGGCCGCCGGGCTGGATGCGCCGGTAGAATTCGCGGAGCTTGTCCTCGTCGGTGGCCTTGGTGACCAGCGCGACCAGAATCCACGAAACCGTGGTCACACCCACGCCCCAGATCATCTGGCTGACTCCGGAGGGCGGCGTGCCGCCGGACTTCTTCCAGATGAAAAACATCACGGCCATGCCGAACGAGACGACCATGGCGGTGATCTCCGCGGCGGCATTCACGCGCCACCAGAACCAGCGCAGCAGCAGCAGCAGGCCCGTGCCGGCGCCAACCTGGAGCAGCAGTTCGAACGAACTGAGCGCGTCCTGAAGCACCAGGGCAACGGCACACGAAACGGCCATCAATCCAACGGTGGCGAAGCGGCCGATCCAGACCATCTGGCCTTCCGTGGCGGCGGGGTTCAGGAAACGCCGGTAGATGTCGTTCACCAGGATGCTCGAGCCCCAGTTTACCTGCGTGGACATGGTGCTCATGTAGGCGGCGATCAGCGAGGTGACCACGATGCCGAGCAGGCCGGCGGGCAGGCGGGTGAGCAGGGCCGGATACGCGAGGTCATGGGCGATCTGCTGTTCGGGCATGTTTGGGAACGAAGCCCGCAGCGAACTGACTCCGCGCGCCGCGAGCCGGGTTGCTTCATCGACCTTTTCCACGCCGCCGGCCCGGGTGATCGCGGTCTGGGCCGCCGTGATCTTCTCGGGCGGATCCATCGGGTAGATGATCAACGAAGCCAGGGCGATCAGGATCCAGGGCCACGGGCGGAGCGCATAGTGCATGACGTTGAAGAACAGCGTGGCCCCGACGGCGTGAGCCTCGGACTTAGCGGCGAGCACGCGCTGGACGACGTAGCCGCCGCCGCCGGGTTCGGCACCGGGGTAGTAGGCCGACCACCATTGGATCAGCAGCGGGAAGAGGAACACCGCCATGAAGGCTTCGGAGTGGATTTCGCCAAAGTCGGGCACCATCGCGAGTTTGGGCACCACGTCGGGATGCGAAACCAGTTTGGCCAGGCCGCCGATTTCCGGGAGGCCGACGATGAAGTGAGCCGCCCAAACCGATCCCACCATCGCCACGATGAACTGCACCAGATCGGTCAGCAGCACGCCGGTGAGTCCGCCGACCATGCTGTAGGCCACGGTGATCACCGACGCGATGAGGATGCTCTGCATCGGGGTCAGGCCGAGGAGCACGCCGCCGATCTTGATGGCCGCGAGCGTGACGTTGGCCATGATCATCACGTTGAAGAAGACCCCGAGATAGATGCCGCGGAACCCGCGCAGGAAGGCCGCCGCCTTGCCGGAATAGCGGAGTTCGTAGAACTCGATGTCGGTCAGCACGTTGCTGCGCCGCCAGAGTTTCGCGAAGAGGAAGACCGTGGTCGTGCCCGTCAGCAGGAAGGCCCACCAGACCCAGTTCCCAAAGACGCCGTCGCGCCGCACGATGCCGGTGACGAGGTTCGGCGTGTCGGTGGCGAAGGTCGTCGCGACCATCGAGGTGCCGAGCAGCCACCACGGCATGGAACGGCCGCTGAGGAAGTAGCTGTCATAGTCCTTGCCGGCGGTCCGGCCGACGAAGAGGCCGATGGCGAGGTAAACGGCGAAGGCCGCCGCCATGATGATCCAGTCAAGCGAGGTCAGGTGCATTGCGGAGGGTATGAGTGGCGGGGCGAAGCAGAACAAAATCGGCTGCCGATGACCAAGCCGAATGTCATTGTGGCCGCCGATTGCGCGCATCTTTTCATCGTGGTTGCCCTGCCGGAGGCGCCCGGCGCCCAGGAGCGGCGGCTTTCGAGCCGCCGGGGCTGGTTCCCCGCGGTCCGCGGCGGCTGGAAAGCCGCCGCTCCGGGCTTCGGAGCAGTGGGCGGATCGTCGCCGCGTGGCGTGGCCGACACCCGCGCGGCGAAGTCCGCGAGGTTTTGGACGGCGGCAGTCCCCTGCCGCTTTCGCGGGCGTGGGCGGGCTGTGAGGGGCGGGAACTGAACCGCGGCCGGCCGGCCAAAGCGCCAGGGGACTGGCGCAGTCCAAGACGCTGCCGCGACGCCCCACCCGCCGCGGCTGCCCTACCACGATGAAAAGATGCGCCCTGCCGATTGGCGACGGTTGCAGCCAACCCGGAGCCGTGGACCAGACGGGCGGGCCTAGGGTTTTGCGATGAAACCGTGATAAAGCCCGAGATAATACGGGAGCAGAAACACCGTTCCACTCGCCAGCATCCCGCCGTTGCCGCCGTAGTCGAGGTCCCACGGATCGGTGTTCCAGTGTTCGAAGTGGCGGTTTTCGACGGGCAGAACCTTGCCGTTCACCCGGTGGCCGCGGCTTGCGTTACCCGGCTCATAGAGGTCCTTCGACTTCTGGAGCGGCAGGCGCACGACGTCGAGCCGGTGGGAATTGCGATGGGGCCAGTTCAGGCGGTCGAGGGGTAAGCCGTAGAGGGTGGCCATCGAGTCTTCCTGCCAGCCGGCCCAGGGTTCGACCGGAAACTCGCCCCAGACGTTGTTGATCTTCTGGCCGCGGCCATGGGCGGCAAAGGCGAAGTTGAAGAACGGGTTCAGCTCCGGCGCCTCGTTGGCCCAGTAGGCGAAGAAGGAGTAGCGCACGCTGTTCAACAGCACGGGGTCCTGGCCGTAACGGAGCAGGTTGTAGAAACACATCACGGCCATCTCGTCGTCGGAGTGGTTCCCCGAGCCGGGGCCATACTGGACTTTGGGAAACATGAGGTTCTGGCCATAGCCGTGTTTCTCGACCAGCTCGCGGGCCGCGGCGGCATACTTCGGGTCGCCGGTGACGTGGCCGGCCACAGTCAGATAGCTGAGGAGGCTGAGGGCGTTGAGGCCGCGTTCGGCCCACCAGCGCGGATCGCCATTCATCGCGCCTGGGGAATATACGCCCCACCGGGTCGGCTTGCCGTCGTGGTCGGTCAGCGTGAAGTCGTGCGCGATCAGGTGATCGGTCAGATCGCGGACGACTTCGCGCACGCGCTCCTTCTCCGCCGGCGTCTCCGCGACGAGATCGTGGTAGAGCGGGTAGAAGAAATAATGCCCGTCGAGCTCGTCGCTGCTGGTGTCGGACTTCCAATACCACTTGCCGTCGGCGCTCTTTGGCCAGCGCGGTTCATAGACCTTCCACAGGCCATCGCGTTTGGCCTCCTCGCGGTCGCCGGCGAGGCGGCCGTCATTCGGGTCGGGCCATTCCGCAGGCCGGACCGTGCGGGCGACGTAGCCTTTTGGCGGTGCGTGGGGACCGCCTTGGGTCACTTTCTGGAGAAACCGCAGGGCCTCGAACGCCTGAGTGGCGCGAGTGCGGGCCTTCGCATCCTTGGTCGCGCCGTAGGCGAAGCATTCGCCGGCGCCATACATGGCGGTCCACAGGCCGTCATTGTCGGAATCGGTGGGGCTGGCCGTCGATTTGTCGGCCGGTTTCCCCAGCGGGGCCTCGGCGGTGAAACCAAAGGGGGTCCGTTTCACGTAACGCTCAACCTCGCCTTCGTAAAACTCGGCCTTTTCCGCGAGCGTCATCGACCTGCGCTCCAGCATCCCGATGCCATCCGCGGTGGCAAACCAGGCCCGGCCTTTGACATCCACCGCAATGCTGCGGACGTCATCGGAAGGCAACCAACGGAGTCCCTGACGGTAGTGGAACTCGTTCCCATCCCAGCGGATGGCACCGAGGTGCGTGGCAAACCATACGTCCTCGCCTTCGCCCGCGGCCAGGCCCGTGAAGTCGTTCCACGGCAAACCGTCCTTCCCTTCGTGGAACTTCCAGCCTTGGGCGGTTTTGCAACCCACGCCCGCCTTCGTGGCGAACCACGGCCGGCCCGCGTTGTCGAACGCCACGCCGAGCACGTCATTCACGGCCCACGCCCGGCCCAAGCCGTCCAAAACCTCCTCGCGCGCCCAGCCTTCGGCGGCCCGCCGGAACAGACCGCCGCCGGAAGCAATCAGCACCTCGCCGCGCGGGCTGGCGGCGAGCTGGTTGACGGACCACTTGCTGGGCCAGCCCTGGGAGCCAAGGCGGCCGTCCTGCACCAGATACGGATCGGCCGGGGTCACGAGCCACGTGCCCTTCGGCGTGCGGACCAGTTGCTTCACGGATCTCCATGGCAAGGGAACCGTCACGGCGGTGTTGCGCGCATCGGTGAAGCGGAATTCGCGTTCCGACCTTGGCTTCAGCGCGTCCAACGGCGCCCAGGTTCCGTCACGGAACTCGCTCCAGTTTCCACCGGAAAACGCCCGATGACGCCCGTCGGCGGCGAGATCGAGCAGTTGGACGTCGCCCGAGGGCAGTCCGTTGGTTGTGGTGAACCGCTGGGCGACTTCCTGTCGGAACGGCTGGGGGGCGGGCAGGAAGTCTGCGGCCTGGGCCGTGGCGCAACCGCTGAGGGCCAGCAGCAGGCGAAGGATGGGACGGATGGTCATGAGATGAAGGGCGACGTTCGGGCGGAAGATGACGAAACAAGCTGCCGCTGGCAGTCCCAAGTTTGCGGTAGGGGCAAGTAGCCAAGAATTCCAATGGGGGTTGCTTGCGGTTTCGCTAGCTTGGTCTTTAGGCTCTGCGGCTTGGCCGCCGAAGGGCGGGCGAATCCAGGATGGCAAACGGCACGGAAAACAGTTCAAGAAGCACGGCGCTCGATGGCTATCGGGCAGTCGCGATTTCGGTCGTCATGCTGGCTCATACCCGCTGGGGTGATGATTACCCGGCATGGCTGACACCGTTGGATCCGTTCATTCGCGGCGGCGTGACGGCGTTCATGGTGTTGAGCGGCTACCTGATCACGTGGTCGCTGCTGAGCGAGGAGGCCCGGTCCGGCTCGATCAACCTCCGCAGCTTTCTCGGCAAACAGGCGGTCCGGTTCTATTTGCCGGCCGCAGCCTACCTGGCCGTCGCCTTAGGAATCTGGGGGTGGCACACGCCCGGTTTAGACTGGCCGGCGGCGCTCCGGGTGCTCTGGGCCTCCCCTTGGACGGGCGACCATTTTCACGGAGCCACGGCGTTGACCGGCCACCTCTATAGCCTGGCGGCTCAGGTTCAGTTTTGTCTGTGGTGGCCCCTGATGCTGCGCCTGATTCCGGCGGGACGGCGGTTGCTACCGGTGACACTGCTCATGCTGGCGGCCGCGACCTGGCGGATCGTCGGTCGTGAGCTGGCTGTCCGCGAACACATGACCCAGCAACGGACTGACTACATCTTTGGCTCATTGCTGGTCGGCGCGTGGTGGGGGATTGCCGCGTTCAAGGGCCGCATGAACTGGATGCTTCGGTTTTCCGGAATCCGGCTGATCCCGATCTTTGCCGTCGCCCTCCTCATCCTGATTTTCACCCGGAGTCCGTCCGCCTTTATCGGCACATTTTCGGGCGACCTGCGTGCCTGGTTGGCGCCCTGGCGGGAAGTTCCGGCCGTGGCAGTTTCGATCCGGGTCTTCCTCAGCCTGGTGGCGATGCTGGCATTCGGCTGCCTTGCGTTCCTGCTCCACCAACATCGTCCGGTGCGCGTGGCCAATCTGTTTGCGTGGCCGGGGATCGCCTGGCTGGGGCGCATCTCCTTCAGCGTTTACCTGTGGCAGAATGTGTTCTGTTTCGGCATTTCGGGGACGCCGCTGGACCGCTTTCCCCTGAATGTGGTGGCGTCGATTGTGTGCGGGTTGCTGGCCTACAAGCTGGTTGAAGAACCCTCACTTCGGGTGCGCAGTTGGGTAAAGCGACGGCTGGGGCGGACTCAGCAGCCCACGGTGAATCCGGCCGTCACTCTGTGAAGGGCAGGGAAACGACGGTGGCCGCCACGTGGTTTCCGTCGGAATCCCAAGTCAGTTCGGTGCCCGGCTGGTTGCATTCCTTGCGCACGTAGGCCAGTGCGAGGTTTGCGTTGAAGGCCGGTGAACGGAGCGCGCCGACGATCTGGCCGACTTCGCGACCGTCCCGGATCAGCTTGGTTCCCCGGCGCGGCAGCCTGGTGAGTTCGTCGGGCAGGCGGAGTCCGCGCAAAGCCTTGGTCACCGAGCCGTAGGTTCGCACCCGGGCGATCGTCTCCTGGCCGGTATAACAGCCCTTGGTGTAGCTGATCGCATCCCGGTCGAGACCGGCTTCCGGCGGGAGGTTCGTCTCGTCCATTTCGACGCCAAAGCGCGGGATGCCCGCTTCAAAGCGCGCCCATTCGAGCGCCGTGAAACCCGCCGCGCCGCCGCCGCAGTCGCGGGCCGCGCTGACCAACTTGTCGAAGACGGCACCGAGGGCGTCGGTGGGAACGAAAAGATCCAGGCCCGGAAAGCCGGCCCGGCGGTGGTCCATCGCGTAGAGCTCGCCCAGCGTCGGATCACTCACCGAAACGAAGGCCAGCGGTTCCGCGGCCAGCGCCGGGAAGATCGCAAGCCTCTCCACGGCTTCCGCGGCCTTCGGCCCCTGCACGCTCAGCAGGCCGTAATGCGGGGCGACGTCGACCACCTGCACGTCTTCCGCGACGATGTGGTGCTCCAAGCGTTGGATCAGCGCGGCGGCCAGACCGGGCTCGAAGTCGAGCAACAGTTCCTGCGCGAGGGAGTAGATGAACACGTCGGCCACCAGACGCCCCTTGGGCGAACAGAAGGCCGCGTGGCAGCCGCGTCCGGTCGTCAAAGCCTTCACATCGTTCGTCACCTGGCCGTTGAGCAGGCGCACCCGGTCGGCCCCGAGCAGGCATAGGCGGCCGCGGAAGCTCAGGTCCACCACGCCAACCGCGTGGCGCAGTGCGGCGTGCTCGGCCAAGGCGTCGCCGTAATCGGCGACCGCCTCGCAGCCGCGTTCCTCGGTGAACCGGCCGCCGAGCGTGGCGTGGACTTCATGCAATGCGAGCGTCGTCATGATGCGGGCAGGTTAGGGGGGCGGGCGGAACGAGTAATCAGTAATCAGTGATCAGCCGGGCAGTTTTCAGTGGATTCACCTGACGCACGCCCCACTGGTTGACTGAATACTGACCACTGAATACTCCCGGTTGGTCACAGCCCCGTCGGATGATCCACAAACACCCACGGCACGCCGAACTTGCGGCTGAGTTCTGCCGCCAACGCCTTCACCCCCCAGACCTCAGTCGCGTAATGGCCGCCGTAGAACACATTCAGACCCGCCTCCTCGGCGAGCGCGAAGGTCCAGTGCGGTCCTTCACCCGTGATGAACGTGTCCACGCCTTCCTCCCGCGCCTGCTTGAGTTCACTGCCGGCGCCACCGGTGCAGATGCCGATGCGCCGACACGTCGCGCCCCCGCCGGGTAACAGTTTCGGAACCGCTCCGAGAACGTTGCCAAGACGGGCCGCCAATTCATCGCGGGGAATCGCCTTCGCCAGGGTCGCCTGCACACCTAGGCTGGCCCCCTTGTGTTCAAAGAACGGCTTCAGCCGTCGGAAACCAAGAGCGGCGGCCAATTGCGCCGCGTTGCCGAGCTCGGGGTGACCATCGAGCGGCAGGTGCTGCGAATAGACCGCGAGGTTGTTTTCCACGAGCAGGCGGAGCAGCTCCGCGCGTGGTCCCGTCCATGGCGCGCTCTTGCCCCAGAACAATCCGTGATGCACCAGCAGGAGGTCCGTCCCCGAGGCGACGGCCTTGCGCGCGACCGCCAGGGTTCCGTCCACCGCCGCGGCGATCCGGGTGACGGAACCGCGGTTTTCAAACTGCAGGCCGTTCACCGCGCCATCGTAGTCGGTGAAGGTGGCCGGCTTCAGGCGCTGTTCGCAGTGGCGGACAAGGTCGGCAAGGGACGCGGAACGCATGGGCCAAGCAAACCAGCTTCGGTTCCAGACGGGAAGTCGGCTTGCTACGGCTCGTCCGGAGGCGCCGCCGCCCCAAAGTGCTGCCGGCATCTTGGGGGCAGGGGACGCGGCTGGCCGCGAACCGGTGGTGTGAAGTTCTCTCGCCCGGTGGTAGCCCCACGGCGCAGCCCTGGAGGGCAGAGCCCGCCACAACGGCGTGCGGGTGATCGCGCCGCGGCCAAGCCTGCGTCGGTAACAATTGACCAGTGCGAGCAACTCTAACCCTGCCCGGGCGAGCTATCGGGGACTGCCGGCAAGATGCCGGCAGCACTTTGTTGGCGCCCGTTCCGCACACGGTGGCCAGATGCATCCCTCGTCACGCCCGCGTCAGCCGGATCTCCGCCTCGAAGCCCTTGGGCTCGCGGTTGCGGAACGTGAGCTTGCCCTGGCAGGCCTCGACGCAGCTTTTCACGATGGCCAAGCCAAGTCCCACACCGCCCTGCTCACGCGTGCGCGCGGCGTCGGGACGGTAGAACGGTTCGCTCAGCCGTGTGACGGATTCCGCCGGCACGCCCGGACCGTCGTCGGTCACGCTGAGGATGACTTCATCGCCACGCGCCGCGGCGGTCAGGCGGATCGGTCCGGCGTGACCGGCGTAGCGCAGGGCGTTGCGGATCAGGTTGCCGACGGCGCGGGCGAGCAGTTCCGGTTCGGCCTTGGCCTGGAGTTCGTCCGGCACGCTGACCTCGATGGCGTCGCTGGCCGCGGCTTCGCGGGCGATGACCTTGTCGGCCAGCTCCCGCAGCGAAACGGCCACGAGCGGAAGCTCCTTCGCCTTGAGGCTGGCCTTCGAAAACGACAGCAGTTCGTTCACAAGGCCGGACATGTGGCGCACCTCGTCACGCACGTCGTTCACGTATTCGCGCTGCTTCGAATCCGCCCGGTGATCGAGGACTCCCAACGCCATCTCCATCCGGGCGAGCGGCGTGCAGAGCTCGTGGGCGATGTCGCCGAGGAAACGCTTCTGGCCCGTGACAAATCCCTCCAGCCGGCCCGCCATGCGTTTCACGGCGGCGCCGAGGCGGCCAAGTTCGTCGCCGCGCCGGTCGTTGACGGATACGGCAAATTTTCCCTCCGCGACCTGCTCGGTCGCCGTGGTCACGAGGCGGATGGACTTGGTGATGCTGCCCACAAACGGCAGCCACCAAAGCACGGAAAACAGGAGGACCCCGCCGCCGGCCCAGAGCCACGGCGTGTAGTCGAAGAACAGGCCGCCGGCGCTCAAAGTCGTCGACATCACCACCAACCGGCCGAGCGTGAGGCGGCCGGATTCGGGCGTGCTCAACGGGGCGCGGAGGATCACCCAATATGCGGGTGGTTTCTCGGAGCGGAGAAAGGTGCGGGCGGAACCAAAATCGGGCCGGCCATCGGGCCGTCCCGGACCCCGGCGCCCTGCTTCTCCTTCGGGTGGCGGGCCAAGTGGGCGTTCGTCCGGCCGTGGCCCTTCCGGGCGCAAGCCCTCGCCCCGCGGTCCATCCGGCGGACCGCCGTCGCGGCGCGGGCCGCCGCGGCCGCGGATGCGTTGGCGGATTTCTTCGGGCAATTCGAGCTTGGCACCGGCGATGATCTCGTGCGCGTCGCCCACCAGCGCGAATTTCACCCCGTAGCCGGTGCCGAACCGTTCGAGGATGCTGGTCCACTCCTCCTTCGGCCGGGAACGGAGTTCGCCGAAAATGACGTCGGCCACCTGCTGCACCCGTTCGCCCGCCACGCCGGCGATCAGGGCGTCCGGGCGGAATTCCGTGCGCACCAGCAGCCAGAAAACGGTGGCCAGCAGCACGAGGTTCAGCAGCAGCCACACCAGGAAGCGGGCGAACAGCGGCAGGCGGAGGCGCATGGTGGGAGGGGTGAAGCGGGCAGGTTATTGGAGTGCTGGAGTCATGGAGTCCGGAATGGAGCCCAAGCAACTGCGCGCATCTGGAAGCTGCCTCCGTTGGCGGCGGCGCGGTGACAGGTAGATTTTGCAGCATGAGGCTGGCCCACCCTCTCCCCGGCCCTCTCCCCCGGGGAGAGGGGGAATCGCGCCCCGCCGGGACGACCGCACCGATCCATCTGCCGAAGACTCCCAGGGGCGTGCTGAAGCGGAGCACGGGGCGAGTGGATTCGAAGGGTGCCGTGACCTTCTCCCTCTCCTCGGGGGAGAGGGCCGGGGTGAGGGCGGGCGTGGAATGAATGGACCTCTTGTCGGTGTCGAAGGCACTGCTCAACTGCGCCCGCATCATTGTCGGCATGCCACCGCAACGCTCCAGCACTCCAACTCTCCATTGCCCCTGGGTCTTCCGTCATGGCGCGTCGGGGTTGATGAGCATGTAGCCGGCGCCGCGATAGGTGCGGATGAAGCGGGGATTCTTGGGATCGTCACCGAGCTTCTTCCGCAGCGCCGAGATGTGAACGTCGATGGAACGGTCAAACACGTCGTAGTCCCGCTCGCGGCACTCTTCGAGCAGCGCCTCGCGGGAACGGACGCGTCCCTTGGCCCGGGCCAGCGAGGCCAGCAGATCGAATTCCACCGGCGTCAGCGAAAGCGCCTGGTCGCCCAGGATGGCGGTGCGCGTGTCCGGCACAACCCGCACCGGGCCAACGACGAATTCCTCCGGCGCCTCTTCGCCCGGCTTCACCGTGCGGCCCTGGCGGCGCGTGACGGCACGCAGGCGGGCGAGCAGTTCGCGGGTCGAAAATGTCTTCGGCAGATAATCGTCCGCGCCGATTTCTAGGCCCACGATCCGGTCCGCCTCGTCGCCGCGCGCGGTGAGCATGAGCACCGGCACGTCCACCTTGGCTCGGATGCGCTTGAGCACCTCGAAGCCGTCGAGGCCCGGCAGCATCACGTCGAGGATCACCGCACTCCACGGTTCGGTGGTGGCGCGTTCAACGCCCTCGGGGCCCGTGTGAACCAGTTCGACGGCGTAACTCATCGGTTCGAGGTAGTCGCGGATCAGGCGGCAGAGCTTGCGGTCGTCGTCGATGACGAGAATGCGCTGGGCGGAGTTGTCGGACGCGTTGGCCATGGCCGATGTTCTGGTGGGAACCCTACCGCCCGGCAACACCGGATGCCGGCTCTTTTACCACGGCTTAACAAAAATGCAGGGCGACGGCCAGTTTTAGAGGTTTGTTGGGCACCAGCCAGTCGCGGTTGTCGTCGGCATACATCGACCACGCGAGGATCAGTTGCCACTGGTTGGCTAGACAAACAATCCCCGGCGCCTGCTCCCGCGCCCGGCTGAGTGCCGGCAACAGCAAGGCCGCCAGAATCGCAATGGTCGCGATCACGACCAGCTACCCTATCAGCGTGAAGGCGGCGGCCATAAACTTCACTGGTAGGCGCGGGTCAGTCACCGGAGCCAGGGATACCCTTGTTCATGCGTTCCCAGAGGTAACGCCAGTCGGAGCCGGGATTGTCCGGGACCGATTTCCGCCAGAGGTATTCTCCACGCTCAGACTCCAGCGTGCTGGCATCTTTCCACCGGTGGAGTTCCACATGCCCGTCATGAAACGACAGGCTCCCTTTGCGGTTGTGGCGAGCGGCTGGCCATTGTTCCCAAGTGCCGGTGCCCACATCGCGGCCGGTGATGAAGGCACTGGTGGCCAGGCTGTCCGCCTGCGTATCGACAAAGACGACGTATTCCTGACGCGGGCCCGGAAACAGATCAGTTCGTTTAAAGGCGCTGAACACAAGTCCGAACCGTCGCACACTGCCCAATGACGCACTCATGGAAAAACTCCGCACGCGCGGGCGACTGGGGTCTTCTTTCACCTGCGATTTTGACCGGTCGCTGGGACACTTAAAGGTGGCGGCTGCCGGCACGTAACGACTGAGCGAGTCGGGCCGAGGTCCGAGGATGTAGTCGAGGTTGGTGCCATCCGAGCGGCCATAGGCGATGTCGCCCAGCGCCCAAGAAGGGCCCCACGACTTGAGCGGCCCATAGCCCGTCCCGTCGCTCAAGCCGCCCACCAGCCGCGGGTTGTTGGGCACCAGCCAGTCTCGGTTGTCGTCCGCATACATCGACCACGCGAGGATCAGTTGCCGTTGGTTGTTCAGGCACACGATGCCCTGCGCTTGTTCGCGCGCCCGGCTGAGCGCCGGCAACAGCATGGCCGCCAAGATCGCAATGATCGCGATCACCACCAAAAGCTCGATGAGCGTGAAGGCTGACTTAGGCAGAACCCGGCAGTCGAACAGAGCTCGGACGGTCACGTCCGCGCGCACCCCCCGAGGGTTCAGGCGCGTAACGTTGCATTCGGCGTGAGTCAGCAGAAAGTTCAGGCCATCCGCCGGGACCACCGACTGTTCGATCCCTACGGTCGCTCCTCGCGGACGCAGACCGTCCGTGCTTCTGCCGCATGGGTCCGGCTTAGGGGCAGCTCTTAGGGGTATTGTCATGGTTTTTGAACCCGGCGAGTGGGGCGGCCCGCCGGGCCGCCCCACCTGCAATCTTGAACTGCTATTCCGTCAGCTTGGGATACAGAATCCATGCCCGTGAGCTACCACTTCTCGTGCCGAGTCCGACGATCACGCCGGCATCGTTGATGGCGATGGCTTCGGATAGAAACCACGACTGGCTGGCCGGGGTGAGGCCGTTATCCAGGGTGATGATGTTCAGGTCAAGGGGGCCGGGCGTGCCGGAAACATAACCGCCGGGGTTGTTGAGGAAGGCCCGGTAGGTCGCGCTATCCTTTTGTGCCTTGCCGACCACCTGGCCAAAGCGGTTCACGGAACGCGCCTCGCTGTTATAGGCAAAGGTGGTGCCGGGGATTGCCGGCAGTTCGTCCGTGTGCGTAATCGCCGCGCCGCTGGTGGACATCCGGAAAGCCCGCCGCTTGGCAGTCAGATTGTGCGCCCAACCCACAATGCCCCCGGTGTCATGGATCGCCTTGGCATCGCTTTCAAGGCCACCAAGGGTGCCCAGTTGACCGGTTGGTAGAACACCGAACTGGCTCTTGAAGGCCCGCAGTGATTCGCCAGCACCATAGCGCACTCGGCCGACGACTTTGCGCGCCTCACTGATCGCTGCCGGATAGATTTGACCACCCGCGGTGGTGCCCACGTCGCTGGCTTCCGGCGAATTGAACCCATTGTAAATCCAAGTGAGGAAATGAACCGTGCCCGTGGCCGTTTCTGTGCCATAGCCAATGATCAACGGGTAACCGGATTCGGCGTCGTAGCCAATGTCGGTGGGCACGGCAGTGGCCAGGTTGAATTCTGGCAACACGCTCATATTCACAAAAGGGGCATTTAAGGAAGGCCAGAGTCGGGGAACACCACCGCCAGTGCCCACGGCCAGGCCCAGATTGTCCACGGATCGGGCCGCAGACCCGGCCACAAAAGCTGAACCATTGTAGGCGACGGTCGTATTGTTGATCCAATATGCCGCCGAGAAACCGGACACGGTGCTATTGGGCTGACCATAGGCCTGTCCAACCACTTCGCCCCAGGCATTGAGTTTGTTGGGCAGCGTGTAGAAGGCATCGCCATTGTAGTGGGGTGGAATCTCGGCAATGAGATACGGATACGATCCCGCCACCCCGGTATGCCGGGAATTGCTTTGGAAACAAGGCCAGTCACCCGCCATCAGCGGCGAGTTGGAATTGAAGTGGAAGACCTTGCCCGACATATCGGCAAAATAGACGCGGCCACTGGAAGTGGTCCGGATCAGCACGCAGCCGAGGAAATCGGCGAAACCGTCGAGCTCAGGACCTGGATCGGGTCCATCGGTATCTCCGGGAAAGGTCGCTGCCTGCCAATAGGGAGTGACGACTTGAAAGCCGGCTCCATTATCGGCTCCGGGGGTTGCCAAATCAAAGGCTAGGAACCGGTTGCCGTTCGGCTCGCTTCCGGCCGAAGCTCCGAGAAACAACTGGCCATACTGGTTGATGGCTGGGGTTTGGCAAAGCTTGCCCGGGCCGTGGTAAATGAGGAGCTGTTCGCCGGTGAACGGATGGAGCTTGTAGATTTCGTGCCCGAAGTGGGTGAAATAGACAAAACCTGACTGGTCAATCACCGGACTGGCAAGAAAAGCAAGGCTACCGGCGAGTGTCCAACTGGTTAGAGGTTCCTTCTGCCAAAGCTTGGCCTGGTCAGGATTTCCAGGAATATAAGCAGCCGGATTGATGGCAAACATGGCCCCACTTCCATACGCCCCGTTTTCGCGGGTGCAACCATACAGCCATCCTTCCGCACTGACGGCCAAGCTTGCCTCAATCGGCGCCTCAACGTTTACGTCCAGAATCATGGCGCCGGCCGGTGTAAATCCGTAGATATGCCCATTGGCCGAGCCGACGTAGATCCTGCCATTCTTGTCGATCACCGGCGACGATGACCACGTTTCGGTGTGCCCGCCAAACGCAGGTGGGCCACCCAAATTCCCGGTATCCTTGGGCCAGCCTGGCAGTTCCCCGCCGGTGGTAGCATTGAAAGCATGGAGTTTGCCGTCGTGTGAGTGAAAATAAACGGCCCCGCCCGCGCCAACCTGAGAGCTATTGAAATTGAGCGCGGGAGTGCAGCGGATCTTGACGCTGGCCCCGTTCAACGGGGTCACGGCAAATCCGGATTTTGGGCCGCCCGTAACCGTGTCCAAGCACATCAGAAAGCCATTGTCTGTCCCGAAATAGACACGTGTCCCGTCGGGTGAAACCGATGGCGGGCACCAAATCTTGAATCCACTGGAAAGCGGATAGGTCCATAGCGTCACATGGCTGGATGACAGGCGCACGACTCGCGGCGAATTGCCGCATGTCGCCAGATAAATGTCACCGTTGTTGCCTAACGTCATCCCGCCGGCGATCGGTTCGCCCAGCGTATCGAACGCTTTGTTGATTGTCGGCGGCGTTTGGGCCAGGGCACTGCCTACCATCAGTGACAACGCAAGGCTGACCATTCGGCCAAACCGTTTTGATTTCAGTATCGGGATTGTTACTCTCATTTAGGTTTCGTCCCGGGGCATGGCTGGAGCTACCTACAGCCACGCTGGACCACACGGTCCGGCGTGTTTTATCCGGCCGGTTCCGGGACATTTTTGTTGGTGGGGAATGGCGCACGTTCCCGGCCGAGCGCGGGCCGTTGAGGGGGAAGGAAACTTGACTCCGGCAAGCGGCGACAACTTACCGCCGCTTGCTTCAGCCGACGACGCGGAGTGCCGACGACGCGGAGTGCCGACGACGCGGAGGCAAATAGGTGAACCGAAGGCTGGTGATTGCCTGGTCATTTGAATTTTGTGGGGACAGATCTGAAGAACGAAATGAGCGGCTGGTTTACAAGCCATTTCTTTCGAGTTCTTGGGCATGGGGCGCTTCCAATCCTCTCTCTTTCGTCCCGGGGGAATGGGGAAAATCAGAGGTGGGACAAGAGGGCCTTGGTCAGAGGCCATTCGGCGCCCGCGCTTTTACCACGGCTTAACAAATCTCCGGTTGGCCGCACATACGGGCTTAATCGCCCGGTGTTCCCTTGGCGTCACGAATCGGTTTGCGGAAACCGGATGGAATCCGCGCCGGTCACAGAAGGGTAATAACGCCATGCACTCGCCCTTACGCCCGCTCTTCGCCGCTCTTGTGGTGTCCGTCTCACTCACGGCCGCTTTCACCGCCGCCGCGCAACGGCCCGATGGTCCGCCGCCTGACTTTGGAGGTCCTCCGGGCGCGGGCGTCCCGCCGCCGTTCGGCCCCGGTGGACCGGGCGGTCCTGGCGGTCCAGGCGGCCCCGGAATGCAGCAGGAAGCCAAGCTGGTGAAGCAGTTCGACCAGGATGGCGACAAGCGCCTGAATACCGCCGAGCGCAAGGCGGCGCGGGAGTTCCTCGCCAAGGAGAAGGCCGAAGGTCGGATTCGTCAGCGGGGTCCGCGTGGTCCCCGCGGTGGCGGCGAACCTACGCCAGTCCAGCCCGGGCCGAAGCTGACGCCGGCCGAGGTGAAGTCCGGCGGAAACGCGCCGTTCTACGACGAAGGCACGTTGCGAACCCTGTTCTTTGAGTTTGAGAATTCCGACTGGGAGAAGGAGCTCGCCGACTTCAACAACACCGACGTCGAGGTGCCGGCCAAGCTGACCGTGGATGGCAGGACCTACGCCGACGTCGGCGTCCATTTCCGGGGGATGTCGTCCTATTTCATGATCGGTGAAGGCCGGAAGCGGTCATTTAACGTCGCGCTCGATTTCGCCCACAAGGAGCAAAGCCTCGGCGGCTACCGGACTCTCAACCTGCTGAACTCACACGAGGATCCCTCCGAACTGCGCACGGTCCTATACAGCCACATCGCCCGCGACTACCTGCCGGCGCCGAAGGTCAACCTGGTGCGCGTCGTCATCAACGGCGAGAGCTGGGGCGTCTACGCCAACGCACAGCAGTTCAACAAGGACTTCACGAAGGAGTTCTTCGGCTCGACGAAGGGCGCCCGCTGGAAGGTGACCGGCAGTCCCAACGGTCGCGGTTCGCTCGCCTACCTCGGGGACGATCCGGAAGCCTACAAGAAGATCTACAGCCTCAAGACCAAGGACAGCCCCAAGGTCTGGACCGACCTCATTCGGCTGACCAAAGTGCTGAACGAAACGCCGGCCGATCAACTGGAAGCCGCGCTCAAGCCGCTGCTCGACATCGACGGCGCGCTCAAGTTCCTCGCCGTCGAAAACGCCCTCGTGAACAATGACGGCTATTGGATCCGCACCAGCGATTACGCGATCTACCAGGAAGAGGGCGGCAGGTTCCACATCGTGCCGCACGACATGAACGAGGCCTTCACCCGTCCTGGCGGTCCCGGCTTTGGCGGCGGCGGCCCCGGCGGACGCCGCGGCACGGGTGGCCCTGGTGGTGGTCCCGGAGAGGGGCGTGACGGCAATCGCGGTGGCGGTCCGGGCGGTCCCGGCGGCCCCGGTGGCGGGCAGCGTGTGGAAGGGGTGAAGCTGGACCCGCTTCACGCCGCCAACGACGCGAACAAGCCGCTGATCTCGAAGCTGCTCGCCGTGCCGGCACTGCGCGAACGTTACCTCGGCTACGAACGCGACCTCGCCGAGAAGTGGCTCGACTGGCAACGCCTGGGACCCATCGCCCAGAAATTGCATGACCTCATCGCCGCCGACGTGAAGACCGACACTCGCAAGCTCGACTCGACGGAGGCCTTTGAGAAGAGCCTGACGGAAGACGTGAAGGGTGAGGGCTTCGGTCCCGGCGGTGGCGGCACCATCGGATTGAAAAACTTTGCCGACCAGCGGCGCGCCTACCTGCTGTCACTGCCAGCCACGTCCGCCAAGTAGTTCCAGAGGCCTGGCAAACCCTTCACTCATGATTCGTCGCGGACTCCGGTCGTCCGACGACAACTCCGCTTCACACCGATGAAAGCTCTCAACCCTATTTCCGGATTCCTGCTGGCTTGCGGATTCGCGGCGACCGTTCTCGCGGCGGACCTCCGACTCCGGTCCAACGGAGCCGCCACCTCCGTCCAAGTCATCGGCGACAAAGACAACGACTGGCGCATCCAGTCCTCCGCCGACTTCAGCAACTGGTCGGACGTCGCCGCGCTGGGCACACTGCTGGCCGGCGACGAAACCAACGCCCCTTCCAAGCCGCTCGGTGACTTTGCCGATGCCGCCGGCTTCTTCCGGGCGGTGCGCACCGACGGCCTTTACGATCCGACGCTGCTCCGCACCTTCAACCTCACCTTCACGCAGGCCAACTGGGGCACACTGCTGACGTCGGCGCGCACCTCGGGCGGCAACGTCCTCTGCTCGCTGACGCTGGACAACGGCGTCGCGCTCACCGGCGTGGGTGCCCGCTACAAGGGCAACACTTCCTTCACGATGGCCGCGGCCAAAAAGTCCCTCAACATCACGGTCAACTACACCAACGACGTCACGGAACTGCTCGGCTACGAGACGTTCAACCTGAACAACTCCTTCGGCGACGAGACCGTCCTGCGTGAGCCGGTCTACTTCACGGTCATGGCCCGTTATGCGCCCAGCCCGAAGGCGGCGCTCGCGCAGCTCTACATCAACGGCGCCAATTGGGGCGTCTATGCGCTCGCGCAGAACGGCGACAGCGACCTGATGAAGGACTGGTTTCCCAGCGCCGCCGGCGACCGCTGGCGCGCCCCCAACGCCCCCGGCGGCGGGGGCGGCGGGCCGGGTGGTGGCGGCGGCTTTTCGGGGGCCGGTTCGGCGCTGTCCTACGTGGGGCCGAACCTCTCCAGCTACAGGTCCAACTACGAGCTGCGCCACACCTCCGACACCAACCTCGCCTGGCTGCGCCTGACGAACGCGATCTTCACGCTCAACCTCAACACCGCAGCCGCGACCGACTTCTTCGACAAGGTGGACAGTGTGCTGGCAACGGACCACTGGTGCTGGTTCCTGGCGGTCGAAAACATCTTCACCGACGACGACAGCTACTGGAACAAGGGCGCCGACTACGCCTTCTACTACGAGCCCGAGAGCGGCGACAGGTTGACGTCCCCCACGACGAACGCCTCGTTGCCGTCGTGTTCCACCGGGTGGATGCGGCCGCTCTC
>JAYUSF010000030.1:0-26828 GCA_043755815.1 Verrucomicrobiota bacterium
GTCAAGGCCGGCGAAATTGGCGGCGTGCTGGAAGTCTGCCTCGCGCGCCTTTCCGAGTTCATGGAAAAGGCCGAGAAGATCAAGGGCAAGGTCGTCGCGGCGATGTTTTACCCGGTGGCCGTCATGGTGGTGGCGGGAGGCATCTTGGCGCTCTTGATGATCGTGGTGGTGCCGAAATTCCAGCAGATCTTCCAGGACCTCTTGGGCGACGGAAAGATGCCGGAATTCACCCTGCTCGTCCTTAAGATATCCAACGTCATCAAGGATAAGACCATCTTGATTGGCGATGCGGCCCCCTTTGGTCTCCCGATTTTTCCCGGCCCGGTCATCTGGGGGATTGTGATCTTTGTCGTCCTTTTCAAGGTTTCGCTCAAGACCAAGAAGGGCCAATGGATTTGGGACAAGGTTAAACTGAATCTTCCGGTGTTGGGCGACGTGATCTCCAAAGTCGCAATCGCCCGTTTCTGCCGGACCCTGGGCACGCTGGTCAGCTCGGGCGTCCCGATTCTCCAGGCGTTGAACATCGTCCGGGAAACGGCCGGCAATGTGGTGGTGGCCAACGCGGTGCAGATGATCCATGAGGCCGTCAAAGAAGGCGAAACGATCACGGCTCCGCTCGAACAATCCGGGGTGTTCCCGCCGATGGTGATTTCGATGGTGGATGTCGGTGAACAGACCGGTGCGCTCCCGGAAATGTTGCTGAAGATTGCCGACAACTACGATGACGAGGTCGATAACGCCGTTGCGGCCATGACCTCGCTGCTGGAACCGATCATGATCGTGTTTCTGGCCGTGATCGTGGGTAGCATCGTCATCGCCCTGTTCCTGCCGTTGATCAGCCTGATCGACCAGCTTGGCGGTAACGACGGCCCCGGCGAATAACCGGGCGCTGTGTTAGAATCTTTTGGAACGGCCACCGGACAGCGGTGGCCGTTCCTTTTGCAGGACATCCGAAGAAGTAATTGACGAGCCGGCGTGAATTGTGTAAATACAAAGTAGTTACACCGCACTGGCTATGACTTTACAAGTTACGACGTGGACTTTGACTGGAACAATCCGCCCTTCGGAGTGGGTGAGACGCTGACGACCCGAGAGATCGAGGAGTCGTTTGAAGACCCGTTTGCGGTCCGGTTGTTGCCTGATTCGCCTCGGTTCAGTGTTCAGGCAAGATACTTTAACTTGGGAAAGGCGGCGGCGGGGCAGGGCATTTTTAGCGTTTATCGGACGAATGGTCGGATGATCCGGGTGATTGGATCGCGGGTGTTCACCGATCCGGAAGAGTTTCTTTATCAGCGTTCATTGAGGCAAAACTTGGAGCCGTGACGATGTCGTTACCAACCCTCAGCTCTTGGGAAGATGTCCCCCTGTTCGACAGCGAGCAGGCTGAAGGTTCGTTTTGGGCGGAGAACCAGATTGAGCTGCGGCTGATGGAAGCGGCCAAGACGATGGCCTCGGAACAGTCCGATTCGGTCACGATCACCCTGCGGATCGATCCTCGGATGCTGGCGCGGATCAAGCGGATGGCGCGCGAGCGCTACCTAAATTATCAGAGCATGATCAAACAGTGGCTCAGTGAACGGATGGAAAAGGAATTGAAGGACCGGTAGCCTTTACCTGAGGCTTTCCCCACCACTCCAGCGTATGAACACAGCCCCACAACGAAACGCCGAGCCTCGCTTGAATTGGCATCGGAAGCGGCTCGCGTTCACGCTGATCGAACTGCTCACCGTCATTTCGATCATCGCGGTGCTGGCTGGCTTGGTTGTGGGTTTGGCTCCGGTCGCGTCGGCCAAGATGAAAGAGGCCCGGGTGCGCGGTGAACTGGCCGGACTGGTGACGGCGATTGAATCCTACAAATCACGTTTTGGGGTCTATCCGCCGGACAACACCTACACTCTTAACAACACGGGCAACGGTCCCACTCAGGTCGATCCGGTGATGAACACCCTCTATTATGAGCTGACCGGGGCGCTGGTGGACAACAGCCGCGGCAGCTTCTTTACCGCAGACGATGAAGTGGAGGTCACTTCGGCGGTTCTGCTCGATAAACTCGGGCGTGAAGGCATCGTGAATTCCGTGCCGCGCACGCAGGCCGGGGCCACTCTGGACAGGACTGAGCGCCCGCTGAAGCGCCGGCTCTTTAGCGTTCCGCTGAAGGACTACCAAAGCTGCGAGATCTTCCGGCAAAAGTCCGCGGCTGGCTATGTGGACTTGGAGCTCCTCGCCGTGGGGCATGGCGGCGATGCGTCGGGGAAAAAGGGTGCCGGCATCGCTTGGCCGCTGAACAACTCACAGTTTCCGCCGCCGGTCGCCTCGAATCCCTCGCTGAATCCTTGGCGCTACGTCTCCACCAATCCCACCAACAATCCCACCAGCTTCGACCTTTGGGCGGAAGTCATCGTCAAGGGCGAGCGCAAGATCATCGGCAACTGGAAGAACTGAATTCTCGTCTGCATAACCGACTTCTCCCATGAACATCACCGCCCTCCCAAGTCGCACCGCCCGCAACGGCTTTACGCTGATCGAACTGCTGGTCGTCATCGCCATCATCGCGATTCTAGCCGGCATGCTGTTGCCGGCGATCAACAGGGCGACCCTCACGGCAAAAAAGAGACAGGCCCAAGTTGATATGGCCAACATCGCCGGCGCGGTGAAGGCCTACCAGACGGCGACCGGCCGACTCCCGGCGTCGCGGAACACGCGCAACGCCGTTAACTCCGACGTGCCCGACTTCACCTACGGAACGATGCAGAACGGAGTCCAGGTGCTGAGCTCCAAGCGTAACAATTTCGCGTCGGTTCAGAATACCTCCGGCGCCAACTGGCAGGTGAGCAACGCTGAACTGATGGCGATCCTGACGGACAAGTCGATGGATGCAGGCTCATTCCGGGTCGGCACCGTTCCGGGTCTTGGTTACAACGTCGTGATGGATTCAGGCAGTCCGGCCCGCCCGGTCAACACCGACTCCGAGTTGAA
Source organism: Verrucomicrobiota bacterium (assembly GCA_043755815.1). Classification (GTDB taxonomy): domain Bacteria; phylum Verrucomicrobiota; class Verrucomicrobiia; order Limisphaerales; family UBA9464; genus CAIWAH01. The sequence continues at coordinate 2,977 of JAYUSF010000030.1, forward strand.
TCCCCAGCGGCAGGTTTATCTCAACGCCAAGGTGGCCAAGGGCATTTCGGTTTCTGGCATCTCCGAAGCCGACTTTATCTTCCGTGATCCCTGGGGTTTCCCATACATCGTGCTCCTCGACTTGGATTACGACAATCGGATCAAGGATCCCTTCGATAACCGCCTGCTGAAGAATGGCGCCCGGACCATTTCGGAGAGCGTCCTCGCAATCTCGCTCGGGCCCGACGGGCAGATCGACTTCAGCGCCTCGCCCGATGCGGGGGTAAACAAGGATAATCTCTACAGTTGGCGTTGAGCCGACCTGCCAATTCATGAACGCCCGCCCAACCCAAAACCAGGCTGTCGAGGTGCGAAGTCATCCCCGGGTGACCGCCTTCACGCTGCTGGAGCTGCTCATCGTCCTGGGCATCATCGGGGCGCTGGCGGCGATCAGCATGCCGGCGTTTAAGGGATTTGGGCAGGGCAACGCGCTGGCCGCCGCGGAACGTCAGGTTGCCGACGACATCGGGCTGGCGCGGCAGTATGCGATCAAGAACCGGTCCACCGTTTATATGGTCTTTTCGGTGCCAACCACCGAGGGGGACAAGCCGTTTGAGAACGCCGCGCAAGCTTTTAAGGCGCACCACACCAAGCTGATCAACGAGCCCAGACTGACCGCCCTTCCGGAATTGCAGGAACGCGCCCTGCGGGGCCTGACGAATGTGTTTGGGGGCCTGTTCACGAGTTACGCCCTCTACACGGAATTCTCGGTCGGGGAGCAGCCGGGGAACCGTCGTCCGCGCTACCTCACCGAATGGCGGAGCCTGCCCGACGGCATCGTGTTTCCGACCAACATGACTTTCTTTGTCCCGCCCCAACGGCTCCCGGAGTTTCCCAACGGCCAGTTCGCCACGCTTGCCCGGGCGGTCTTTCCGTTTCCCATTGCCCCGCGGCTGGGGGATCCGGTGGACGCCGTTCCCGGGTTCACACTACCGTATCTGGCGTTTGACGCCACGGGGCGACTGTTTGCCAGCAAGGGCGTGCCGACGGATCAATACCTGACGATTGGTTTCGGCAGCGTGCTGTTCCCCCGCACTTCAGTCCCGAATTCCAAGACGGCCGGTCCGTTCGCGATTGATCGCCCGGTGGATTACCTCGAAACGCCGAAGCTGAACTACACGAACAGCATTTTCCGGATCGCCGCACTGACGGGGCGGTCAAAACTCTTCAAGCCGGAGACCAAATGAAACTTTCCCCGCTCCAGCTCCGCCGGTCGGCTCAGACTCAGGCTGCCTTCACCATGGTGGAAATCGCCCTGTGCATCGCGATCGTAGCGATCGCCATGGTCGCCATCATGGGGGTGATGCCGATGGGGCTTTCGGTCCAGAAGCAGAACCGGGAAGACACCATCATCGACCAGGACGCCCAGTTGCTCATCGAAGCCATCCGCGGCGGTGCGGTGCGGTTGGATGAACTGACCAACTACGTGGATTACATCGTGGTCTCGCACCAGGCGACGAACAGCGGGGCCAACCCCACGACGAATGCCTTCAAGGGGCGTCACTTCGCATGGTCGCCGACTTCGTCCCTCAGGGCGCTTGACCGGGGGCAACTGGACCGGGCGGAGGACATCATCGGCCTGTTGTCGTTGCCTCGGCTGGACGTCTACCGCGACAGGTTCGGAACGAATACCGTGACGGCCCAGATGCGCTCGTTCAGCGGTCCCCTGAGCGAAAAGATCCGCCCGCGGCTGAATGGGGAACCGGATGAGAAGAAGCTCGATTTCGCGTTCCGCTATCAGGTGACGGCCGAGGTTTACCTGCTGCCGTCCGGCCCGGAAAACGGGGCTCCCTTCGTGCACCGTGATTTCGCGCAGCGCCCGGTTTTTGACGTCCGCCTTACCTTCCGCTGGCCGGTCTACCAGGCGGGCGGCGTCTATGAGGTCGGCAACAGCCGGAAATCGTATCGCACCCAGGTGACCGGACAGCTTCAGGAATATCGCCTGCCCAGACAGAACACCTCCGAGATTTTCAACAGCAAGATCTTCCGCCGCCGCATCAGCACGTCCGCCCTGGTCCTGCAATGACGCTTCGCGTGACCCCATGAAACTGAGCCCCTCACTTAATCGCTTCGCCCGTCAGCACGCGTTCTCGCTGCTCGAAGTGCTGGTGGCTGTCGGCCTGATGTCGATCGTCATCCTGGCGCTCTACTCGATGTTCGATCAGACGCAGAAGGCGCTCCGGGCGAACTCGGCCCAGTCCGACGTGTCGGAATCCGGCCGGGCGGCGATGGAACTGATCGTGCGCGATCTGGAGCGTGCCTGGGCCACGCGGATTCCGGAAGTGACCAACAACGTCGTCATTCGCCGCACCTATCCGGCCGCGGTGCTGCCGGAATTGGGAGACGGTTTTTCGCGGGACTCGGCGTTCCACGAGCTTTTCCTCCTCAGCCGGCCGGACACCGGCCAGGCGTTGGGGTTGGGTCTTTTCGTGGCCAATGACACCAACGCCCTGAATAGGACGGCCGCGCATGTCGGAACCCTCTACCGCTATGAAGTTCCGGGAAGCAGCGCCGTGTTTGGATCGGACGGCGTATCGTTTGGCCAGGTGAAGAATTTTTCGCCGCAAACCCTGCTGCGGGCGGGGGCCGCTCCCACGACCTTCAACAGCTTCTGGCGCGATTTCGCGGACCTAGGCACCGGCGTCCGCTCAAATGCCAGCCGTCTGCTGGACGGAGTCGTCTTCTTCCGGGCCTTCGCCTATGGACCGAACGGGCAGATTATCGACGGCACGACGCGGACCAACATCTATCCCAACGACATCCCGCCGGATGTGCAGGCCTACTACAAGACAGGGCCGGGCGACGAGAACATCACCACCTTTGGTAACACGGCGTTGCCCTCCACGATCGAGGTCGAACTCGGAACGCTGCCGCCCCGGTTGCTGTCGCAGTTTCGCTCCCTCCCGAACGAAAACCTGAAGACCAACTTCCTGACCCGTAACTTCGCCAACATCCTCGTGTTTCGTCAGCGCATCGCCCTGCGCACCGCCCTGCAATGAACTGCGCCTTTCCAGCGGTCCGTCCTGCCGCCCATACCCGCCGTCGCGGGGTGGCGCTGGTCATCACCCTGATCATGCTTTCGGTGGTGACCATCACCGCCGTGGCATTTCTCGCCATGAGCCGCCGGGAGCGGCTTTCCGTCAGTGCCTACGGCGAGCAGATCGACGCCCGGTATCTCGCCGATACCGCGCTGAACCGGGCCAAGGGGGACCTCATTGGCCGGATGTTTCTCAGTTCCAACCGGTTTGCCTACGGATTCGCCGTCTCGACGAACTACCAGAACACGAATTTCGTGCTGAACCGGCTGTTCCCCAATACCGGCAACTACGGGCACCTGACCAACGTCGCCTACTCGAAGGGGCGGGGACCGGCGTCTGGGTTTGACTTCAATCTGGGCGGCAGCGCGCCCGATCGGGAGACCTATGCCGGCTTGCTCGGCAACCTTTACTACGATCCCCGGCCGCCGGTCTTCGTGCAGACGAATTCGAACGCCCGACTGCCTTGGGAATTTCGCTTCTACTTGGACCTAAACCGCAACCAGCGTTTTGAAACCAACGGTTGGGTGACGGCCACGGATGTTAGGGGCGACGCGATCCAGGAGGTGCAGCCGAATGGATCGACCAGGCCGAAGGTTGAATATCAGGTGGGTGATCCGGAGTGGATCGGTGTGTTGGAACATCCGGACGCCCCGCACTCGGGCACGAACAAATTCATCGGCCGCTTTGCCTACGTGATTCTGCCCGTCGGCCGTTCGCTGGACCTGAACTTCATTGGCAACGGGGCCAAGACGCCGGACACCGCCGGGGCGTGGCCCGTTGCGGACGGGGCGGTCCTCAACAGCGGCTACCTGCGCAATCAGGGGGTCGGCTCTTGGGAGCTTAATTTGGCGGGTTTCGTGCGGGTGCTGAACACCAACGTCTGGCAGTTGAACGACTTCAGATACTTCACCACACCGGTGGCGAATACCGGACTGGCCTTCTCTGACGCGGAACGGGTCCTGAGGTTCCGCCGCAACGCGTTCAATCAGGACGATGCGGTCCAGTTTTTCCGCTATGAGCAGGGTCTGCTGGGCTCAAACTCGGGCAGCCAGTTGGCCACCGATCTTGTGGACACCTACGCGGACGGGCCGGTGCTGAACTCGCTGGCCGACGTCCTCCGGCCCTCGGTTCAGCCCGCCGCCGACAATGATGAGACCGACCAGCCATGGTCGGGCGCGGACGAACGCCGTCGCTTCACGGACATCAATCAGCTTTTTGACGCGACGCTGGGTCTTGGAACCGGGGGCGGCCGAATAACCGGGCAGGAGTTGCTTGCCTTGGCGCCCGGGCAGCGGCGACAGGCCCACACCGACAGCACTTACAACGCCTACACCTTCTACCGGGCCATCGGGCAATTGGGGACCGATTCGCCGGACGCCCGTTTTGAGTCCGGTTTCCACCCGGCCTACGGTCGCGTCAATGGCGGCCGGGCGGTGGCGCCAACCTACTTCCGGCGGGCGAAGCTGAACCTGAACTACGCGCACGACCCCAACGGGGATCGCCCCGCCAATGCCTCGGTCGCTCCGCTGGAACGCTGGACGCCGCTGAACTGGTTTACCAACGCGGCCGACCGGCTCTTGCTGTCCGAATTCACCAACGGACTGCCGATCGTGCGCTCTCCGGAAATCCGCCAGTTGGTGAAAAATGATCCGAACAGTTACGCGCCCTACGGTTTGCCGGTCTTCGGCCCCGCCGTGGCGACGGATGGCGCTCCGACCAACTACGTTTACGATTCGCAGGTCCACCGGTTGCTTCAGGTCGCCGCCAACATCTACGACTACGCGAACGCCCCGCTGGATCATGACCTCAGGGTGTTGGCCGGGGCCGGCACGAACAATTTCCGGTTGCATGCGCCGCACGTTTACCGGCCGCGCTTCTATGTCGATCAGCGGGATCTCGACCGCGATCCGCTCAATGCCCCGCTGCGGATTGGCGGCTATGAACTCATTCGGAACACCGCGCCGGTGGCGGAACGCTGGCTGACCCCGCAGGAAGCGCTCGCGACCGTTCCGCGCGGATTGCCGGGCAGCGTCGAGCCGTCCACCCAGCTCAACGTGTTTGGGATTCCCTGGGTCATCGGCGCGAAGAAGGGCTTGCCGAGCTTCAATGAAGGGTTCTGGCAGTCGGCCCTGCAGGTCACGCGTCGCATGCGGCTGATCAAGCCGACGGCGGCCACGACTTTGCCCAACAACCAGAGCCCGTTCTCCGGTGCGGCCGCAGGGCGGGGCGTGCGGGCTCAGGTTCAATACCGGGTCACGCTGACCAACTCGGTCGGAGTCGAGGCGTGGAACAGCTACAGCTTCAATTTTCCGGTGCCGGTCCTGGTGCAGGTCCGGAACACGAATCATTACGCGGTCTATGCGGAATTCCAGAACGGCCTCCGCAAGATCTGGCCCACTACCGCGGCCAATGTGGTTGCCCACAATTTGGTGGCGAACCAATCGCTGGCTGCGGGAAGTTGGCGGGCCACGGAGTTTGTCGGCGCGGTCACGAACTACCTGGCGGACTTCATCTATGATGCCGCCAACCTGCGGGCTTTGCCGGCGGGCGCGACCAACTTCGGCTGGGTGGATGTGGCGACACCTCCGCCTGCGCTCACGCTCGCGGTCACCAACCAGATGGTGTTCACGATCCTCTCGACCGGGAATCCGCAGCGCGTGCTCGACGTGGTTTCGATGCAGAGCGTGGTCTATGAGACCAACCTCCTTCGTTACCTCGGCGCGCCGGCCGGCCGGGGCGGCATTCAGATCGCCAGCACAAGGTCTTCGGATTCCCGACCCGGCGGCGAAATGTCCCGGTTCTGGCTGACCAATTCGGCCGGTCTGGCCGGCACCCTGGGAATCTCCAACCAGTTCGCGGTCTCATTGGGGCGCTTTGACATCGGCAATCTGTGGCGGGATGCCCGGGGAGCCGGGGTTCGCCTGGAAGACCAACAGTTCGCCATCGATGGACTGAACTACTTCCTCTATCAGACCAATCGGGCGGGACTCACGGCGGCGCAAATTGAGACCCTGCGCCGGCAATACGGCGGCACCAACGCACAGGTCGGATTCAACCCGTCGCCGTTGGTGGTGTTCACCGATCGCCGCCAGGCCAACGATCCGCTCGTTCATTTCCTGAAGGATGACCTGCTCCCCGGCTATACGGCCGTTGCCATCGCGGCACCTGGCTATCCGGGAGCCTATGCCGCCGAGGTCGAACGCAACGGTGCCCGCCTGATTCAGAACGGCAGCGTTTGGCCGGTCAACTGGCGTCCGGTGCAGCCGGGCCAGCCGCTCACCCGCTGGTTCAATGCCGTTAACGGCCCGGTGGGTTTCCGGGTCTCCAGCGATTGGCCGGCGAATCTGACGACCAATTTCTGGACGGCGCAGATCCGCCCCTACCGCGCCACCGATCCGGTCGGCACGCGAAAATATCAGCAGGCGGGCGCTCCTTGGGGGCAGGTCCCGAACTTGGGGGCCACCGCCACCGGCGGCGCAGCAGCCGACTTTTCACGCATCAACCTCGGCCTGAAAGATCCGCAAATCGTCGGCTCCGACAGTTGGCGTTTTCTGGCCCAAAGTTCCAACGCACCCGCCGCGTTGCGCAGTGTCTCGTATCCCAACTTGGGCTGGCTGGGCCGGGTTCATCGCGGCACGCCGTGGCAGACCACCTACCTGAAGTCGGCCGCCGTCGACTTGCGCCTGCAGAACGGGTTGGAAGGAGCGCCGTGGATCGCGCTGTTCTTCGGGGAGATCAACGACTGGGCCTCGTGGGCGGGTAACGGGGGCACCCACCCGGTCAACGACTGGAAGTTCGCGGATCTCTTCACCACTGCGCTCAACGACAATGCCGCGCGTGGCCTGCTCGGAGTGAACCAGACCAATCTCGCCGCGTGGGCCGCAGTCCTGAGCGGAGTGCCGGTGCTGGACAACCGGGCCAACGCGACGGATCCGAAAGCGCTGATCCTCCAGCCGGATTCCGCAGAGGTCGCCCAGATTCTCAGCGGCTACACCAATCAGCAAACAAGGGCGGTCATGCCCGGACTGCTGGCCATGATGGCCAGCACAAACGCCATGGCTCAGGGTTTCCCCGTGCTTCCCGTGGCTCCGGGGGGCACGTTCACCAATCTGGGCTCCATCCTGAGCGTGCCGACGCTGTCGGACCGGGCCCCGTTCCTCGCGGCCGACAACACCGGCGCCACCGCCATGGGCGCCAACGTGACCGACGAGGTGGTGGAACGTCTCCCGCAACAGATTCTCTCGTTGCTGCGGGCGGATGAACCCACGGTGGCCGTTTATGCCTACGGGCAGTCGCTGAAGCCCGCGCCCAATGCGTTCTATCTCAAGCCGGGAAATTTCTACAACATGGTCACCAACTACGTGGTCACCGGCGAATTCGCCACCAAGTCGCTGCTTCGCTTCGAGGGAACCCCCAACGCTCCGACCACCAAGGTCGAGGATCACCGGATCCTCTTCCAGAATCCCTGAACTCCGTTTTCGCCCGCCGTGTCTATGCCAGCTACCCGCCGCACCAAATTTGCCCTGCTCGCACTCGCGCTCCTGTGCGGACTGCTGACCTGGCGCGCCAGCCAGCGTCTCGCCGGGCGTCCCGAACTCGCCACCGAACCGGACCGATCCGTTTTGGTGCCTGCGCCAGGGGCGCAACGTCCGGCACCGGTCATGGTGGATCGCGCCATGGCAATTCCAGCGGCGCAAAAATGGGTGAAGCTGGCCGCGCTGGTTCCCGGCCAAACGCCGCGGTTTGCCGACGCTAAGTTTACCAACCGTTTCCGCAACACGGAGGCATCGATGGGAGCGCTGGTCCGCAACGATCGGGCACTCCTGCTGCGCAACGCCCTCGTGGATACGGCCAGCGGCGAACCGCTGGCGCTGCCGGCCGGGTTGCGTTCCGAGGGTGATCCCGGCGCCTACCTCGTGCAGGCGGATGGCCTGACCACCGACACGTTTCGCCGGGTTCTGAAGGAAGCCGGACTTGAAATCGTCTCCTACATCCCGAACAACGCCTACCTCGTCCGGGGCTCGCGCGCGGCGGCGGATCGCGTCGCGACGGCCGACGAAGTGGCGGCGGTGTTGCCTTACGAACCGGCCTTCAAGCTGGAACCGGAGCTGTTGAATGAAGTGCTCGCCCTTTCGCCACGGGCGGGTGAACGGAAGCTGATCCTCACGGTGCCTGACCCCACGTCGACGATGCCGGCGCTGCTTGCGCTCGGCGTGAAGGAAGAGTTCCGGGAACGGGGCCCCTTCGGCACCCTGATCACGGTCGTGGCTCCAGCGGACGCTCTCGGACCCTTGGCCGGCCTCGGCGGTGTTCAGATGGTCGAACGCTGGTCGCCCCGGGCCGTGGCCAACGACCTGACCGGACCCAAGCTCGGTTCGACGACCAACGTGCTGAACACCAGCAACTACTTTGGCCTGACCGGCGACGGAGTGCTGGTGAACATCAACGACACCGGAGTGGACGACAGCCATCCGGACCTGAAGGGCCGCGTGACCACGCTGGACCCATTGAAGGCGACGGTCCTGCGTGACTTTGACGGCCACGGGACGCATGTGGCGGGCACGATTGCCGGGGATGGCTCCGCCTCCGGCTCAATTGCCAGCACGCCGCAGGGGTCGGAGACGAACGCCAGCTTTCAGGGCAAGGCGCCGAAGGCCAGGCTGTTCGTCCTGCCGGTCGACCTAATCAGCGGGCCGCCTTCCGGTGACATCTACCTGCAGGAGGAGGCGGCCAAGGCGCCCGGACGCGCCACGCGCAACCGGCCCCTCATCTCCAACAACAGTTGGGGCTATAGGACCCGCGAATACACAACTCACTCCGCCAGCTACGATGCGGCGGTCCGGGACGCCTTGCCGAGGGAATCCGGCAGCCAGCCGATCCTCTACGTGTTCAGCGCCGGGAACGAAGGGGTGGGGGGCGATTCCGGTGTCGGCGGAATCCCGGATTCCATCGCTTCCCCCGGCAACGCCAAGAACGTGATCACCGTCGGAGCGCTGGAGAGCCCGCGGAAACTTACCAACGCGATCGTTTACGACACGAACGGCATTGCGGTGAAGATCGGTTCCCGGGAATTCCCGGACCGAGGCTACAACTCGACGAACCGCAACTACTTCACCAACGAGGTGCTGCGCGAATACTCCGACACCGACTACCAGGTCGCCGGCTTCTCCAGTCGGGGCAACGTCGGCGTGGATATCGAGGGTGCTTCCGGCCGGTTCAAGCCGGATGTCGTCGCGCCCGGCTCGTTCATCCTCTCCGCCCGCTCGGCGGCGTGGCGCATCGAGAATCAATTCCTGCCCGACAGCGATTCGTTCTATTTGTTCGAGGAACTGGAACGGGGAAATGAACCCAACTACCGGTATGAGTCCGGCACCTCGATGTCCGCCCCGGCCATCTCCGGTCTGCTGGCCCAGATGCAGGAATTCTTCGAGCAGAAACAATCGCTCTTCCCGTCGGCCGCCGCCTACAAGGCGCTGCTGATCAACAGTTCGCTCGCGACCAGCGAGACCTATGAGCCGGATACCCGGGAGGTGTTCAACTACGGCGGCTGGGGCCAGCCGAACCTGCCGCGCTCTTTGCGGTCGGGCTTCACCGGCACCGCGGGCGACAAGGAAATCGCCTATGTCGGCAGCGACGTCGGCCTGGGCACCGGGGAAGTCGGACGTTTCCGTGTGAACCTGAAAGAGGCCGGCACCAACGTGCCGTTGCGCCTGACGCTGGTCTGGACTGATCCGCCGGGCAACCCGGTCGCCTCCGCCAAACTCGTCAATGACCTGGACCTCATCGTCTCGAACACGGTGAGCGGTGAGGTGTTTTTTGGGAATGATTTCACTCCGGGCACCGGCTTCTCCCGCGCACAGACCACCAACCAACCCGTCGGTGCCGATCGCATCAACAACGTTGAACGGGTCGTGCTCAAGAACCCGCTGGCGACGGAATACGTGGTGTTGGTGGTCGGCCACCGGGTCAACGTGAATGCCCGATGGGATCACCCGACCCAGATCGCCCAGGATTTCTCGCTCGCGATTGCCTCTGACGTTCCGGAGGGCGAATCGGCCGGCGCGCTCAAGGATTTTGAGGTCGTGAATGCGGTCAGCCTTGGGTTCCCGTCTCCATCTGCACTGATCAGCGTTACGAACGGCGTGGCGATGTTCAACCTGAGGGCGGGGGCGAATTCACCGCTGATCGGCGGATCCAGTGGCACGACCAATCAGTGGCGGTTCTTCATCTTCACCAACCTCGCCGGCACGACGACCAACGGTGACCTCATCCGCACCAACGGCAGCAACGTCGCCTTCGTCATCTTCCCCAGCGATCCCGTTGCCAACCTGTCCCGCATCCGCACGAACGGTCCCGATCTGGACCTCTACGTTTCCCGCGAGGCCGGTCTGCTGACCCTTGATCCCACCGCCCTCCTCGGCGCCAGAAAGTCTACGTCACAGGGCGGAACCGAGCTGATTGCCCTGACCAATCAGCCGCTGGGGGCAGACGTCATCTTCTACGTGGGTGTCAAATCCGAGGACCAGCAGGGCGGTGAATTTGCCTTCTTCGGCGTGAGCACCGATCAGCCCTTCACAACCATTGACGAAGACGGGTTCCCGCATGCCTTTGCGACCCAGATCCGGCCGTTGACCGATGGCTCGCCGGACCGTCCGGGGATCGGCCAGTGGATTGCGATCAGCCTGATCACCCAGGAGCTGCGCCGGGTCACACCCACGGTTTCGACGCGGCATGAGAACTTCCCCGACCTGCTCGGCCAGCTGCGGCTGGGTTCAACCTTCTCCGTGCTCAACAACCATGGACCCCTGCTGGAGCAGAATGGCAACACCAACGGGGTCTCGGTGCTCTACGATGATTCCGGCAGCGGGGATTTTCTCTCGGCAACGAACTCGCGTCCGACCGATGGGCCGGGGGCGTTGGGAGAATTCATGGGCGTGTCCGGCGGTGGACCTTGGTTCCTCACGACCGTGGATAATGCGCTGGGGAACACGGGATCGATCACTGGCTTTGACCTGCGCCTGATGCCGAACGACTTCGGGCCGCAGTTCGTTGAGCGGTGCGTCCGCGCCCGCCTCATTGAACTGGAAGTCTTCAATGTCCCGGTGGACGCGAATCGGCTGACGATCACGATCACCAACCGGCAGGGTGAGACGCTGGGTGGTCCTCTGGAGGTCTATATCCGGCGCGATGCCATTCCGGACATCCTGAATCCGACGAACAACGACAAGTTTGCCACGGTGTTTCCGCCGAATGGTGGCGACATCGTTCTGAGCCTGCGCGATGTGCCGCCGTTGACGCCCGGGCGCTACTTCGTAGCGGTTTACAATCCCAACAACTTCGAGATCTGCTACCGAATCCGGGCCCGCTTGGAGCGCGGCCTGGACGGCAGCCTGACCAAGGTCTTCAACTCCGGCAAACTGGGGCTACCGCTCAAGGATGGGGCTTTGACCGAGTCTTCGGTGGCGGTGACCGACCCGCGTGCGGTGACCGCCATCGGCGTCGGCCTTCGGATTGATCATCCGCGGATCTCGGATTTGGAAGTCCGGCTGGTGAACCCGCAGGGTGACCGCACCGTGCTCGTGGAAAATCGCGGCCGCACCAACGCGACGGCCTTGGGAACGGAACTGGTCACCACCAATGGGGATTTTTCCCATGTGGCCTTCACCTTCGACCGGGCGTCGGGTCGATCGCTCATTTATGTCAATGGTCGGTTGGTCGCGGATCAGGTCTTCGAAGGACTGCTGCCGGTTACCACCAATGCGATGCTGTTCGCGACCGACGGATTCCGGCGCAATGGCGCGCCGCTGGCGTTGGACGATTTCGGCCTATGGAAACGGGTGCTGACCTCGGACAACGTGCGCGACCTCTACCGCTACGGGGTCGAGGACCGCCGCGGCAAGGTAGAGGACGACAGCGAGGCTGGATTGCTCGCGTGGTGGCCCTTCGACGGAGTTGGCACGGAAGTGCTCCGCGACTTCACGGTGGATTACCTCCTCGCGGGGGCCACTGCGGTCAACGGCCAGGTGGGCCAGGCCCTCGAATTTGGCGCGGGCCAGATCGGATTCATCGAGCCCTTGCCGGAACTCGACGTGATGCGGAACACCGGCTTCACGCTGGAAGGCTGGGTGAAGGCCAACACCAATTTCCCGACGATCATCGCGGGTTGGGCTCGCACGAACGGCGTGCCGGCTCCGCTGCTGGTCGCGAATTTTCCCCCGCCCATTGGCAAAGGGCCGGGTTCATTCAGCGTCGTTTACACCAACCTCAGCGCGCTGGAGACCAATGCCAGCACCTTGGCGGTGATTTCGGACGGTGGTTTGGTGACTCCCGGCGCGAAGGTGACGAATACGGTCTATGCGGTTTTCACCGAACTGACCAACGTGACGTCGGAACTCATCAAGTTCGCCATCCCGCCGTTTGTCACCGACACCCGGACCCGCGTCCTGGCCAGTTCCACCTTCGACATCGCGCAACCGCCCGGCGACGACTTCTACGGCGTCGGTGAAGTCGTGGATGGCTGGACGGTCGCCAGCAACGTCGTGCAGTGGATTGTCGACGGCGAGAAGGCGCTGACCGGCAACAGTTTCATCGAAATGTTCCCCAACCTCGGTGGCGGGACCGGCAGCCGCATCCGGCGGACGTTCGCGACCACGCCAGGACGTTTCTACACCTTGCGGGTGGGCTACCGCCGCGCGGCATTCGCGGCCGGTCCGCCGAGCGAGGTCGACGTCTTTGCTGATGGCGTGAACATCTCCAGCTTCCAGGGCACCGACATCTGGCAGACCAATGCGGCCCTGGTTCAGGCGACGGGCAACCGCATCGTTTTCGACATCGCAAATGGCGCGGGCGAGGTGTCGCCTTCAAGGCAGGCCACCGCCCGGGCGAACATCGATGCCGTCGGCCGGGTGACCTCGATCGAGGTGATTGAACCGGGGGCGGGTTACACCACTCCTCCACGGGTAAGAATCAACCCATTCTTTGGTCGCGGTCGCCTCTTTGCTGGTGTCGTCACACTGGCCAACGGATCGGTCGCGAGCGTCGCGGTGACCAATCCCGGAACGAACTATACAGTAGGAGCTCAAGTCGTGATCGGTGCGCCGCCGACCAAGCCGAGACCCGCCGAAACCTATCTGGATGAAATCCGGCTCATCGAGGAACCCAAAGGTCTCTACATTCCCGAGGAGCCGCTGCGCCCACTCGCCAAGGGCCCTGCGTTGGGCGATTGGCGTCTGGAAATCACCGACGGCCGCAGCGGCGAAGTGGGAGAACTGCTAAGTTGGCAGATGCAGTTGACCTTCGCGCCCACGAATCCCGTCGCCTACCGGTTGACCGGCGGGGTGCCCTTCACCACCAACGTGGTCGGTGATGCGCTGACCTACTTCATCGTGGACGTTCCCCCTGAGACCACGATCACCACCAATCGCTTGGTGAGTCTCACGGGCGGTCCGCTGAACCTGCTGTTCAGCCAGACCGGACTGCCCGACGGTTTGCAGGTTGAGGACTACTATTTGCTGGCTGGCGTTCAGGCGGCGCCGCAGTTCGCCTTGCTTTACACCAACGTATTGCCGCCGTTCAAACCCGGCCAACGCTATTACCTCGGCGTGCAGAACGCCATCGCCGGACAGTTGAACGCCTTCACGATCCAGGTGGATTTCGGACTGCCGCTCCGCGCGCTCACCAACAACATTCCGGTCGCGGCCACCAACGCCAACCGGGGCCTCTTTGACTACTACTCGTTCAACGTTTCACCCGATGCGCTCGGGGTTCGCTTCTCGGTTTCAAACCTCAGCGGAGACGTCAACCTGGTCGCCAGCAAGGCGCCGGGCCTCCCGACGCGCACGGTTTACGCCTATGCGAGCACCAATTCGGGGCGCGCGTCCGAATCGATTCAGATTGATCCGTTCAGCCAGCCGGTGCCCCTGGAACCGGGGCTCTGGTATCTCGGGGTCTACCCTTCCGACGCGGCAAACCGGACGAATCCGATCACCTACACGATCAATGCCAGCGAGCTGACCGGAACCGCGCTGCCGCTGACGAACGGCGTTCCGTTTAGCGCCACCAACCGGGTTGTGGGCCAGATCGACTACTACTACCTCGACATCACCAACGAGGTGGCGACGGCCACGTTCTCAGTCACCAACATGACCGGAAATGTGGACCTGTTTATCCGGCAGGGCTTGCCGCTGCCGGCCGCGGCCTCGTTTGACTTCGCCAGCACCAACCTCGGACTCGCCAACGAAGTAATCATCCTCCAAGGCTCGCGGGTGCCGCAGTTGCTGACTCCCGGCCGCTGGTTCCTCGCGGTCATGGCGGTGGATCCGGTGCCGGTCTCCCACACCGTGGTGGCGGGTTACACGCTGCCCAATTCCAATGTCGAACTGCTCGTTGATTCGGTTCCGCAGACGAGCATCGTCGAGGCGGGTCCGACCAACCGCCTCTACCGGTTCGATGTGCCCTTGGATTCCACCTCCAAGCTGCTGTTTGAGATCTACGGACTCGATGGGGACGCGGATCTGTTCATCGCCAGGGGATCCCCTCCGGACAGCGTTCCTGACTTCATCGCGAACCTTAAGCCGGCCCGTCAGAACGAGATGATTGTCGTGACCGACGCCCAGTTCCCGCAACTCGGTGGGCAGTGGTATCTGGACGTGCGCTTCCCGACGACGAACCAAGTCAACTATACGATCCGGGCGGCGACCCGGCAGAATGGCATCCTCGAAAGCGGCATTCCGATTGTGACCACCTACAACTTGCCCACAGCCGCGGGCCAGACGCCGTTCATGATCTGGAATGCCGTGCCGGGTGAGACCTATCAGGTTCAATACACCGAGAGCCTCGACAACACCCCGGTCGTGTGGCTTCCGGCGACACCCCCGGCGTCGGTCGCCAGCGAGATTGGCGTCGCGCTGATTCCGTTCGTGGATTCGGACACGTTCCCGACCTACTACTACCGGGTGATCCAGATCCCAAGTCCCTGATCCAATGGCGGCGCTGGTCATTTCGTTGAATCCGGCCGTCGACTGCGAATGGCGGGTGAAAACGGTGTTGGCGGAGGAAAAGAACGAGATCATCGCTGAAACGCGCTGGCCTGGTGGGAAGGGCATCAACGTGGCGCGTTGGCTGGGGTGGCTGAAGGTCGCGAATCGTCTGTTTCTTCCGCTGGGTGGTGACACCGGACGCGAACTCGCGAAGGGACTTGGCGCCGAAGGCATCCGCTTCATTCCCTTTCCGTTGGGCGAGGCCAACCGTGTCAATGTCGTGGTGACGCCGGATTCGGGAGCCCAGTATCGCTTCAACCAGACCCGCCCCAAGCTGACCGAACCGCAGGCCCGGAAGTTGGTGAGCCGGGCCGCCAAACTTGCGGGGAAAGCCGATCCCGTGGTCATCTCTGGCACGCTCGCGTTTGGGTCGCCGGCCGGCAGTTACGCGATTATCGCGCGGGCTGCCCGGGTGTCAGGACGTCGGCTGTTTCTCGACTGCGATCGCGACCCGTTCGCCCGCGCCCTTCGAGAACGGCCATTTCTGGTTAAGCCCAATGAGTTTGAACTCGGGCAATGGGCCGGCTGCGAACTCCGGAATGAAGCCTCAGTCCGCGAAGCTGCCCGGGACTTGTCCGTTAGGACCGGCGGTTATGTTATGGTTTCGCGGGCGGCGGCGGGCGCGTTACTGATCAACGTGGGCTCCGGCGTCGACCTGTTTGCGGGCGTGCCGGCCGTGACCGTGCGCAATACCGTGGGCGCGGGCGACGCGATGCTCGCCGGCGCGGTGGCGGCATCGTTGGAATCGGACGATCCGGAAGCGCTCCTGCGCTGGGCCGTGGGCACGGGTTGCGCGGCCACGGAGGTTTCGCCCGGGAAACTGCCTGCGCTGCGCCGCTGGCGGGCGTTGGTTCGAGCGGTGCCCGTGCGGCACTCATAGAATTTTGGCAGTTCTCGGGCGCCGGGTGGGATCGCGTCAGCAGGCTTCGGTGCGGTAGAGTCCCGTGCCCTGAATGATCTCGGCGACCGCCGGAAGGAGGAGGAGGGCCACCTTCTGACCGCGGGCTACCCGCTGACGGATTTCCGAGGAGGAAACTTTCAGGGGCCAGCCGTGCAGGTGCACCAGCCGCCACGGCGCGGGCAAGCTCGCCCCGGGTTCGCCCGGTCGGGGTATTACGAGGAAGGTCAGCCTGCGGGCGAGGGAATCTGCCTCGCGCCAGAGGGGCAGCGTGGGAACATGATCCTCGCCGATCAGCCAGAACAGTTCTGCCTCCGGATGGCGCCCGGCGAGAGTTCGGACCGTGTCGATGGTGAAGCTTACCCCCCCGCGGAGGAGTTCCAATTCATCCAGGTCGAAGCGTGGCTCGCCGGCCAACGCGACCCGCAGCATCCGCGTCCGCACCGCCGCCGGGGCCGCGGTCGAGCCCGGCTTAAACGGCGACTGGGCCGCGGGAATGAAAATCAGGCGGTCCAAAGCAAACTCCTCCAGCGCCGCCTGCGCCACGAGCAGATGGCCGAGGTGGACCGGGTCAAACGAACCTCCGTAGAGACCGATTCGCATGCTTCGAGGATAACAGGATTGCTCACGGGAGGCAGCGACAACTGTGCGGTGAAGTGCCCAATGGAAAAGTTGTCGTCCGGTAACCCTCAATCCTCTGCGGTGCATATTTGTGCTGGAACGGCCCGGAAAAACGGTTGCGAACGCCGGATTTGGGGCTATTCGTCTGGCCGCATTTACAATTCGGGACGGGTCTCGGTTGAGCTTGCCCGGCTGGCACAAAACGGCGTAACCGTCGGCCAGCGGGCGCGGTCACCTCGCTTAGTCCCCGGCTCGTCACGGGATCAAAATCAAACACCTCATGAAGAAGTTCATCGCACTCCTCGCCACCGCATTCATCGCCGGCTCTGCCTTTGCCGGTGAATTCCCCGACATCAGCATCGCCGAAGTGAAGGCGCTGCTCGGCACCAAGAAAGCCACCATCATCGATGTCAACGGCTCCGACTCCTACGCCAAGGGCCACGTCCCGGGCGCGCTCGACTTCGACGCCATCGAGAAGGACTTTGCCAAGGCGCTGCCGGCGGACAAGACCGCCTTGGTCGTCGCCTACTGCGGCAATCCCCGCTGCACCGCGTATCAGGCAGCCGCCAAGGCCGCCGAGAAGCTGGGCTACAAGAACGTGAAGCACATGTCGGCCGGCATCTCGGGTTGGAACAAGGCCGGTGAAGCGGTTGAGAAGGCCAAGTAAGGTAAGTTTTCGTCAGCCTTGCGAGACGGGCGTTCCGGCAACGGGCGCCCGTTTTCTTTTCCCGGGAAGGGGAGGATTCACCAGCCCACGGGCAGGTCGGGCAGCGTTTGCAGCAGGATCCGCCGGACCGCGGCCTTTTCCGCCGGTGGCCGGTCCGGGAACACCCGGGAGGGCGATGATTCGCCCAGGGCGATTCCGAGAAGCTGGTAGACCCGTTGCTTTAGCTGGGGCGGCAGTCCGGTGAACGCAGCGCTATAGATCATGTAGCTGCACCGATTCCGGAACAGGCGAGTCTTCAGGTCGAGATCCTTGAGCGATTCGCCGTTCGCGGTTCGCCGGTTTCGCAGGAAGTCGGCCTTGAAGGATTCATCGCCGACAACCCCGCCCGCGGGGAGCGGAACCTCGTCGTCGAACAGCAGGTAGCGGGTCAGGAGGCGGGCCTGTTGATCGAGTTCGTCGGAGTGCGCCTGAGTCAGCGCGCCCCGGTCATTGTGCAGATGAGTGCGGGCGCGGTAGCCGGCTTCCACCGCGCGGTTCACAAACCCGGCCTGGTGTTCGTGCAGCAGTTGGGGGAGCAGGTCGCTGGTGCCCACGAGGTAACGGTCGTGGCGGAAGCGCGATCCGGGCGGGTTGGGCACTTTTGAAAGCACGCCGCCGGTCTGGTTGCCGAGGGCGTTGCCCCAATGGTTCGTGAAGTCGCCGAGTCCCGTCACATACCAGCCGCCGAACCGCTCCGCGAGCGGCACACCGTGGCCAATCAGGCCGCGCCGGAAGGAATCCAGGCTGCCGCCGGCCGGCCCGGGCGCGACGGACTTCACGACCAATCCCGGCACGAAGGCGGTGTCCTCGCCCGCATGGCAGTTCATGCACCGTTGCGACCGCTCCACCTTCACCGGCGAGTCGCCGCGCGGAATGTCGAAGATGTAGAAGATTCCGCCCAATTCCGGATCAATCGAAACAATCTCGATGCGGCCGCCCGGGATGTAGCCGACGTAGGTGTCCTCGTTGAAGTAGAGCGCGCGCGGGTTCTCCGGCGTGATGAACCGCAGTTGCAGGCTCGTGGTCGAGAAGACCAGCATCTGCGACGACGCGGGAATCTCCAGCCGTTGGAGCAGGCTGCGGAGAAATGCCTTTTCGCCGCTGCGATCCAACTGGAGTTCGCCCGATTCGAGTGCTGCCTTCAACCGCGTGAAGCGGTCCGTGGGCGTGCGCTCAAAGTAACGGTGCGCCGGTTGATCCAAGTCGCTGTAGCTGATCTCGCCCAACGCCTGCGTGACGGCGATCGCCAGCCAGCAAAGGGCAGCTAGCCGGCGCAGCCGCGGGCGGTTTCGTTCTGGGAGTCCTGGCATACTGGGGAGTGAACGGTTCAATCAGCAGCAGCGGTTCACACCTTCGAAGCGCTGTTCTGCCGCCGCGACATAGGCGCGTTGACGTTGCTCATGTTCGACCTCGGCGCGGACTTCCGGAACCGCAATGAGCACCTTGGGCGCGGCACATTCGCAGGCCTGGGCTTGGGCACGTTCGACCGCGGATTCGCCGGACCACTCCTTGGCCAATGCCAGCGCCAGCGCGGCGGTGCCGCCGAAGGCGCCGAGCGGCCGGCCTTCCCGGATGGAGTGATCGGGCAGCCAGACGGGTTCGGTTTCACGCAGGTCCGGTTGCCTTACGCCGGACAGCAGGCGCAGCCAGATGGATACGCTGACCACGATGACGGCGCCGGCGAGCAGGAGGAAGATGCCGGTCACCCCGAGATCGAGGGCGTTGTTGAAACGCAGTGCCTGGGCCGTCTTCAGGGCCTTCTCGGCGGCGGCCTTGGCGCCGGTTTGCGCGCTGAACGTGGACTGATCTGCTGCGGTTTTCAGAGCGGGCAACTTCTGGTCGTAGTCCCGCACCGCGGCGAGGAAGCCGATGCGCGGCGATTCGTGAAACATCTTCTGCCAGCCCGCGGTGAAGGTGACCGACAGCAGCCAGAGCAGGGGAACCAGCGTGATCAGGGCCAGGGCCGGCGACTTCCGATTCCCGGCATCCGCCTTCCGGCTTTGCAACGCCATCTTCAGCAGGACGGTGGTGCCGAGGCACAGGGCTATGGCGGCGAGCAGTTGGTTGGCGATGCCGAAAAGGGGCCAGAGTGAGTTGATGCCGCCCAGCGGATCGCGCACTCCCTGGATCAGGAAGAAACCCCACCCGGCCACGACCAGCACGCTGGCGAGGGTGTTTGACGCAAGCGAGCGCGTGTCTCCGAGCGGTTTCCAGACGTGCCCCAAAAAATCCTGCAGCAGGTAGCGCCCTACCCGAGTGCCGGCGTCGAGCGTGGTCAGGATGAACAGCGCCTCGAACATGATCGCGAAGTGATACCAGAGGTCGAGCCAGCGGCCGCCCGTGACCTTGCTGAAGATGTTGGCCATGCCCACCGCAAGAGTCGCGGCACCGCCCGTGCGGCCGTAGAGTGAACCTTCGCCGACTTCCTTCGCCAGGCGGTCCATCTCGGCGGTGCTGACCGTGAAGCCGGTGGCGTTCACCTTGGCAACCGTGTCGAGCGCGATGGCCGCGGCATCGGGGCCGGCGCCCTTCACATTCATCGCGAGATAGACACCGGGTTCGAGCGTGCAGGCCGCGACCATGGCCATGATGGCGACGAGCGATTCCAGGCACATCGCGCCGTAGCCGATGGGGCGGGCGTAACTTTCGCGCGTGATGATCTTGGGCGTGATGCCACTGGCGATGAGCGTGTGAAAGCCGCTGATCGCGCCGCAGGCGATGGTGATGAAGCAGAAAGGGAACAGCTTGCCCGCGACGACGAGCCCGGAGCCGTCCACGAACTTCGTCACCGCGGGCATCTTGATCTCCGGCAGCACCAGCAGCACGCCGGCCGCGAGGGCGATGATCGTGCCCAGCTTCATGAACGTGCTCAAATAATCTCGCGGCGCGAGCAGCAGCCACACCGGCAGGATGCTGGCGGCGACGCCATACACGATGATGGTCCAGGCGAGCGGTTCGGCGCGAAGCGTGAAGGCGCTCGCAGCAGCTTCATGGCTGTGAATCCACTGGCCGCCCCAGACGGCCGCGAGCAACAGCACCACGCCGATGATCGAACCTTCCAACGTCTTGCCCGGCCGGATCCAGCGCAGGTAGCCGCCCATGAGCAGGGCGATGGGAATCGTGGCGCCGACGGTGAAGACACCCCACGGACTTTCGGCCAAGGCCTTGACCACAACCAACCCCAGCACGGCGAGGAGAATGATCATGATCCCAAGGATGGCGACCAGCGCGACGCCGCCGGCGAACCCGTTGAGTTCCTCCTTTACCATCTGCCCGAGTGACTTGCCGTTCCGGCGCATCGAGGCGAAGAGGATCACGAAGTCCTGCACCGCGCCGCCGAGCACTACGCCGATCAGGATCCAGAGCGTGCCCGGCAGGTAGCCGAACTGCGCGGCGAGCACTGGCCCGACGAGTGGCCCGGGGCCGGAGATGGCGGCGAAATGGTGGCCGAAGACGATCCACTTGTTCGTGCGGACGAAGTCGCGGCCGTCTTCATTGACCTCGCAGGGCGTGGCTCGGCGGTCGTCGAGCAGCAGCGCTTTCGTGGCGAGCCATTTTGAGTAGAAGCGGTAGCCGATCGCGTAAGTGCAGACCGCGGCGATGACGAGAAAGGCCGAATTGATGGTCTCGCCGCGATGCAGCGCGAGCGTCCAGTAGGCGAACGCCCCCAGGCTGGCCACGGCGAGCCAGAGGAGCGTGCGGAACGGTGACTTCATGCGCCGAGCCTACGGAGCGGCCGCCGGGGCGGGAAGCACGGGTTGGGCGCCGGCAGCAAAAAAGCGGGTTCGGGGGTGGCACACGGTTGCACCGCCCGAACCCGCCGTGACGTCCGCACTCACGGACGAAAGCTTTTGCTACGGAACCAACTGCACCTGACCGCGGATTTCGCCGCCGCCGAAGTTGGCGGTGTGCAGGTTGAAGTAGGTGTTGCCGGCTTCCAGCGCCGTGATCGTTGCGGCGTCGACTGTGCCCTGTCCGGCGATGACTCCCGAGGTGGTGCCGGCCGTGATGACAAAACCCAGCTTGACGCCCGCATTTGCGCCGGCGGCGGCAGGACCGTGCAAATGTGCGGCCGCCAACCCTGAGGTCAGGCCCTGATAGCCCACGAGGTAGGTTGCCGTTGTGCCTTCAAGCGCAATCAGGCCCGTGCCGGTTGCCGCCGAGATGACGTTGTTGTTTTCCTGCGCGGCGTCGAGCGAGCCCCGGAAGAGCTTCACCGTCTTGGTGGCGCCATCCACGACCCGGAAGAAGCCGATCGGCGAGGCCAGCGGGATTGTCGCCGTCCGGCTGGCGGTGCTCTTGAGGTCAAGCCAGGCCGCGTCGTTCAGATTCAGTTTGCCCTGCACGAGGAAAGGTCCCGAGCCGCCAGCCCAATTCAGGACGATGCCGTCTGCCGACAGGCTGGGCGCGGAAAAGGCGATGGGCTGTGCCGCGGCTCCGGCCGTGATGCGGACGTAGTCGAACCCGAGCAATTCATTCCACCAAGATGAGCCAGCGACAAACTCGACCACCAGGTCGGTCGCAGTCGCGGGAACGTTGTAGGTGAAATCCGCGAACTCGCGCGTGAGCCGGCGCTGGTTGCCGTCCAAGTCATCGGCAAGCCAGGGCTGCCGGCCATTCTCGACGCCGTTGAAGTGCGCCAAGGTGACGGGAGCGCTGGCGGGACCGTTGGGGCGGACCCTGATGTCGAGGTAGTCGTTGGCGTCGTTTTCAAAGTCGATCGAGGCCGCCGCGAGGGCGACGGTGAGCTTCACGTCCTTTTTGCCCGCCACGCTGACGGGACGGAGCGTCACCGAGCGTGGAGGGGCGCCATTTTCGTAGGGGAACTTGTTCATGCCGGCGCCGGCAAAAAACCCGGTGCCCTCAAAACCGGTCAACGGACCACCGCCGTAAAATGCGCCGGGCGGGTTGTCCGTCGGGCCATTCATCAGAACGATCAACGGTTCCTTGGTCTCCGTGTTGGCGCCGGTGGCGATGTAGCCGGTGGCGGTCGCCGCGCCGCTCAGTTGCACCGGCGCGGTGCTGCCCGCGGTGCCCAGCACTTCCCAGTAACCGGAGGCCAAGTCGTCGTCCACGATCTGTGCCGCCGGGACACTCCCGGTCGAGAGCTCGAAATCACCGCCGCCGCCCGAGTTGTAAGCGCGCACTTCGAAGTCATACGAGCCGGCTGCGGCAAAGGTCACATTGGCGTAAACCAAGGTGTGCCCGTGTGGCCCCAAATCCTCGATGATGTTGTCGGCCGACGTGAAACCATTCTTGTCCCGGTCGATCTGAAACCGTGCGCCATCGTCGGTTCCCAGCGCGAAGCGGTAGGTGCCCGGGCTGCTCACGGCCAGTTTACCCTGCACCCTCAGTCCCCAGTTGCCGGCGTAGCCACCGGGCACCGCATTGTCGTCCGGCCAGTTGCCGGCCGCGCCGTCATTGATGTCCAGGGTCGCCAGTTGGCCCGCGGTCTTATCGTGCTGTTTCGAGCCGGCGATCATGTCATCCACGTCGCTCAGGCGGACGACCGATGGCGGAACGGTGCGGTTCACCGTCGCGAGCGTCGTTGAGCCTTCCGGGAGGAAGCGGCCCGCCAGCGCCATGGCGTGGTCACCCGTGAAGCCGGCGAAGGAACCGGTCTTGCCACCGGCCGCCGGATGCCCGGGCGCGCCGATGTTGATCAGTCCCGGCGCGAAGGTCGCATCGCTGCCGATGCTGCCGACGATCATGTCGTCCCAATCCGACGAAACATTCATCACGATCACCGGTTTCTTGACCAGGGCAAACCGGCTGCCGTCCCCGCCGGCGTGGATGAACAGGTCGGCATCCGCCTCAATCTGGGCGTCCGTCTTGGCGGTATCGTCCCCGAGGACCGAGTGGCCGGCCGCGGTGAGGCGATCGGCCAGTCCGCCGATGGCAGCCGCATCGCCGGAGACGATCACCGTGGCGTTCTTCTTCCCGTTCAGCAGCCAGGCGACGCTGGAGTCCCAGAGCTTCAGGAAATCCTCGGTCGTGTTGGCGGTGTCATTGCTGGCTCGCCAACTGAACAGCATCCGGCGGGCTGGGATGTTGGGAATGCCCACGAAGGACACGTCGAAGTTATGTGCGAAGTAGATGGGGCCGCGCTGGCTGGAGGCGGACGCCAGCGGTGGATCGCCGAAGATCCGGCCCAATTCCCAGACGTCCCCACCGGCAATGGTGTAGCGAGCCGGATTGGCCTTGGAGCCATCATTGTTGAAGCCTTCCTGGTAGATCAGCTCTTGGGCGTGAAGGACCGAGGAGCCGGCGATCAGTGCCGCCGCCACCGCCGCGGTTCGGGTGAGAAGGGCGACTCGACGGCCGCCCGGATTGGATGGGTAGTGCATAGGAGGTTGGAGAAAGCCCCGGGCGGCGGGGAGCCGGTCCGGAATAATTACTTGGGAACTTTGGTGGAATGCCTCAAGCCCTTCGCAGAAGCCAGAAGAAAGTTTCGGCATGTCGCGTAGTTTTCAAAACAGGAATGTTTTGGGGATAGCAAAACAGGACGGGGT
>JAYUSF010000031.1:0-7995 GCA_043755815.1 Verrucomicrobiota bacterium
GTCGGTAACAACTGTGGGCGGTTTCCCCCGGAAACCGCTGCGGGTTGCGGGGCAACCCGCCCACGCTTTAGGCCGGATGTCTTCGGGAAATGGTATGAGATAAACCGGATCCGGGATTGATGGGGCTTCCGTCCGAGAGGTTCAGGGCTGCCCGACCGCGGCGCCCTGAACCCGCCAGCCCGCTTCGCGCGAATCAGCTTTTTTCCGGTCGGCAGGCGGCCCAACGGCGCAACACCAGATGCGTCGGCGTGTGGATGAGGAGCGCAAGGACCGCCATCCAGACCGCCAGAAAGGCGCCTGCGGGCAGCCAGCGTTGGGGCTCGGCATCGTCAAAACCCCACACGTAGTTGATGTTGTTGGGCGTCAGCTTCCCGGCAAATTCGGGGCCCGCCGGCGGCAGGGCGAAGAACGAGACAAGGCACAGACCCCACGCGATGGCCACCCAGGCCGGCCAGGCGCGACGGTCATACCCGACACGCCGGACGGCGAAGATCAGCAGGAACGGCAGCCACCCATGGAACAGGGACAGGCCGCGCAGGAAAGGCGACCGCTGCGAATCGAACATGTAGGTGGTCATGCCGGTGAGCTTGTGCCCCGTCATCTGCACTGCGAAGTCGGCACACCAGAACATTTGCGGCAGCAAGATCCCGACGGCCGGCAGCGAAAGCAGCAGGCTGTTCTCGGTCCACAGGCCGAGGAGCGTCAGGAACAGCGCGACGTCGCAGAAATACAGGAAGTTGGTCGGACCATATTTCGCCCAGTAAACGGGAACCAAAACGGCCATGAAGGCGGTGTAGGCGAGCTTGAGCCACAGGGGCAGACGCGGTTCCCGCGGGGTTAATCGCCAGGATGGTGCCGTCGCCGCGGACGCGGGTTGGTGGGCCGGAAGGATTGCAGGAGATGTTTTCATGGTGCGGGCACTTCCCTACCCGCTGAAGGATCCGGAACGTGAATTGATAAACGCCCACCTCCGTCGAGGCGCTCAATGTCCGCCCGCCGAGGTCGGTGGAACGCCGCGCTGGCTCCTCAATGCGCTGTCCCGTTACGCTCCCGCCATGGAACTCGACCCCGATTCGCTCAACGCGCGGGACATGTATCGGTGGATGATCAGCACGGTCATTCCCCGGCCGATTGCCTGGGTGTCGACGGTCTCGGCGGAAGGTGCAGCCAATCTCGCCCCGTTCAGCTTCTTTACGGCGGTCTGCGCCCGGCCGCCGACGCTGATGTTCTGCCCGGCGAACGACCGCCGCGGACGCCCGAAAGACACGCTGCTCAACCTCGAAGCCACCGGAGAGTTTGTGATCCATCTCGTGCCGGCACCGCTCGCGGAGGCGATGAATGCCACGTCCGCCACGTTGCCCCACGGCGTGAATGAGTTCGAAGCGTTCGGGGTGAAGTCCGCCCCTTCCGTCGTCGTCCGTCCGCCCCGCGTGGCGGAATCGCCCGTCGCGTTCGAATGCCGGCTGAGCCAGATCGTGCGGCTGAGCGAGGGACCCATCGGGGGCAACGCGGTCTTCGGGCGAATCGTTCGGATGCACGTCGCGGACTCCGTGCTTGGCGTCGACGGTTGGCCCGATCCCGTCCGGCTGGATCCCGTGGCCCGGGTCGGCGGCGATGCCTACCTGCGCCTGGGTGAACTTTTCCATCTCGTCCGCCCGAACTGAGCCGGCACCCCCAATTTCCGATGAACCTGACTTCGCTCGATTGGGCCGCGGTGGCCCGGCTCCGGGAAATCTTCCTCGAGGGCAAACCGTTGCGCCGCTCCTACTGGGAATCCGACGCCGACCTTGCGGCCTACGACCTCACCCTCGGCGAACGCATCGGCTGGAAGTGGGACGCCGTCCTCGCCGAATTGAAGGCCCGTCGATGGACGCCTCCGGCCGGCCCGCTGCTCGACTTTGGCTGCGGCAGCGGGATCGCCGGCCGCCGTGTGGTGGCGGCCTATGGCGAGAAACGCTTTCCGGTGTTGGACGTGCACGACCGTTCCGCCTTGGCCGAAGGATTTGCCCAGAAGCGCGCCCGGGAGGTCTTTCCCGGACTAAAATGCCGGCGCCTCGATCCCGCAGAACTCACCGCGGAGACCGCCCTCGGCACGCTGCTGATCAGCCATGTGCTCAGCGAGCTGCCGGCCAAGGAACAGCAGCGCCTGGCGGTCCTCGCGCGCCGGGCTCAGGCCGTGCTCTGGGTAGAACCGGGAACCCACAGTGACAGCCGGGCGCTCATCGGCATGCGCGAATTGCTGCGCGCCGATTTTGAGGTGATCGCCCCCTGCACGCATGGGGAAACCTGCGGGCTCATGGCGCCGGACCGGGGGGAGGACTGGTGCCACTTCTTTGGGCAGCCGCCGTGGGAGATCTTCACCGATTCGGCCTGGTCGGAATTCGGAAAGCGCCTTGGCATCGACCTGCGGAGCCTGCCCTACAGTTTTCTGGTGCTGCAACGGCGCGGGTTGGGCGGCGAAGCCAGTTGTCTGGCCGGCTGCAGCCGGACCCTTGGCCGTGCGCGCCTCTACAAAGGCTTCGCGAAACTCCTGTCCTGCGACGCCTCCGGCGTGGCCGAGCTGACGTTGCAGAAGCGCGATGCCCCGGAACTGTTCAAGGCGCTCAAGCATGGCGACGCCGACCCAAACCAACGTTGGCACCACGACGGCGACCGCGTGGTTCCCGCCCCGGAATAGGCCGCCGGTTTTCCCCGCCGGATGAATTGGCCCGGCGAAATTCCGCTGTGACTTCGCCGCGCCGCGCCCGATGCTCCCGCCACATTCCCATCGCTCGCAACTCCGCTCCACCCCATGAGTCTTCCCACCCAGATCAAGGTCACCCTGCACGGCGCCGCCGGCGACGTGACCGGTTCCGCCTACCTCGTCGAGACCGGCACCTCCCGCGTGCTGGTTGATTTCGGGATGTTTCAGGGCTCGCGCGAATGCGAGGCCCAAAACGTCCTGCCTGCCGGTCTTGCGGTGGACCGGCTCGACGCGGTGGTTTTGACCCACGCCCATCTGGATCACACCGGCCGGCTGCCCCTGCTGGCCAAGGCGGGTTACACCGGCCCGATCTACGGCACGCCCGCGACCAACCAGCTCACGGGACTCGTCCTGCGGGATGCGGCCAAGGTGCAGCTCTCCGATCTCGAACGCCGGCGGCGCCACCAGCCGGAACTCGCGGCGGAGCTGGAACCGCTCTACCTCCTTGAACACGTCGAAGCCGTTCTCCAGCTCCTGCGGCCCGTGCCCTACGTCGAACCGGTGACGGTGGCGCCCGGGGTGCGGGCGCGGTTTGTCGAGGCGGGTCACATGCTCGGTTCCACCAGCATCCAGCTCGAAATCGGCGATGCGGGTCCGCGGAAGCGGATCGTCTTTTCCGGTGATCTTGGACCCAAGGGCGCGCCCATCCTGCGTGACTATGAGCCGTTCAAGACCGCCGACCTCGTCTTCCTCGAATCAACCTACGGCGATCGCGATCACCGGCCGTTGGGTGAAACCCTCAACCAGTTCCGCGAGATCATGCAGCAGGCGATCCAGCGCAAGGCCAAGGTGCTCGTGCCCACATTCGCGATCGGCCGTGCGCAGGTGATGCTGACCATCCTTGCGACGATGTTCCGCGAGGGGAAGCTGCCGCCGATTCCCATCTTCCTCGACAGCCCGATGGCCATCGAGGCCACCCGCATCTTCCGCGGCCATCCCGAGCTGTTCGACGACGAGCTGACGGCCCTGATCACGGAAAAGCCGATCGAGGCTGATCTGAAGACGCTCAGGCTCACCGAGACGGCCGACGAATCGCGGCAGATCAACGACACCCCGGGGCCCTGCGTGGTCCTCGCCGGTTCGGGCATGTGCACGGCCGGCCGCATCCTGCATCACCTCCGCCACAACCTTTCGAGCCCGGACACGGCCGTGGTGATCGTCGGCTACCAGGGTTACGGCACCGTGGGACGCCGGCTCGTGGACGGCGAACGGGAGGTCCGAATCTTCGGGGAAACCATTCCGGTGCGCGCCCGCGTCCACACGCTGGGCGGCTTCAGCGCCCATGCAGGCCAGACCGATCTGATGAGGTGGTTTGCCGAAGTCGCCCCGAGCAAACCCCGCGTCGCCCTGACCCACGGTGAAGATCGCAGCCGTGAACCGTTGGCAAAACTGATCGGCAAACGCCATGGCCTTGACCCCGTGCTGCCATATCTCGGCGACGCGATCTGGGTGTGAGCCGCGGGGCCGATGGGCTTCGGCCGCTTACGCCGCCCACGCCGCACGCAGGCAACGCAGGAAATTGCCGTGCGCAATTCCGGTGACGTCATCCGGTGAGTAACCGCGCTCAGTGAGGGCCGCCAAAACCCGCTGCAGGTCCGCGATGGACTCCAAGTCCTGCGGTGTCTGTTCCGTTCCGAAGCCGCCATCCAAATCCGAGCCCAGCCCGACGTGCCGGGCGTTCCCGGCCAACTGGCAGACGTGGTCGATGTGCTCGACGATCTTCGCGACCCTGAGGCCCGTGGCTTGGGGCGTGGTCACCCCGCGTTGCCAGTCGGGAATCATCATCCACGCGTCAAACACCGCGCCGAGCACGCCGCCTCGTTCGATCAGCACCTTGATCTGCTCATCGCTCCACTGGCGATTGTGGGGCACGAGCGCGCGGCAGTTCTGGTGACTCGCCCAAACCGGACCGTTCCAGAGTTTCATGGCATCCCAGAAGGCGTCATCACAGAGGTGTGTCGCATCGAGGATCATTCCCAGCCGCCGCATCTCGCGGAGCAACTCGCGGCCGCGCTCGTTCAGGCCGCCGGTGGCATTGGTGCCATTGGCATAGATGCCCGGACCGTAGTGAGCCGGCCCGACCGCGCGCAGGCCGTAGTTCCAGGCCCGCTCCAAGTGGCCGAGGGTCACGATGGAATCGGCCCCTTCGAGCGAGAGGATGTAGCCGACCGGAGGTGGCGTGAGACGGGTGGCAGCCGACGGGGAAGTCCAGTCGGCCAAGTGCTTCTCCAGCCCCTCCAGGTCGCGGATCTGGACCATTTCACCGGCTTCCTCCATCGCGCGATACCAGGCGAGCTGGGCCTGCGTCATCGCCCAGGCCTGCGCGGGCGAACGCCAGCCGGCGACGGGACTCCAGGCATTGTGTTCGACGCGGGCGATCTGGGTCACCACGCACAGGCCAACGTTGCCCCGGCGCATTTCCGGCAGGCTCACCGTGGCGCGGCCGCGGTCAGGCTTGTCCTTGAGATGGGCCTCGGCGGCGCGCAGGTCCGCCAGCGGGCGGGTGAGGTCGCGGTTCCACTCCACCGCGTTCATCGCGAGGTCGAGGTGTGCGTCGAAGATGAGGGGCGAGGTCATGGAGGAAGGACAACTGTGGAAAGGTCAGCGCGGCGAGCGACGCGAGCTAGGGCTCCTTCGTTTGCGGCAGGCGGAGAATGTGTTGTTTGCCCGCCCTCACCCCGGCCCTCTCCCCCGAGGAGAGGGAGAATATCATGACAGCCTGCGACTCCACCGGTCGCCCTCTCCGATCCAATCAAACGCTGGCTAAGCCCGAGCCTGTCAGTCCTCGCCAAACGCACCTGTGGACTGTGGCCGCGTTGATGAGGTGCCCCCTCTCCCTGGGAGAGCGGGTTGGGGTGAGGGCGGGCCAATTTCATTCTTCGGTTCGGGCCAGTTTCAGACCGGGCGAGGCGGTATGGCTCAACGCTCCTTCAAACTCCGAGGCGTCGCTTACGGGCGGTCACAGTCCAACGGGTGGACGCGCGTCGATTGTCGACGACCCACACCTCCTCGTGCAACGCCACGGTCGGACAAACATGCCACGGCAACGCGTAGAACGCTTCCCCCACGGCGATGCCCGCAGCCTGCGGTGTCTCGACCACCAGATGCTCCTCGCTGTGCATCACCGGCGTCGCGTCGGTCAAATCCAGGAAAACCGCGCGCGGCGGCGGCATCTCGCTGGCGACCGCCTTGTGGCCAAGGTCGAGGCACAGGCGGTTCGGCGCCGGCTTGCTGACGACGCGGGTGAGCAACACCGCGGCGGGCAGGAAACTCAGGTCCGGCAGCTTCTTCGCATAGCCGGCGTCCCAAAGGACGGTTGTGCCGGGGCTGAGCTCCACCCGGTCGCGCCGGGCATGCATCGGAAAGGTCGGTGAACCCCCCGCCACAACGACGGGGACCTCCAGCCCCGCCGCCTCCAACCGGACCCGGAGCAATTCAACGGGAGCAAACGCCGCGTCACAGGCCGCCGTGCGCACCACCGGGTCGGGGTCGTGCAGGTGGCCGTCGTAGGCGTGCAATCCGCCCGCCGTGATCGCGGGCCGGCGGCTCAGGAAGCGATACAGTTCAAACGCCGATTCTCCGATGGCGATCCCGGTGCGTCCCTGCCCCACATCCAGGTCGAGATAGACCTTTAGCTGCACCTCCGCCTTGACCGCGGCATCCGACAGCCGGGTGACCGAAGCCGCATCGTCAACGAGGCAGCCCAACTGGACCCCGCGGTATCGCGCCGCCAGTTCAACCAGGCGCTCCACGTGGGGACCGACCGGCTGGTAGGCGAGCAGCACGTCCCACGCGCCGTTCGCCGCCGCCATCTCCGCCTCCGCGATGGTCGCGCACTTGAATTTCGTGATCCCGAGTTCGACCTGGCGGCGCACCAGTTCGGGCAGCTTGTGCGTCTTGATGTGCGGACGCAGTCGCTCCGGACCGCCGGCCACGCGGAGCATTTCGGCGAGGTTCGCCTCGATGCGCTCGCGGAACAGCAGCAGGGCGGGCGACGGGAGTTCAGCGACGTTGATGACTTCAAACCAGTTCATGGAGTCCTTTCCCAGCGCCAGATGACGCCGTCTTCGGGATCAGTGACGTTGGCAGCCCGATAAAAGCCCAGCTTCGCCAGCACCCGGGTCGAGGCATTCGTCTCGGGCAGCGTGTGCGCGATCACGCGGGCCAGGCGGATGCAGCGGCGGGCCTCGTTGACCAGCGCGGTCGCGGCCTCGGTGGCCAATCCTTGTCCGCGATACGCTGGCGCGATGCCATAGCCGATTTCGACCACTCCGTCACGGTCCGCCGGACCCTTGAAACCGCACATCCCAATCACGGCCTGATCCACGGCATGGATTACCAGGAACGGCGACCACCAGGCCGCGGCGAGGCCGGGCACCGCCATCTTGTTCAGCGAATAATTCAAGGCGTCGGGAAACTCGAGGTAACCGTCGGCCACGGCGAGCCGAAACTGCCGCGTGAACTCCGCCGGTCCGGCCGCCAGAGCCCGGAGCTGTTCCGCCGTGCTCCGGCGCAGCTCGAGGCGGGGCGTCGCAAGGAGTTTCGCCAGAATCATTCCGGCCGCAGCTCAAAGATGGCTTCCACCTCGACCGCGATGTTGCCGGGCAGCGGGCCCATGCCGACGGCGCTCCGGGCACCGATGCCATGGTCCGGCCCGAACACTTCGGCCATCAGCTCGCTGAAGCCGTTGATCACCTTGGGATGCTCGTAGAAATCGGGGGCGGAATTGACCATTCCGAGCGTCTTCACGAGGCGCTGGATCTGGTCGAGCGAACCGAGGTGCCCGCGGAGGTTCGCCAGCATCGCCAAGCCGACCTGGCGGGCGGCCGCCGTGCCTTCTTCGAGGGTCAAGTCTTTGCCCACGACACCCTGGATCAGCGAACCGTCGAGCCGCACGGGGCCGTGGCCCGACACGTAGGCGATGTTCCCGACCACCACGACCGGCCTGTAAACGGCGATCGGTTTCGGGGCGGGCGGAAGCTGCAGCTTGAGTTCGAGAAGTCTCTGTTCGGCGCTCATGTCGGAAGAAATTGTCCGGTGCGATTACCACGGCATTTCTGAGGCGTCGAGTCGCGGTTGAGCCGCGCAGCGGGCGGGGGCGTATCTGGGCACTGCCCCCGTGTGGCTCCCTCGCCCTGCGAGGCACGAGCGGGGAGAGGGTTGGGGAGAGGGGCCGTCCCACCCGGGCGCAGCGCCTCCTTGTATGTTGCTTTCCATCATCCTTGCGGGGCGAGAGCCTGGCGGGAGGATGG
>JAYUSF010000032.1:0-7954 GCA_043755815.1 Verrucomicrobiota bacterium
GCGAGTTCCTCGACTTCGCCCGGCTGCAGGGCTTCCTCCAGAACAAGATCCAATACACCGTCGCCGACCTCGCCCGCTGCGGCTGCGAAACCGAACCGCTCGGCGCCCTGCTCAGGGATCTCGAACTCAAGGGCAGCGTCGCCTTCCGCATCATGGTGAAGCCGTTCATGGACGCGTGGACGTGGGACCAGGACCGCATCGACCGCTGCTGCACCCACGTCATCCGGCCGGACGGAAAGCTGGATTCGTTCTGCCGATATTATTCAGGTTTTTCTGACGTCGTTCCAACCGAAACCCAAGGCCGTCCCTAAATCTCGATGAGACTCTCGTTCGCCTTTTTCCTCCTCGCGTCCTGCCTGCTTGCCTCGGCCTGCCGGCGAACTCCCGAAACCCAAGCCGCCAACGGCACGCCCCCGTCCGACTCCGGATCGGTGATCTATTGCGAACGGTGCGGGGTGATCCCCGGAACCCCCACTGCCTGTCCCGGTTGGGCGTCCCACTCGTTTCAGCGGGCTGCACCGCTGTCTCGAGTGGTTTGCACCCACTGTGGCGCCTTTCCC
Source organism: Verrucomicrobiota bacterium (assembly GCA_043755815.1). Taxonomy (GTDB): domain Bacteria; phylum Verrucomicrobiota; class Verrucomicrobiia; order Limisphaerales; family UBA9464; genus CAIWAH01. Next base: position 561 of record JAYUSF010000032.1, read on the forward strand.
GCCGCCAAACCATCGGCCTGCCCGAGTTACGCCTCGCATTCGTTCAAGGTGTTTGAACGCTGAATCAAGATTTCAGGAAACGAACCCTGACGGTCAACCCCAACGGTGAACCCCGATGAGTGAGCCCAAGTCAGACGGTTTGATCTGCCCGAACTGCGGATCGGTCAATCGATCCGAGGACGCGACCACAAACGCCTGCGCAGACTGTGGCCGAGTGCTGGGAACAATAACTCACGTCAGCCCGGCCCAGGCATCTGATCCCGATGCTGGAACCACAGGACCCAAGCGAGTCCTGGGAATCATCTACGCTGCCTTCCTGGTCGGCCTAAAGCTCGTCGGAGTCGTTCTCCTCGTGTTGGTGGGTCTATACGTTTTGATGCTGGGCTTGGCCTTTGCCTCCTGCGCGTTTGGCCGATGAACGATTCCCCCTACCGCTGGCTCATGCTCGCCGGCATCGGCGTGAGCCTGTTTCTCTGGTATCGCCTCGCCCGGCGCGATTCGCGGCTGCTACCGATCTACCTCGGCGGTCTGCTGGGCTCCGTCATCGGGGCCAAGCTGTTTTACCTGCTGGCGGAAGGCTGGCTCGACTACGGCCGGGACGACCAATGGCTCCGCTGGGCCACCGGCAAAACCGTTCTGGGTGCGCTCGTCGGCGGTTATGCCGGTGTGGAGTGGGTGAAGCGTATTGTGACGTATCCGCAGGCAACGGGTGACCTGTTCGCCGGTATCGTTCCGCTGGGAATCATCCTCGGGCGCGTCGGTTGCCTGCTCCAGGGCTGCTGCCTCGGCGCCGTCTGTGAACAGCCAGCGTGGTGGACCTTGGCCGACCGGCACGGACATCCGCGCTGGCCAGCCGTGCCGGCTGAAATCGCGTTCAACGTAACCGCTCTCGCCGCGTTTGCCGTGCTCCGCGCGCATCGCCTCCTGCCCGGCCAGCACTTCCACCTCTACCTGATCGGCTACGGCGCGTTCCGTTTCGCGCATGAGTTCTGGCGGGACACGCCGCGGATCGCGCTCGGGCTTTCGGGCTACCACTTTGCTTCCCTGGTGCTGGTCGGTTTCGCCGCGTGGCGCTTCCGCCAACGATCGCGACTCGCCACCTCTTCACTTGGATGAACACCCCGCACAGTAGCCGCCGAGGTCAGGAGGCGGATTCTCCAAAAGACATGCCTGCGCCATCCGCCTCGTCACCTCGGCGGCTACCCCGCTTACGCCGGCTGTCCGGCCGGCTACTGGGGGCCGCGGCGTTGGCGGTCCTCGGCCTCGTCGCCGGCTGTGTCTTGTTCCACTCCGGCCCCTATCGCCCGCCTAAGCCCCTTCCTCGGCCGCCGGTTATTGATCTGCACGTTCACACCGCGGGTATCGGTGCGGACGGGAGCGGCTGCTTCATTTCCAGGGAACTGGAGCAGAGTTGGAAGTTCGGCATCTACCTGAAGGCGTTCGGCACGACCCGCGAGGAACTCGCCGCGAAGGGCGACGCGCTGCTCTTCGACCGGATCGCTGCACACGTCGCGGGCAGTTCCAACGTCACCCACGCCGTCGTGCTGGCGATGGACGGGGCGGTCAACGCCGCTGGCGAACTGGACCGCGCCGGCACCGAGATTCATGTGCCCAACGACTTCGTCGCCCGCGAAGTCGCCCGGCACACCAATCTCCTCTTCGGCGCGTCGGTGAATCCCTACCGCAAGGACGCCCTCGCCCGCCTCGACTGGTGCGCCACGAACGGCGCCGTGCTGGTGAAATGGATTCCCAGCATCATGCACATTGATCCGGCCGACGAACGGCTCATCCCGTTCTACGAGCGGCTCAGGTTCCATCAGCTTCCCCTGCTCACCCACGCCGGCCAGGAACGCTCGTTCACCCACGCCGACGACCGTCTGGCCGATCCCGAGCGACTGCGACTGCCGCTGCGGCTCGGCGTGACCGTCATCGCCGCCCACATCGCTTCGACGGGCGAGAATGGTGGCGAACGCGACACCGATCGGCTCGCCCGGGTGATGGCCGAGTTCCCCAACCTGTATTCGGAAGTCTCCTCGCTCACCCAGGCGAACAAGCTCGGTTACCTCAAGGAAGCCCTGACCCGACCGGAGTTCGAAGGCCGGCTGTGCTACGGCTCCGACTTTCCGCTGATCAACACCGCGCTCGTCTCGCCCTGGCTCTTCGGCCTGAACCTCACCCGGGGGCAGATGAGCCGGCTTGCCGACCTGACCAATCCCTGGGACCGCGACGTGCAACTCAAGCAGGCGCTCGGCGTGCCACCCGCGGTGTTCGCCCGCACGGAAACCCTGCTGGCGCCGCGCCTGAACCGGCTCCACCTTGGCCGGCAATGAGTCCGCCTTCACCGCCCGATTCCTCTTCGCCGGCGCCAGCGGCCAGCGGTTCCGCCCACGTTCGCAGAATGTGCACGGTCTTGGCGGTCGTCGGCGCGGCCACTCCCGTTGTCGCCCTGGTGCGCGGCGGTGGTCCGCGGGACGTTTCCGGTGCCGCGTTCATGATGATGGCCATCTGGGGCGCGTTACCCTTCGTGCTGGCGCCGGTGGCCGCCCACCTGGCCCGGAGAACGGCGACTCAAATCGCCGCGGTCGGCTTCGTCACGCTGGCGACGCTGTTCGGGGTGCTGGGACACTTCGCCGGCTTCGTGCCCAAGGTGCCCAACGCGGTGGATTCGCTCGCGTTTATCTTCATCCCAGTATGGCAATGGCCGGTGCTCCTGCTGGCCACTGTGCTCGCTCGCGTGGCCCCGGCGCCGAAACAGCAGCCGTGAAAACGCCGGACGAACCGCTCCTTCCGTTGCCCTCCGCCTCCATCCAAGGCGATTCGGCCGGACCGGTCCTCGTCTATCTGCCCGGAGTTCATGGGGACCCGACCCTGTTGGGTTCCTTCCGGGCTCGTTTGGGCGACGACATTCGGTTGCTGTCATTCACCTATCCCGCTTCGAACGGAATCACTCTCCAGAATCTTGCCGCGGGCGTCTGGTCACAGCTCCGGTCGCTGACCGACCAACCGGTCTGGCTGCTGGCGGAATCCTTCGGCTCTCAGGTCTCATGGGCCATGCTCGCACAGATGCAGTCCGCACCGGAAACGACCTTGCCCGTTCGTGGCCTGATCCTCGCCGGCGGCTTCGTGCGGCATCCTTGGCCGTGGGCGGTCACGACGACCCGCTGGGTGCTGAGCAGCCTTCCCGCCGCGATGCTGGACGCATTCTTCCGTGTCTATCCGCTTTGGGCGCGGTTCGCTTACCGCCATGCGCCGGAAGTTCTGGCCGCCCTGCCCGAATTCGTCGCGCGTCGCCGGCAACCCACCGATCAGGCTGCCATGCTTCATCGTCTGCGCCTGATCGAGACCTCCGACCTGCTCGAAGTCGCCAGCCGGGCAACCCTTCCCGTCTGGCAACTGACCGGGCGATGGGATCCGGTGGTTCCCTGGCCTTGGGTTCGGCCTTGGTTGAAAGAAAACTGCCCTGGCTGGCAGGGAGGCGACGTCGTGGACGGCGCCGACCATGTGGTGCTCACCACCGGCAGCGCGGCATCCGTCGCCGCCGTGCGCGGTTGGCTGGGACTCACGCCACCGTCAGCGGACCGTCAAACACGGTGAAGCTGATCACTTCGACCCGGGCGACGTGCGGACCGTGTCGGACGCCCTTGGGGGCGAAGAAACACGTGCCCGGTTCGTAGGCGACGTCGTCCTCGATCCATTCGCCCTGGAGCACGTAAACCGTCTCGTTGGCGAGGGGGTGCGTGTGGGCCGGCACGGTGACTCCCGCATGGAATTTTCGCAGCACCGTCACGCCACCGGTCTCGGGATTGCGATGCAGCACGGACAACTCGACACCCGGATAGGGGCCGGGTTGCCACGGGACGTTTTCCGCCAGCGCGACGTGAGGAAACATGGCGCGAGGTTCGGACGTTCGCGGTGCTTCGCAAGCCGAACCCAGAATGCGGTGACCGTGAAGCTACGCCTGCTCGTTTCCGGGAGGGGTGTCGGGGACGTTTCGGCCCGCCTTTGCACCGCTTTGAACTTTGAGCTTCTCACCCGCTTCCGCTACACCCTCCGCCCATGACTTCCCCGGAGCCGAAGCCGACGGACTATATCCATAGCGAATCGTTCCTGCACACGCTCATGCGGCGTCAGTTGCGCCTGTCGGTGGCGTGCGCCGCGGCGTTCCTGATCGCCCTGCTCGGCATGCCGCTGCTGAACTACTTCTTCCCCGAGGCGATGGCCGTGCGCGTGGGCGGCTTCACGCTCACGTGGCTGCTGCTCGGCGTGCTGTTCTTCCCCTTCGTCTGGATCATCTCCTTCCTCTTCATCCGCCGTTCCATCGCCTTGGAGGACGCGGAGGTCGCGGAGGCGAAGGCCGAAAGTGGGAAAGCAGGCAGGTGAGCGGAGCGAATCTGGAAAACAGGAAAGGGGGAAAACATGAAAACAGGAAATGGCACGCCAACGCGTATACAGCACCACTGGCAGTTGGAAGTTTACCAATTGGCCATGAGGGCGTCGCGCGAGGTGTTTCAACTGACGAAGACTTTCCCCAAGGAAGAACTCTACTCGCTTACGGACCAAATCCGCCGTTCCTCCCGCAGCATTTCCGCCCAACTCGCCGAAGCCTGGCGTCGGCGCAAATACGAGGCGGTCTTCGTCAACAAGCTGAACGACGCTGAGGGTGAGGCGGCCGAAACCCAAGTGTGGCTCCAACACGCGTTCGACTGCGAATACGTCAGCGCCACCCGTGCCCGCGAACTCCACCGCCTCTACAACCAAATCCTCGGCAAGCTGACCAAAATGGGCAACGCACCCGAGAAATGGGTTCTACGCTCCAAATCCGACTGACGACAGCTCCTGTCTTCTTGCCTCCCTGTTTTCCCGTTTTCCAACTCCCGCTGCCATGCTCGCTCTCTTCGACCCTTGGATCCTCGCCTTCTCGCTCGTCACCGTCGCGGTCACGATCTGGATGGGCTTCCGCTCGGCCAAGACCTCCAAGTCCGCGTCCGACTTCTTCGTCGCCGGGCGGAGCGTCTCGGTGGGGTGGAACGCCTCGGCCATCTCCGGCGAATACCTCTCCGCCGCCTCGTTCATGGGCGTGGCCGGCATGGTCATGTCCAGCGGCTACGACGCGCTGTGGTATCCCGTCTGTTACGCCTGCGGTTACCTCTTCCTGCTGCTGTTCATCGCCGGACCGCTCCGCCGCTTCGGCGCCTACACGATCCCCGACTTTGCCGAGGGCCGCTACGACTCGCCGGTGTTCCGCAAGATCGCGGTGATCTTCGTCCTGTTCATCGGCTTCTTCTACACCATGCCGCAGATGAAGGGCGCGGGCACCACCCTGGCCTACATCTTCCCGGGCCTGCCGTATTGGGTGGGCGTGGTGCTGGTCGGCGCGGTCATCACGCTCAACGTCGCGCTGGGCGGCATGAAGGGCATCACGCTCGTGCAGGCCTTCCAGTATTGGGCGAAGATGTTCGCCATCTCGGTGCCCATCTTCGTGCTGATGGCCGTCTACGGGAGTTATCCGGCACACATTCGCGAGAACTCCGACATTCGGATTGTCATCAACAATTCCCCGTCAAAAGAGCTGAAGCCGTGGATCATCAAGGACAAAGAGGCTGTAACCCCCGATGACGATTTGGAAATCAAACGACAGCCGTTGCCTGCCAAAGCTCCAGCCGACGCGACTTGGCTCAACCCCTTCGGCCCGTTGACCACCAAGGCGGCCAAGGCGGCGAAGCCCAATGTGCGCTACGACGGCAAGATGATTGCCGAACCGCTCAATGCCCGGGGCGTATCCTTGAAGGAGGCCGCCGAAACCCAAGCCGCGAAGGTTCTGGGACAGCCCGTTACCCGCGTTTTCTCCATAGCGGGACCGGCTAATGTCCGGAAGGCTCTGCAGATGTTGGTTCCGGAAAAGGCTCGTCAATTGGGACCAAACCGTGAACTCCGGCTGGAAATCGCGGAGAGCATCCGAGACCGGGAACTGACCGCTCTGGCCGCAATCGGGACCAACGCGGTCGGCGCCATCCCTACCTACACCTACCGGCCAGATGACCTCGAAAAGGCATTGGCCAACGCTGGCATCACGCTGGTCCAGGAAGCGGAGGGAACATTCAAAGCCTTTCCTACCAAGGACGCCGTCCTCACGCCCGTTGATCCCAAGCCCTACGCCCTGCTCTACACCTATTCCCTCATCATCGCGCTGGTCTGCGGCACGGCCGGGCTGCCGCACATCCTCGTGCGCTTCTACACCAACCCCGACGGCGTCGCCGCCAAGCGCACCACCATGTGGGTGATGATCCTGATCGGCATCTTCTACGTGTTCCCGCCCGTCTTCGGCGTCATGGGCCGCAACCTCATGCCCTCGCTCTACGAAGGCACCGGCGCGAAGGGCACGGACAAGGTGGTGCTGGAGTTGCCAAAGGTGTTGGACTCAAAGGACGGAGGAATTTGGAAGGCAGGAAAACAGGAAGACGCGAAAACGGGCGGAACTGGTTCCCTCCCGTCTTCCTCCACACCTGTTTTCCCGTCTTCCACAACGCCTGCTACCGGCGCCTCGGGAGGAATCCCATGGGGCAGCATCCTCAGCGGCATCACCTGCGCCGGGGCGTTTGCGGCGTTCATGAGCACGTTCAGCGGCCTGCTCGTCTCCATGACCGGCGCGCTGGCCCACGACGTTTACGGCCGGATGCTGCGGCCCAACTCAACTCCCGCCGAGCGGATGCGCATGTTCAAGTTCTGCGCCGTCGCAGTGGGCACCGTGGCGGTCGTGCTCGGCAGCTTCGTCGAGCCGCTCCAGATCAACTTCATGGTCGGCCAGGCGTTCGCCATCGCAGCGGCCAGCTACTTCCCGCTGCTCTTCATGAGCGTGTGGTGGCGCGGCATGACCATGCGCGGCGCCGCGGCCGGCATGTTGACCGGCGGCGTGTGCGCGCTCGCCGCGGTGACGCTCACGAACTTCAGCGACCTTAAGTGGATCGCCCTCGGCGATTTCTGGGCCGCCCATCCCCTGCTCCGCATCCTGTGCGAACAGCCCGCCATCTGGACCGTGCCACTGGCCATCGGCCTGATGGTCGTTGTGTCCAAGCTCACACCCGCCGGCATCCCCGCCGACGTCCGGATGAAGATGCTCGTCCTGCACGCCCCGGAAAAACTCGGCCTCAAGCAGGAATACATCAAGGAACACGAGGCCCACGGGCATTGAGCGGGCGCATGTGAACACCGCCTCCTAGAAACCGGTCGGGCGGACTCCCTCTCTTCCGCGCGGAGCGGAGGAGAGGGCCGGGGAGAGGAGGCGCCGCAGAGGTGAGCCACCCCCTTGTATGTTGCTTTCCATCATCCTTGCGGGGCGAGAGCCTGGCGGGAGGATGGGGCCGCTGCGGGGCCTGCAGGCCCGGCAGCGGCGGCGT
>JAYUSF010000033.1:0-26656 GCA_043755815.1 Verrucomicrobiota bacterium
GTGGTGATCAGGAATCCGCTGATGACGAAAAACACCGTGACCCCGGTGACCCCGCGCATGACCAGGTTCCTGAGGATGCCGTCGCCAAGCATTTGGTCCCGCGCCTCCAGATGAAACCACACCACCCAGAGGATGGAAAACGCGCGCAGCGCGTCCAAACCGGGAAGCCAGTTGGGGGCGGGGGCCGGATTCGACACGCGGACGAGGATATAACGCCGCTTGGATTGGACCAATGCCCAATCCGCATTTGGCCGATCGCGCTTTCCGATGGTGACTGGGTTGAGTGAAAGCATGTGGAGATTGATCTCCGGTCATTCGGAATTGGCCTCGCGCCCTGTTTTCCCGGAAGGTCCGCCGCGCCACATGTCTCGACTCCTGCGTTCCTCCAGTGCGGCCGGCGCGGCGACTTTGATCAGCCGGGTGCTGGGCTTTTTGCGCGAGTCGGTTTATGCGCACTTCATGGGCGACAAGGCCGTCGCCAGTGCCTTCACCCTTGCGCTGACGATTCCGAACCTGTTCCGCCGCCTGCTGGGTGAGGGGGCGCTGACCGCGGCATTCATCCCCATCTTCAAGGACAAGGAAGCCAACGAAGGCGAGGCCGCTACCTGGAAGGCGGCCAATGCGGTCATCTGTGCGCTCGTGGCGGTGTGCACGTTGGTGGTGACGCTGGGCATGGCGGGCCTCGCGCTCGCGGTGCTTTTTTACCCGTTGGAGGCCCGGCAGGAACTCGTCGCGCGGTTGTTGTTTGTGATGTTCCCCTACCTGGGCTTCGTCTGCCTGGCGGCCGTGTTCATCGGCATGCTGAACGCCCGCGGCCATTTTTTCATGCCGGCCTTGGGGGCGGCGACGCTCAATCTCGTGATGATCGGGTCGGTGTTCTGGCTCGCGCCGCGCTTTGGGCTGACGAAGGAACGCCAGATCTTCGGTCTCGCGGTCGGTCTCGTGATCGCCGGATTTGTGCAGGCGGCCTTCCAGTGGCCGGCGCTGGTGAAGGAAGGTTTCCGCTTCCGATGGGTGAATCCGCTGCGCGATCCGACCGTTCGACTGGTCAGCCGGCGGATGGCACCGGCCGTCATCGGTGTGGCGGCTTACCAGATCAACGTGGTGATCACCCAGGCGATCGCGTATCGCGTCACGGACACCGCCGTGGCGTCGTTCAACTACGCGGTGCGGCTGATGGAGCTGCCCCAGGGCATTGTCGGCATCTCGCTGGCGACGTTCCTCCTGACCGAACTCAGCTCGCTCGCGGCGGCGAAGAAGATGCCGGAATTCCGGCAGGTGTTTCGGGAGGGCTTGTTGCAGGTGGTCTTCATCAACGGACTCGCCACGGTGCTCTTGCTGACCCTGGCCCGGCCCATGATCCGCCTGCTGTTCGAGCGGGGAGAGTTTACCCCCGAATCCACGGAGCGGGCGACCCTGGCGCTGCTGAACCTGGCGCCGGGCTTGGTCGCGTTCTCGGTCAACAACCTCATCGCCCGGGCCTTCTACGCGCTGGGCGACACCAAGACGCCGATGCGGATCGGCATGTTTTGCCTCGGCTTCAACCTGTTGCTCGCCCTGTTCCTGATCCCGCTTTTCAAACAGGGCGGGATGGGGCTCGCGAATACCCTGAGCGCGATGATCAATTCCGGCCTGCTCGCGTTCGCGCTGAAGAAGGCGCTGCCGAAACTCAGCCTCCGCGATCTGGCGGGAAATTTCGCCGCCGTGGCCGCAGCGGCCGTGGTGGCGGGTGCGCTGGCCTGGACCACTGCCTGGACGATCAGCCGCAACCTGGGTTCGACGACGCTCCTGGCCAAAACGCTGACCGTCTTCGGGGCGATCGGCGCGGCGACGCTGGTCTATTTCGGTCTCGCACTCTGGTTGAAACTGCCGCAGGCCCACGATTTCCTGGAACTGATCCGGACCCGGCTCAGCGGCCGAAAGGACGCGGTCGACTCTCCGCCGGACGAATAGGTAGCCCCGATGCGCATTGATAATCCTGGATTTGAACGGAGTGATTCCCCGCCAGACTGGACGCGACCGACATCGGCCGAGACCGACCAGTTTCCCGTCCGTTGACGCCGATTTGCAATTCGCCTTCGCTTCCAATCCTAACCGCCGATCCACCATGAACGATCCCCTCACCCGCCAACGTCAGACCGTCCAACAGTTTCCCGAGAACGAACTCGGGCGGTTCAGTCTGGGCAAAGCCCTGTTTGACCGGGGCGAATTCACCGAAGCCCGCGAACACTTGGCGAAGGCGCTCGCCCGGAAACCCGACTGGATGGTCGTGCAGATCCTGCTGGGGAAATGTGATTTGGCCGCCGGTGACCGCGAAGGTGCCCGCAAGGCGTTCGAGCGGGCGCTGGATTTGGCCATTGCCCAGCACCACGAAGGTCCCCAAGCCGAACTGGAAGCCCAACTTGCGGACTTGCAGTGAGCGGTGACGGTCATACAGTGCGCCGTTCTCCAGAGCATGAATCATATAAATCGCCCATCCCGCAGCCGCGGATTCACCCTCATCGAACTGCTGGTGGTGATTGCGATCATCGCCATCCTGGCCGGGATGCTCCTGCCGGCGCTCAGCAAGGCGAAGTCCAAGGCGACGGGCATCGCGTGCCTGAACAACACCAAGCAGCTCATGCTGGCGGCGATCACCTACTCCACTGACTTCGCCGACGCGGTCATCCCCAACGGCGCCGGCGAGACCGGGCTGTCGTTCGATGCCGCCGGCAATCCGCAGCCGGCAAACTTCGTGGCGAAAATCTGGGTGGAAGGCCGCGAGCAAAGCCAGTTGGTCGAGGCCAACGCGAGCCGCTTCCTCACGTCGCCCCGCGTGTCGCTGATCGCCCCCTATCTCGGCGTCAAGGGGACGTTCGATTGCCCCGGCGAAACCCGTAAGGTCACCCCCGAGGTCGGCTCCCAACGCAAGGTCTCGCCCTCCCGGACCTACGCCCTCAATTCCTGGGTCGGCTGGAGCGGCGCCGCTTACAACTTCCAGGGCGACCCCGCGTCCCGCTTCCGGGTTTTCAAGAAGATGAGCGACGCTTCCGCCCCCTCCGAAATCTACACGTTCGTGGACATGCACCCGTTCAGCGTCTGCCGGCCCTTCTTCGGCATCATGATGACCGGCGCGGGCATTTACCATGTGCCCAACGATGTCCACGGTCAGGGCTCCAACTTCGCCTATCTCGACGGTCATTCGGATTCCCACCGCTGGGTGGACGGCCGCTTTACCAAACGCAGGGAACCCGAAACCGGTCCCTGGCACGACCACGGCGGCGGCATGCAGGAGATCAGCAAGAAAGACCACCAGTGGCTGCGCGACCATGCCACGCAGTTGAAGTAGTCCGATTCGGCGCCCGGCCGTCCGGGCACCGCGGGTTCAATCCGATGAACTCCGCCTTCAATACCACGAGCGCCGCCCGTTGGCTGAGCGGTGCGCCTCAGCTTCGGTGGCGCGGAGTGCCGTCGGGAATTCTGCATTCACCAGATCCTACCCGGGGCTTCACCCTGATCGAGCTCCTCGTGGTCATCGCGATCATTGCCATTCTGGCCGGGCTGCTTCTGCCGGTGGTCAGCCGGGCCAAGGAATCCGGGCGCTCAACCGTATGCAAAAGCAACCTGCGCCAGATCACGCTGGGAGCCCTGCTCTACGCGGACGATTCCCGGGACACCCTGCCTTGGCCGGGCGGTGAAGACCGGAATGCCGCGCCGGACTGGGTGTTTGGCGGTCAACCCGTCACCGACATCGCCAATCCCCGCAGTTGGTCGTCGCCGAGCTTTGGCTTCCATGCCGAAGCCGGTTCCATCTTTCCTTACGTGATGAACCGCCCCCGGTTGCCGTATTCCGAACGGTTCACCAACTCCTTTCCGGTCTATCGCTGCCCGAGTTCCGGCAAACTGGGCGCGGCCGAGCGGGTGAACTTCAGCATGAACGGCTGGTTTGATCCGGATCGCGAACTGGGCATTGGTGCCGCCGGGGTGCGCCTGTCCAACGTGCGCAATCCGTCCCAGAAGGTCTTTTTCGTGAACGAAGATCCCAAGACGATGCGCAATCCCGCTTTTCATCCGGGTGGCACCGCGGCGCAGGGCGTCTTTGTGATGCACAACGGCCGCGTCAACTTCACGTTTGTGGACTCGCACGTCGAGAGCCTCCGCAACCGCGAGGTGCTGCGCATCCAGAACGCCGCCAACGACGACACCTACTTCCACCCCTACCGTTGAAGCCGCTCGCCGACTGCCGCCTCTACACGTTTGTGGACACCGCCTACCTCGCCGGCCGTGACCCGGCGGAATTGGCGCGCCAACTCTGTGACGGCGGTTCGGACCTCATCCAGCTCCGGGCGAAAGGGCTGCCACCCGACGAAGTGCTGCGCATGGCCGAAGCGGTCGCGCCGGTGGTCCGGCGGCGTGGCGTCCGTTTCGTCATCAACGACCACCTCGACATCGCGGGCGCGGTGCGGGCTGACGTGTGCCACCTCGGGCAGGAGGATTTTTTCGATGCGGGTTTCACGCACGTCAGCCAACTGACCGGGCGGCCGGAGGACTGTGAAATTGGGTTGAGCTCGCACGCACCGGAACAGGCGTTGCGGGCGGTTGCCGCCGGTGCCGACTACGTGGCGGTGGGGCCCGTGTTTCCGACCGGCACCAAGCCCGGTAGGGCCGCCGTGACGCTCGACTACGTGCGCTGGGCGGCGGCGAACCTGCCGGTTCCGTGGTTCGCGATTGGCGGAATCCATCTCGCCAATCTGGATTCCGTGCTGGCGGCGGGTGCAACCCGGATCTGCGTCGTCTCGGCCATCCTGAACGCTTCCGACATCGCCGGGGCCTGTCGCGAATTTCGGAAACGATTGAGTGCCTGAGTCGTTGTCCGGCCCGTCCGGCATCGTCCTTGCCAAGGCTCGAGAGAAACGTCACCGATTCGTGCATGCCAGCGTCCCTTGCTCCAGAAACTGCCGACCGACGTCGCGCTGTTTGGGTAAGCGGATTGCTCAATGTGCTGCTGCTGACGCTCTGGATCGGACTCGTGGTCATTCGGCTGCGACCAAGCCAGACCACGTCGGGTGAACCGGGCGACGCCAAAAACGCGGCGAGGGTTTCCGTGCGGCCCGCGACCCTGACGGGCGGGGCCACCGCGCCCCGACGCGAAGGGCAACGCCGTTCACCACTTGCGCCGTGGGCCCTGCTTGCATCCGATGATCCGAGGGAGTTCGCCGCCAACTTGCGCCGGGCGGACTGCCCGGAGGAGACCTTCTGTGACCTCGTTTACCCGGCGATTCAGCGGGCCTACGCGGCACGAATCGCCGGCGCGGACCACCACCCCAACTTCTGGCTCTCGGGCCAGGAACGTTGGGCCCACCGGCGGCAGGTGCAGGAACGGGTGGAGGCTTTGGAAGCGGAACGGGATGCGCTGGCCGCCGAACTGGCCTGCGGACGGCCGTGGCTCAAAGAATTTGAAGAAGCTGAAGGCGATCGGATTGTCGGCTTGATCGCCGGTTTTCTGCCCGGCGAGAAGCAACGGGCGCTAATGGCTCTGGTCGGTGAGGTTGACCGCTTCACTCGCCATTGGCGAAGCCGCACCGAAGGGGTCTGCCTGCCGTCCGACGTGTGGCTCGTCACTGCCGAGGCCGAACGGATCCGAGCCCGAATTCTGGCGGAGATCGGCAGTTCGGAATTCGAGGAAATCTGTCTGCGAGTGGCGGCGGTGTTTGAGCGGGGGGACGCCGGATCAGTCCCGGCGGCGGCGATCGCCCTCACGCCCGGGGAATTTCGGGAGCTGATCCGGCGCAGCTTCGTGGCCGGTGAGAATGATGCCCTGCATCTGTTGGGTCTGTCGGAACTGTTGGAATCGGCGTCGGGACGGGAGCGCCCGCCCAAGCGGAGCGAAGAGGAAGTTCGGGCGGACGCGCGTGAAGTGCTCGGGGTGGCGCGGGAGGAGGAATCCCATTTCCGGGAGAACCCTTCCTTTTCGACCACGGCGAACTGGGTTCAGGCGCACTCTTTGCCTGCGGAAACTCCACGCGTCGTGTTCGCTGAGTTGGAGCAATTTCGGCAGCAGGTCGCCGCCCTGAAGGAACAATGGCGCGATGATCCCGAAGGAGTCCGTTTCGGGTTTGCCGAGGCGCGCCGGCAAACGCTGGCCCGGCTGCAATCGGCGCTGGCCCGGGTGCCTGAAAAAGAACGCGGTGATTCACTCAGGAACTGGATCCAGCTGGCGGCGTTTAGAGGCTGGGATCCGCCATGAAACGTCCTGACCTGCTTCTGGTGTCGCTGACGGCAAACGCGCTGCTCGTGCTGGCGCTGGGCTGGCAACTGCGCCCGATGAGCGGGCCTCGGCAAGACGGGGCGGCTAGAAGCGAGAATGCCGGCGCGCGGCCGGGCAACCCCGTCGCTGCCGTGGACCGGTCCCAACTTGGAGATCCGTCGTTGGAGCCATTTGGCCGACAGCCGATCCAGTGGTCCCGTTTTTCCGTCGGCGATTGGACCCGCTACCGCGATGAGTTGCTCGCCTGCGGCTGCCCGCGCAACACCGTGCGGGAGATCATCCAGCCCTTGGTCGACCGTAGCTTCCATCGGCGAGGGCGCGATTTGATCGCACCCATTTCGGCCCAGTTTTGGGAATTCATTTGTCCGCCTGCCAAGGACCGAATGGAGAGGGTTGAGAAGCAGTTTGCCGCCCTGGACGGCGAGCGCCGGTCGGTCCTGGAGCGGCTCTTTCCGTCTGGATGGGTGCCGGCCGAACCGCGAGAGACCGGCAGGCATCCGGACGAGCGCCTTGCATTTCTTGATCCGGACAGGCGGCAACAGGTGACGGCGGCGGAGCAAAATTATGAAGCGCTCGTCGCGGAGGCGCACGCCACCCAGCCGGACGGCAAGTTGGTCGCCCAACTGATCGAACAGGCAGCGTCCAACCGCGAGGCGGAGGTGGCCCGCATCCTGACTCCGGAAGAACTGGCTGAGTTCAAGGTTCGGTCCTCACCCAACAGCATGTGGGCGCGCACGGTGGAAGGTGTCCAACTCACCGAGACGGAGTTGGCGGAGATGGTCCGGATTCGGGACCGCGCCACGGGGTCGCGCAACCAGCCGATGGCGATCAATCCGACGGAAGCGGCGCTGGAGCAGGCGGCGCTGGAAAAGCTCCTGGGGCCGGAGCGGTTCGAGGAATATAAGCGAGCCCAGGATCGCAACTATCAGCAGTTGGTCCTGCTGACGCGACGGACTGGTTTGGAGACCGAGGTCGCCGGTTCGCTCTGGCAGACCCGGCGCACGTTCCAGGAGCAAGCCGCCGCGCTTTCTGGTGACGCTGCGCTTTCCCGTGAACAGAGGCAGGCTGCGTTGCTGGAGTTGCGACGCAGGCAAGAACAGGTCGTGGGTCATTTGCTCCCCGATGAAGACGCCCGGGCGGCGTGGAACCTTCAGCAGACCGACTGGCTCAAACGGACGTTCGCGTTGCCGGCCGAAAACCCGCTCGCGGACTGGTTCAAGGAGCCATGACGCGAGACGGTTCGTGGCCCGGCTTCACGCCGGCGGGTCTCCCGGCCGGAACACGCTGACCAGGATCACTTCCTTCGTCTTCCACAGGAGGGTCATCGTCAGCGAAAGGGGCACGAGGGCGAGCAGCAGGATCACCCACGACTTTACGAGATCAAAGACCATGACGATCGGGATGAGAAAGTCCGGCAGGACCGGCGTGCGCACCAGGATGAAGTAGGTGCCCAGCAGCAGTCCCAGCAGCACCAGGAACAGGCGATTCCAGCGGACGAAGAAGCGGGTCTCCGAGCGCAACGTTTCATCCGGCAACATCGCGGACAGCCGGAGGAGAACGTGGTTGAGCGCGAGCAGGAACGTGAGCGCGGCGAACAGCAGTATGACGATGCCGCCAAGGAAGAACGGCTCGGCGGGCAGCCGGTTCCACCAAAACGTGACGGGAGCGAGCGCGAGCAGCATGAGGCTCAGCACCTGGGCGCGTTCGACGGCGGAGATCCAAATGCGTTCGTTGGGCTGGAACTGGCGGAGCTCGAAAAGCCCGAAGACCAGCAAGGCGGCGGCGAACAACACGGGAAGCAGGCCCCACGTCTGCCACGAATCGTTGAGGGCGGTCTTGGTGTCGAGCAAGACGACCAGCGGCAGACCCCAAAAGAGGGCGGAGAGGCCACGGACGACCCGGGCGAGGGCGGGGATGACTCCAGGTTCGGCCATGATCTGCCCGCCTATTCCCGCCGCCGGGAGCGACGGCGGGAAAACAGCAGGACCGCAGTTCCGACCGCGGCCAAGGCCAGCATGCCGGGTTCGGGCACAGCGGCCCCCGAGCCAACCGATGCTGAGGTGTCCACGTAGCCGCTGAGGGTGGTGCCGCCGAGATTCGCCGGGAGCGAAACCTCCTCAGCCCGCATTGGCAGGATCAGGGTCAGGGCCGCGCCGGCCAGCGGGAATTGTTGGCGCAACGGGTTCATTCAGTGGATCGAGAGGTAGGTGTAATCCTTGAGGCCCTTTTCGTAATCGTCGAGCAGGCTCATGCCCTCCTTCGGCTTGAGGCGGTCGGATTTGATGGCGGCATCGACCTGCGCCTTCATCTGCCGCTTCAGTTCGTTCTCGTCATACTGCACGGCACCGAGGGACTGGCTGATCGTGTTGCCCTCGATGACTTCCTCGACGTAGTAGCCGTCGGCCTCGTCAGGCTCGAGGAACACATGCACCTCGTTGACCCGGCCGAACAGGTTGTGCAGGTCGCCCATGATGTCCTGATAGGCGCCCATCAGGAAGAAGCCCAACAGGTAGGGCTCCTGCTGGCCCTGGCTGTTGGTCCGCAGTTCATGGAGGGGGAGCGTGTCGCGGACGTCGCGCAGGTCCACGAACTTGTTGATGCAGCCGTCGGAGTCGCAGGTGATGTCCACGAGGGTGCCTTCTCGCGTGGGCCGCTCGTCGAGGCGGTCAATCGGCATGATCGGAAAGAGCTGGCCGAGCGCCCAGTGATCGAGCAGCGACTGGAAGACCGAGAAGTTGCAGAGGTATTGGAAGCCGAGGGAATCCTCGAGCTTGCGGATCTCGTCCGGGATGTAGGCCTGGCCCCGGAAATTTTCGACCACGGCCTCGGAGATTTCCCAATAGAGCGTCTCGATCTTCGCCTTGTCGGGCAGTTCCAGCACGCCGAGCGTGAACATCTGATGGGCGTCGTCGCGGCGTTCCTGCGCGTCGTGGAACGCCTCCAGCTTGTTCAGTTTCTCGAGGTTGTCGCGGATGTAGATGAGTTCCTTGACGATCCGGTGTTCGCCTTCGCCGGCGGGTGCGAAGTGGAAGTCGAGCTCCGGGGGCGTCTTGTCGATCGCCCCAAATACCTCGACGAGGAGCACGCTATGGTGCGCCACCAGCGCGCGCCCGGATTCGCTCACGATGTCGGGATGCGGCACGCCCTCCTGGCTGCACACGTCGGCGAGGTAATAGACCACGTCATTCGTGTATTCCTGCAGCGTGTAGTTGGTCGACGAATCAAAGGCGCTGCGGGAGCCGTCGTAGTCCACGCCCAGGCCGCCGCCCACATCCACGAACTCCATCGGGAAGCCCATCTTGTGCAGCTTGGCGTAAAGCCGGGCGGCCTCCTGCACCGCCTTCTTCACCGTCAGGATGTCCGGGACCTGCGAACCGATGTGGAAATGGAGCAGCTTGAAGGAGCCGACCAGGCCCTCGCTCTTCAGCAATTCGGTCGCGGCCAGCAGTTCGGTGGTGCTGAGCCCGAACTTCGCGTTTTCGCCCCCGCTGTCCGCCCACTTGCCGGCGCCCTTGCTCAGCAGGCGCGCACGGATGCCGATCATCGGTTCGACCCCGACCTGCCTGGACACGGCGATGATCTGTTTCAGCTCCTCGAGCTTCTCGACCACCATGATCACCTTCTTGCCCAGGCGGATGCCCTGCAAGGCGAGCCTGATGAACGGCGCGTCCTTGTAGCCGTTGCAGATGATCAGCGAACCCGGCTCGCTTTGGAGCGCCATGCCGGCGAAGAGTTCCGGCTTGGAACCGACTTCGAGTCCGAAGCTGTAGGGCCGGCCGGCTTCGAGGATCTCCTCAACCACTTCGCGGAGCTGGTTGACCTTGATCGGGAACACGCCGCGGTAGGCACCCTTGTAGTTGCATTCCGCGATGCTGGCGCGGAACGCCTCGTTCAGGGCCTGCACCCGGTGGCGGAGGATGTCCTGAAACCGGACCAGCAGGGGGAATTTCAGCCCGCGCGCGCGGGCTTCCTCGACGATGTCGTTGAGTTCCACCTCGACGCCGTTTTGCAGCGGGCGGGCCACCACGTGGCCGTTCGCATTCACGTCGAAGTAGCCGGCGCCCCAACGGTCCACGTTGTAAAGCGTGCGGGCGGACGGGATGGTCCAGGAACCGGCGGCGCCGGGGTGGGACGAAGCAGTGTTGGATTCGCTCATCGGACGTTGTTCAAGCGGCGCGCACTTTAGGAACGGAGGCACCGCTTTCAAGCGATGCGTTGGGAAACTTATCCCCCAGATGGCAGCTCGGTGGCCTCCGGTTTGCGGCCGGGTTGGAGGGCCCGGGGCCTCCTTTCATCTCCGCTCCCGGTTTTTAGGGTCTGCCCGGTCACGCGCCCGGACCGTCCCGGTCGTTCCGCTGCTGCCGCAATTCGGCGAGCGTGATTCCCTCGGGCACATCGTGTTCCAGCAGCTTGGGAATGGCCACCCGCTGGGCGCCGTAGATGCCGGAATGACCGCTGAACAGATACGCCAGGAAGCACGCCGCCGCGAGGTAAGGCGCGTGTTCGGCGCCGAACAGTTCGATGCCCATCAGGGTGCAGGCCAGCGGGGTGTTGCTCGCGCCCGCAAACACGGCGACGAACCCAAGGCCGGCGAACAGGTCTACCGGCGCCCCGAGCAGGCGGCTGAACCCGTTGCCAAGCGCGGCGCCGATGAAGAACAGCGGGGTCACTTCGCCGCCCTTGAACCCGGAGCCCAGGGTGACGGCCGTGAAAAGCAGTTTCCACAGCCAGCTCCAGGCGGTCGCGCCGTCCGGGTGGAAGCTGGACAGGATCGTGACGTCGTCCGGATTCGGGCTGCTGACGCCCAGACCGAGATAGGCACGGGTGCCGACGGCGTAGGTCAACCCGAGGACGAGCAGTCCGCCCACCGCCGGCCGCAGCCAGGCCCGGGCGACTCGCTGCCGGAACTGGGTTTGCAGCGCGTGCGTGAGATCGGTGAACAGCAGGGCGACGAGGCCGAAGCCGACGCCGGCGACCAACGCCTTGCCCAACAGGAGCAGGTCGAGATGGCCGAAACCAAACTGCGCCGAAGGGGAGGCGACTGCGATGTGGTAGGGCGTGTGGTGGATGCCCCACGCGGAACAGGTCAGATCACCGATCAATCCGGCAAGCAGGCAGGGAATCAGCGCCTCGTAACGGGTTCGCCCGATCGTCAGCACTTCCATGGCAAAAACGGCGCCGGCCAGCGGCGTCCCGAAGACCGACCCGAAGCCGGCGGCCACTCCCGCCATCAGGAGCATTCGGCGATGCCGTTCGTGGACGCGAAAACAATCCATGAAGCTCGCGGCCAGACCGCCGCCCATCTGGACGGCGGTTCCTTCGCGCCCGGCGGAGCCGCCAAACAGATGGGTCAACAGCGTGGTGACAAGGATCAACGGCGCCATGCGGCCGGGAACGCCGCCGCCGGGGTGGTGGATTTCGTCGAGCAGAAGATTGGTGCCGCGTTCGGAAACGCCGCCGAAACGCCGATACAGCCAGGTGATGAGCACGCCCGCAAACGGCAGGAGGAAGAGCAGCCAAGGCTGTCCGAAGCGGACGGCGGTGACGCGGTCGAGCGCCCACAGGAACAGCGCGCTGGCCGAGCCTGCCAGCATGGCCACCGGCGTCACGAGCAGGAGCCAGACGCCCAATTGGCGTAGGGCGCCGAGATGCGCCCGGTGATTGAGCAGCGCCCTCATCCGTTCGCGGAGAAGTTCGGCGGCGAGGTGTTGGCGAGCCGAGCAGTTCGCGTTGCCAGTTTCACTGGGCTTCAAGCTGTCAGGAGCGAAGCCGGTGACGCAATGGGCAACGGGGCCGGCCTCAAGTCTGATGCGCCTCGGAACAGCTCGGGTGATGCATTGGCGGCGGACCGGAGGGGTGGCTTTCCAGCCACCCAGCTTCGGCGGCTGGAAAGCCGCCGCTCCATCCGAATTCACGGCCGAACGCGATGGGTAGGAGCGTCCCCAGGAACACCACTCCTCCGATCACGGGCGAATGGATTGTGCGATCCCGGCGTCCGACCTGCACTGTGTCCATGAATCGCCGCGAATTTGTTGCCTCCGTCGCCTTGGCCGGTGCCGGCCATGCTGTCGGAACCGCCACCGCCACCGCCGCCTCCCCCACATTGCCCGAACCTTCCGCGAAGAAGCTGCCGCGCTGGCGGGGCTTCAACCTGCTGGAGAAATTCACCGCCCGACGCGACGGGCCGAGCCCGGCGTTCCGGGAAAGCGACTTCGCGCTGCTGGCGGACTGGGGCTTCAACTTCGTGCGTCTGCCGATGTCGTATCACTGCTGGGCGAAGGGCGATCCGGCCGAATGGCTCAAGCTCGACGAGGCGCAACTGAAGCAGGTGGACGCGGCGGTGGAGCTGGGACGCAAGTTCGGCGTCCATGTGAACCTGAACCTGCACCGCGCGCCCGGTTACTGCGTCAACCCGCCGGACGAACCGTTGAGCCTGTGGAAGGACCAGCGGGCGCTGGACGCGGCGGCCTTTCACTGGGCGCACTTCGCCAAGCGCTACCAGGGCATCCCGAATTCCCGGGTCAGCTTTGACCTGCTCAACGAACCGCCCGACATCCCGGCCGCCACCTACGAGCGGGTGGTGCGCGCCTTCGTGCAGGCCATCCGCGCGGTGGACCCGCAGCGCCTGATCATCGCCGACGGACTGAAGTGGGGTCGCGAACCGCTGCCCGGGCTGATTGACTTGGGCATCGCCCAGAGCACGCGCGGCTACGATCCGTTCAAACTCACGCACTTTAAGGCCAACTGGGTCAAAGGCTCCGACCAGTGGACGGAACCCACCTGGCCGCTGAAGGAAGGCGACCAGATCTGGGACAAGGAACGCCTGCGCCGCGAACGCATCCGGCCGTGGCAGGAGCTCGAAGCAAAGGGTGTCGGCGTGCATGTCGGCGAATGGGGCGCCTTTGAACACACGCCGCACGCCGTCACGCTGGCGTGGATGCGCAACATGCTCGAACTCTGGCAGGAGGCCGGCTGGGGCTGGGCGCTGTGGAACCTACGCGGCAACTTCGGCCCGTTGAACAGCAACCGGAAGGACGTCCGCTACGAGGAAAAGGACGGGCTCAAGATCGACCGGGCGATGGTGGAGTTGCTGCGGGAGTTCTAAACCGTCTCTCTCCCGGGGGCCGTCAAACCGGTGGGCATTGGCGTCATCAGCCTGACTTTGACTCGGCTCCGGGTGAGGTGGAAGCAAACGGCCAGTTCATGTCTCCAATGGTCGGAGTTCGTAGGGCGTTCCCTCAAGCGCCGACAGTTTCGATTGAAGTTCGATTGCGATCCCGCTGCCGACCGTAGGGTCCAAGACGCCTTCCACAGTCATTGTAACCGCGTGGCCTTCTTCCACGAAGCGGATGACGGTTCCGTTCACTTTGATCCGGTAAACCGCATATTCTTCCGGGACTTGTGGCATGGTCGCGTGTTCGCACGATGGCGCGTAAAGGCCTTCAACCAGCTCCGCCTTGGGTTCCCCTTCGTAATCCTTTGCGAGGCCTTCGAGCAACCCACGCGCTTCGCCAGGAATGCTCAGTTTCTCGAACGAAATTCGGTGACGAATCTCAAACAGCCGATTCCGTTTCCCGTCCGCCCGCTGAAACATCCAGCGCAGCCATTTTCGGTTCGTCAGCCGTTCCCATCTCCATTCGTCCAAGTGGAGTTGCCATTCGTCGATGTTTTCTATGAGTGCACGGAACGTTGGCCCGGGGTCGTTTTTTCCGCCCTTGATCGCGATGGACCCCTTGTCGTCAGACAGTTCAGCCCGATGGTCGTGGAGCCGGCCAGGGTTGTCGCCGGTCGGATACACGAGCCGGACCGAGAAATCGGCCAGATCCAACAAGGCGACTTGAGTTGAGTCGGCAGCCCTACGGTCAGGGTATCCTAGGCTGCCGATCAGAACGATTCGATCATCGGCCAGCGTCGCAGAATGGAAGTCGGTCGGCGGAAACAAGTGCTCAGGATAGCCCAGAATCTCAATCCGGCCGCTTGGGTGCCGGATTACCACGTCATTGTAGATAAAGAAGTCGTCGTCGTAGGAATCTTCGTGCTCACCCGCGATGAACACCACTCTGCCGTCGGGCAGTTCCGTCTTCGATTGTCCGAACCGGGAGAAGCACCAGCAAGGACCGGCATTCATGGAGTCGGGGCCATCCATCTTCTCGTTGGCCTGCCATGCGCTCAGTTTGGTTTCGACCAGCGCGGTCCAGACTGGATTCGTCATGGACTCGGGATTCGCCGTCCCACGACGGGGTGATCGCCATTCCAAGAAAAGGTCCCGGTCAAGTTTCAGTTCAGGCGGCGGAACGTCTTGTTCTTCGGTTGGTTCACTCATGGGGTCCGGGTGCTTAGGTCGTTGCGTGTTCTTCAAGGGAAGAACGGCCGCAGCACGTTCCCTGCGACCTTCAGCGCCTGCTGCCGGCCTGCGAGGGTTTTACCGAAGGTCGGGTCTTCGACCTCGATGCAGACGGGACCGCGGCAGGTCGTGTCCATGAGCGCGCTGAGGAACTTCGCCCAGTCCATCTCGCCGTAGCCGGGGATGCGCGGGGTGTGCCACTCGTTCGGGTGCGCGAAGACGCCGACGTCGTTGATCCGGTCGCGGCGGAGCTTCACGTCCTTGGCGTGGACGTGGAACAGCTTGTCCTGAAATTCGCGGAGCGGGCTGGCGGGGTCCATGTGCTGGAGCACGAAATGCGATGGATCGTAGTTCAGGCCGAAGTTCTTCGACGGAATGTCGATGAAGGCGCGACGCCAGATCACGGGCGTGGTGAAGAGGTTTTTGCCGCCCGGCCATTCGTCGGCGGTGAAGGACATCGGGCAGTTCTCGATGCCGATGCGGATGCCGTGGTCCTCGGCGAAGGCGACAAGCGGACGCCAGGTCTTGAGGAAGCGCGGCCAGTTGGCGTCCACACTCTTCGTCCAGTCACGGCCGACGAATGTGTTCACGTTATCCAGGCCGAGCTTCTCGGCGGCGAGAATGACCTTCTTCAAATGGGCGACGGCGCGTTTGGCAACGGCGGGATCGGGATCGAGCGGGTTCGGGTAGTAACCGAGCGCGGTGAGACTGACGCCGTGTCGGGCACAGAGCGCGTTCACGTCGTCGGCCTTGGTCGCGGAGAAGGCGGTGACTTCGACGTGGGTGACGCCGGCGAACTTCCGCTCGGCCTTGCCGACGGGCCAGCACATGGCCTCGACACACGAGAAGCCATTCTGCGCCGCAAAGGCGAGAACTTGGTCGAGGGAAAGGTCAGGCAGGATGGCGGAGACGAAGCCGAGTTTCATGGCGTGCGCGGGAGGTTTATTGCGCTGCTTCCACGGCGTCTACCGTGGACTTGATCGGGGGCCCGATCCGATGCGGTGCCGCTCTCGGCTCAAGACAGGGCCCGCATTGAGGGTGTCGGAGATGGGGTATTCCTGCCGATGAAAGTTTGCTTGCCCATTTCCCTAAAGTTCCCGCTCGCAGGCGGCGTGACCGTGATGCTGCATGCGGCCCTCTGGGCGGCTTCGGGTGACGCGCTGCCGGACAGGTCCCAGTATGACCTGTTCACGTCCACGCCGCGGGAAAAGATGCGCGAGCTGAACACGGATCGGCCCGAGAAGACGGAAAGCGCCTACGCGGTGGACGCGGGGCACTTCCAGATCGAATCGGACCTGGTGACGTTCAGCCATGATTGCGACACCATCGGTGGCGGCGATACGCGAGTCGATGCGTGGAGCGTTGCGTCGCTCAACCTTAAGGCGGGGCTGCTGAACTGGATGGATGTCCAGTGGGTGATCGAAAGCTTCAGCCACGTGCGGACCGTGGACCGGGTTCCCAACACGCGTTCGACCCAGCGCGGATTCGGCGACCTGACCACCCGCCTGAAGATGAATGTCTGGGGCAACGACGGCGGGCACACGGCATTTGCCATCATGCCCTACGTCAAGGCGCCGACCAGCCAGGTCCAGTTGGGCAACGGTGCGTGGGAAGGCGGCTTCATCTTGCCGCTCGCCGTGGAATTGCCGGCGGGGGCTGGAGCATGGGCGGGATGACCCAATTCGACTTCCTCGAAAACACCGCTGGGCCGGGACGCCATACGGACTTCTCAACGCGATCACCTTCAGCCATGACTTGGTCGGGGCGCCTGGTTTTTGCGCCGAGTTTTTCAGCGGGGTCGGCACGGGGGACAAGTCGCCCTGGGTAGGCGCGTTCGATGTCGGGTTCACTTACGGAATCACGGACGACATCCAACTGGATGCGGGCGTAAACATCGGCGTGACGGACTCGGCGGAGGACGTGAATCCGTTCGTCGGGCTCTCGTGGCGTTTCTAGCCATTCGAGGCGGCTGACGGGTCCGTTTCGGCCGAACGCCGCCGGAGCGCGAGCCAAGTCAGCCCGAGCAAACACGCGGCGAAAACGAGGGCGTTCGGAGTCCGCGCGGTCCACGGACCCCACGGCCACGGGAAGCGGAAGAAGGCGAAGTTCAGGCCGAAGTAGAGCCACGCCGCGAACAACAAGGCGGGCCGGAGCGCGGTCTCTGCGGTTGCTCCGACGGCTTCGCCGCGTCGCTGCAGCCGGATTGCCGCCCAGGTCGTCAAAGCCAGCGGCAGGATCAGCAGCACCAACACCGCGAGCGGCCGGCTGACCACCGTGTTTTCAAACGCGAGGTTGCGCAGAGTTTTTCCGGCAATGGGCAGCGCGGTGATCGGCAGCAGGACGAGCAACGCCGACCAACGTCCGTCCGTGATCAGGACGACGGGGAGGAGACCGAGCAGCAGGCCAAAATCGTAAACCGCCGCGGCCAGCTTGCTGTCGGTGAATTCCCCCAGCGTCAGCAGCGTGACGTGGACCGCGAGAAGCGACCATTCGAGGGTTGGGGAGAGCGCTGGCGGTTGGGTCGGGGCGGCGAAGCGCATCCGGTTTCGGTTCACCCAGAGTCCGGCGCCGAGGGTCGTCCCCATCACTGCGCCGAAGGTGGTTTCCATGAAGTTCCACCAATTGATCAACGGATCGATCCTCGGCCAATTGCCGGAATGAAAGACGCCCGGGTTCCACGCGTGAAACGCCTGGAGCGATTGCCCGAGCGGAAAGCCGAGGGCACCCCCCAGAATTCCCCAGAACGCCAGCCGCGGAGCGAGCGGGTCGCGTCGCCATCGCGCGTAGGCAACCGACCCGGCCAGGGCGAAGAGGAATCCGCCCCAGACTTCGCGGCGGGGCTTGAGCACGGCGCCGGGTTCCCAGCGCCAATCGTCGGAGAAGTAGATTCGCGGCAGCAGGTGGTTGGCCGGATCGTAGGGCTCGTTGAGCAGCCGGATGCCGACGGCGCACAGGGCCAGGGCGCCGAGCATGGCCAGGAGCATTTCGCGTGGACGGTAACGAACCCCGCCGAGCCCCATGCCCAGGAACAGTCCGGCAAAGCCGACCCAGAGTCCGCCCTTGATGCTCAGGCCCAGCAGGCCCCAACGCAGCGCGCCCCAGTTGCCCACGAGTTCCGGATCGTGGGTCAGCCCAACCGTTTGGCCATAGGTCATGGAGCCGCCGAAACCGGTGGCGACGGTGCCCCATGCGACCGCCCGCAGCACGGGGATCGCCGGCGCTCTGGGGCAGAGCAGCAGTGCCAGCGTCAGGCAGATGAGCAGGCCTGCGATCATGGCCCCGGTTTCGTGTCCATATTGGCCGCGGATACCCCAGCCGAGTCCGCCGGCGAGCCCGCCGAACAGGATTGGTTTCCACAGCGGAGAGGCGGTTGCGCCTTCGGAATGCATCGCGGCCAAGCCAACCAGCACCGGCGGCCGCGGGCACGGGCATTCTCGGGCGCAATGCGGGTTTGCACTCGGCTGGGGCAGAAGATAGTTAACACCCGTGTCTGGTTTCCTGCCTTCGGGCGACAGCGATGTCCTGATCCGAAAACCCCGGCGAATTCCTTACCGGTGGATCGCCCTGGTGGTGGCGGTCATCGGGATACTGCTCTCGATCGGTGGGAGCCTGAACCTGCGACGGGCTGAGCTGGAGCAGGTCCGGTTTCGTTTCGGCCGCGCCGTAGGAAATGACGTGTCAGTCCTCGACGCGGTGACGGCCCGGCATGAGGCCGCGCTGAAGTCGCTGCGTTCAAGATTTGGTTCCGGCAGTCGCGTGAGCCGCGAAGAGTTTCGAGCCGCAACCACGGAAATCCTCACTGAGAATCCAAGCTTCGCGGCGTTGGAATGGGTGCCCCGGGTGCCGGCCTCCGAGCGGAACCGGGTTGAGGCCGGAGCCAGGGCCGATGGTTTGACGCGATACACCTTCTTCGAACGCGAGGGCTCGGGCAGCTTTGTCTCCGCCCGTCCCCGTCCGGAATACTGGCCCGTCCTTTACGTGGAACCGGTAGCCGCCAATCTCGCGATCCTCGGGCACGACCTGCGGAGCGATCCGGCGGCCGCCGCGATCGAGTTGGCGCGTGATTCGGGCGAAACCTGCGTCACCCGGCCGCTGAACATTTACCCGAACCGGCCCGATTGGACCGGGTTTGCGGCCATCGTGCCGGTCTATGCGCCCAACGTGCCGGGGAAGACGCTGGCGCAGCGCCGGGCAGCCTTCCGGGGCGCAGTGGTTGGGGTGTCCAGGATCGAGGATGTCTTTGACGAAGCGCTGCACGAGAAATCCGAACTGCCGTATGACTTTGCGCTGTTTGACCAGTCGTCGGACGTGGAAGCGGGGAAAACGCTTTTGTTTTACCGGGCCGGCCTTCATTCGCGGGAACCGGCTCCGGGCAAACCGGCAAGCGGGAATTTTGCCATTTCGGTCTCGCGGTCCGTCGGCCAGCGAAACTGGGCATTTTACTTCCGGGCGTCGCCGGAGTGGATTGCCCGGAATTCGTCCTTGGCGCCCACGCTGGCCTTGGGCATCGGGCTGTTGGCCACCGCCATGGTCTGCGGCCTCCTCCTTGGGGTTGACCGGCAGACCCGGATCGTTGAGGGCCGGGTTCAGCGCCGGACCGTCGAACTGCGCGAGGCCAATGCCCGACTGGAACGCGAGGCCAACGACCGCCGGCAGGTCGAAACCGCCCTTCGCCAAAGCGAACGAAGCCTGGTCGAAGCCCAGCGCATCGCCCGCCTCGGCCGGTGGGAATCGGACCCCACCACGGGGACCCTGAAGTGGTCCTACGAGACCTACCGAATCTTCGGCCTGGAGCCGGCCCAATTTGATCCGAGCATCGAGAACTTCTATGCGCTGGTGCATCCGGAAGACCGGGCCTATGTGCGCCAGCAGGTGCAGGCGGCCGTGAGCCTCGGCATCACCTACCGGCTCGTGCACCGCATCGTTTTGCCCGACGGCACGGTCCGGCACGTCGAGGAAAATGCCGAACTGGTCCGGGGCGAAGCGGGCGGGATGGCGCGTTTGGTCGGCACCGTGCTCGACATCACCGAACGCCGCCGGATCGAGGAAACGCTCGCCCACGAACGCAACCTCCTGCGCACGCTGGTCGACGCCATTCCCGATCCCATCGTCGTCAAGGACCTGCAAGGGCGGTATGTGCTGTTGAACCGGGCGAACGCCCGCGCCCTGAAAGTGGAGGATCCGACCGCTGCGATTGGCAAGACCGACGCTGATTTCCAGCCGGAAGAACAGGCCGTCCGGCAGGCCGAAGACGACCGGCGGGTGACCGAGTCCGGTGCCCGGGTCATCAACCGCGAGGAACTGATCACCTCGCCCGACGGTGTCTCGGGTTGGTTCCTGACCACCAAAATCCCGCTCCATGATGAGCGTGGCAACGTGACCGGCCTGGTCAGCGTCGGTCGGGACATCACCGAGGGCCATCGCATCCGGGAGGAACTGGAGCGTGAACACAACCTGCTCCGCACCCTGATCGACACCCTGCCGGACTTTGTCTACGTGAAGGATGCGGCCGGGCGCTACCTGCTGACCAATGAGGCGAACCGGCGCCTGCTGGGCCTGGCCGCGGTCAGCGACGCCATCGGCAAGACGATCCATGAACTGTTCCCGGCGGAGTTTGCCCGCCTCTATGAGGAGGACGACCGTCGGGTGATCGAGCACGGCGAGTTTGTGCTGAACCGGGAACATCCGATGCGGTTTCCGGACGGGCGCACCGGCTGGATACTCACCACCAAGGTGCCGATCCGAGATCGCGACGGCCGCGTGACGGCGGTGTTCGGCGTCAGCCGCGACATCACCGAGCACAGGCGTCTGCAGGCGGAACGCGAGGAGATGGACCGCCGCCTGAACCAGTCGCAGAAGCTGGAGAGCCTCGGTGCCCTGGCCGGAGGGGTGGCCCACGATTTCAACAACATCCTCACGATCGTCCTCAACAACGCCACGCTGGCCAAGTCGCATCCCGAGGACCCGGTGCTGGTGCGCGAGAGTCTGGGACAGATCGAACATGCCGCCGAACGGGCCGCCCACCTTTGCAACCAGATGCTGGCCTATTCCGGGCGGGGCCAGTTCGTCATCCAGCCGATCAGCCTTGCGGACCTGATCGAGGACACCTTGCCGCTGCTCCGTTCGGGAATCAGCCGCCGGGCGCAGTTGGAAGTCGTGGCCGAACCCTGTGCCGCCGTTGCCCAGGCGGATGTCACCCAGATCCGGCAGATCATCCTGAACCTCGTGATCAACGCCTCCGACGCCCTCGGTGACGCGGCGGGTTCAATCAAGGTGACCACGGGCCTGATGCGGGCTGACGCCGCCTATCTCAGCACCACGTATCTCGCCCCCGAACTCGGCGCCGGCCAGTTCGTCTTTCTGGAAGTCAGCGATACCGGTTGCGGCATGAGCGCTGAGACCATCGCCAAGATCTTCGAGCCGTTCTTCAGCACCAAGTTCACGGGTCGCGGCCTCGGCCTCGCGGCCGTGCTCGGCATCGTGCGCGGACACCATGGGGCCATCAAGGTGACCAGTGCGCCGGGTGCCGGGACCACTTTCCGGCTGCTGCTGCCGGCGGTCCAGGGCGTTGTTCCCAAGCCGTTGCATGCCGGGACGCCACCGCCGTCCGCGGCCAAGGCCGGCGGGCGGGTGCTGGTGGTGGACGACGAGGAATTCATCCTGTCGGTGATGTGCCGTTCGCTTCAGCGGCTGGGTTTTGAGCCGGTCGCGGCGGCCTCGGGCGAGGAGGCCATCCGGCTGCTGGAAGGAAACCCCAAGGGCTTTGCCGCGGTGCTGCTGGACCTGACGATGCCGCGAATGGACGGCCAGAAGACCTTCGAGGAATTGCGCCGGATCAATCCGGACATCCCGGTGCTGCTGATGAGCGGATTCAGCGAGCTGGAAGCGACCGGACGGTTTGCGGGCCAGGGCCTCGCGGGCTTCATCCAGAAGCCGTTCCAGCTCGCCTCCTTGGTCGAGCAGCTCCGCAACGTCATCCAGAATACCGGAAAATGAACTCCGGATTCCCGTCGGACGGTCCCGCCGCTCCGGCGCACGGATTGAACTTCGCCGCACCGCGCTGCGGTTCAGTTGGTCGCCGGCGGTTTGTTCGCCTCCTTGGGCAGCGGCTCCATCGTCAACGGATCGCGCAGGGGCAGTTCGGTGATGCCGCCGCCGCTGAGCCTCTCCAGTTGCGCCGCGTGGTCGGGATGCCCCTTGAGGATCTCGTCCTTCTGTCCGACCACGAGCACCACGACCCTGTCCGGATGGAGGTGCTCCTTGGCGACCCGCTGCACGGTGGCCGAATCGACCGCTTCGATCCGGCCGCGCCACTTCTTCCAGAAGTCCGGCTGCTTCGCGAAGCGGCCGGTGAATTCCTCGCGGGCAAACAGGCCGGCGACCTTGCCCTTGGTGTTGAAGTTCTCCGGGAAGGTGTCGATGAACGAGCGCTTGGCGGTGTTCAGCTCCTCGGCGGAAACCGGCTGCTCGGTAATCCTCTTCAGCTCTTCCAGCACGATGCTCGCGGCATAGGCGACGGTGCGTGACTTGGAGGCGAAGCTCGCCTGGAACGGCCGGGCGTATTCGATGCCGCCGGGGAACGCGCTGCCGGCGCCGTAGGCCAGGCCCTCGTCGGAACGCACGCGGTTCATGATGCGCGAAGTGAAGCCGCCGCCGCCGAGGATGTCGTTCATCACCTGCAGCGCCGGGAAGTCCGGATCGTCGCGCTTCACGCCGGGCAGCATGATCACCACGCGCCCCTGGTTGACGTCCTTGTTCACCACGTAGACGCCAGGCTTGGCCATCGCCGTGTCGGCCGGGATCGGCGGCGGGGTTTCGCCCTTGAACGGCCAGTCGGCGAACAGCGCCTCCAGCTTGGCAATCATGGCGTCCCGGTCGAAGTCGCCGTTCACCGCCACGACGAAGTTGGCGGGCACGAACCATTTGCGGTGGAACGCGCGCACGGCTTCCTGGTTGATCGCTTCAATGCTCTTCTGCGTGGTGTAGCGGCAGGCCCAGAAGTTCGTGCCGTAGGCCAGCATTTCGCGTTCGCGGGCGTCAATGGCGCTGGAATCGTCATTGCGCTGCTTCATCCCCTGCAAACTCTGCTGGCGGTAGAGGTCCAGCTTGTCCTGCTGGAACCGCGGGGCGGTCAGCACCTCGCGGAGGATGGCGAGTCCCTCGGGCAGGTCCTTGGACAGCAGGTTCAGGTTCACCGAGCCGGAATCGTCGCCCACGCCCGAGCTGAGGCTCGCAGCGAGGAAGGCCAGGCGCTCCTCGAGCTCCTCGGCCTTCCGCGACTCCGTGCCGCCGCGGGCGAGCAGGTAGCCGGTGAATTCGGCGACGCCTTCCATGCCCTGCGGATCCAGGTAGCCGCCGGTTCGCACCAGGAGGCTGACATTGACCAGCGGCAAGGTCTTGTCGGCGACCACGTAGGCGACCGGCCCGGCCTTGAGCTGGACCCGGTAGTCGGCCGGGTTGGGCGGCTCGAAGGTGAGCGGCGGAAAGGCAAGCTTCTCCGGCCGGTCCGGGATGTCGGCGGCGAGGAGCGGGACGGCGGCGAGCAGGGCCGTGGTCAGGAAGAGGGTCTTCATCGTCAGGAAATGGTGCGGCGTGTCGGGATGGTTACTTCTTTTCCAGTTCCGCAATCCGCGCGGCGACCTTCTTGGCGATCAGCTTCTGCATGGGCTGGCGCTTGGGGTCGCCACCGGCGGCCTGCGCCTGCATCTGTTCGAGCGCCTGCTTCAGCTTGGCGACGTCGGTCTCGCCCTTGAGCGAATCCACGATCCGGCGCACCACCGGCTTCTGCTCGGCGCTCAGGCCGGCGAAGTCGCCGTCCTCGTCCTTGGCGCCGGTGCCGGGTTTGCGGGTGTAGATGCCGACGGTGCGGTTCTCACGGACGAAATACTTCTTGGCCACGCGCACGATGTCCTCGGCGGTGACGGCCTGAATCTTTGGGCCGTTCTCGTTCACCTCGCGCCAGTCGCCCAGGCCCTCGCTGTAGAGCACCTGCATGAAGATCGGGAAGTTCGCCGAGAGTTTCCGGTATTCGCCGGCCGCAAACTGGTTCTTCACCTTCTGCAGTTCCTCCGCCGGCACGGGCTCGTTCCGGAGGCGTTCCAGTTCGGCGTAGATGGCCTGCTCGACGTCCTCGGGCGTCTTCCCGTCGCGGGCCTCGCCGCCGATGTTGAAGGCGCCGGCCCACTTCTTGGAATCCTGGTTGGCATAGGCCTCCGTGGCCACTTCCTTGCCGAGCACGAGCCCCTTGTAGAGCCGGCCGGTGCGCGTGCTGAGAATCTGCTGAAGCACGTCCAGCGCGTAACCGTCGCGGTGGCCGAACGGCACCGTCTTCCAGTAGATGTCCACCTGCGGGTTCGTCTCCGCCTCGGCGAAGTAGCGCTTCTCGCCCAGCGACGGAATCTCCTGCGTGATGACCTCGGGCGGCGGCTGGGTGCCCCGGGGAATGCGCGCGAAATACTTCGTCACCATCGCCTCGGCCGCGGCCGGCTCGAAGTCGCCGACGAGGATCAGCGTGATGTTCTGCGGCTGGTAGTAGAGGGCGTAGAAGTCGTCGGCCTGCCGTTTCGTGATGGCCGGGATGTCGCTGGCCCAGCCGATCGGGGTCCAGTGGTAGGGATGCGAGTCCCAGAGCATCGCGTTGAACTGTTCCTGGAACTTCCCGATCGGCGTGCTCTCGACGCGCATGCGGCGCTCCTCGAAGACGACGTCTCGCTCGGAGTAGAACTCGCGGAACACCGGACGCAGGAGCCGCTCGCTCTCCATCCAGCACCACAGTTCCAGCTTGTTGGCGGGCACGTTGATGAAGTAGCCGGTCATGTCCTCCGTGGTGAAGGCGTTCATGCCCGAGGCACCGGCGGTGGTGTAGATGCGGTCGAACTCGTTCTTCACGAGCAGGCCGCGCTGCTCGTCCACCAGCTTCTTGAAGTTGGCCTCCAGCTCCTTGTAACGGTCGGTCTTGCTCTCGGGGCTCGTGATGTCGTCCACCAACCCCCGGCGCAGGGCCGACCGCATCTTGGCCTCTTCGTCGCGCATGCCGGAGCGGACCTGTTCCTGGTCGTTGATCAGCTCAAGGTCGCGTTTGGCGTCCTTGGTGCCGAGCGTCGGCGTGCCCTTGAACATCATGTGCTCGAAGAGGTGGGCGATGCCGGTGATGCCGGGACGCTCGTTGGCCGAGCCGACCTTCACGACGAAGCCGCCGGCGACGCTGGGCGCGTCGTGCCGCTCGACGAGCAGCAGCTTGAAGCCGTTGGGCAGCAGCTTCTCGACCACGGGGATTTGCTGGGCCCAGGCGGACACCGTGACGGCAAACGTGACCAGCGGCAGGAGCAGGGAGCGGTTCATGAGACGTTGCTGGCCAAGGAAGCACCCGGGACGGGGGTGTGCAAGGCGTGACGCGCGCGCAGTTCGCTGAAAGATTCCGCCGCGACGAGGTTATCCCATGGCAGAAGACATGCGCACCGAACCGGACCAAGACTCGCTGTTGCCCACGCGCCGCAGCCTCCTCACGCGGCTGAAGGACTGGGAGGACCAGGATGGGTGGCGCGAGTTCTTCGACACCTACTGGCGGCTCATCTTCAGCGTGGCCCGTCGCGCCGGCTTGAACGAGGCCGAGGCGCAGGACGTGGTGCAGGAAACCTTCGTGGTCGTGGCGAAACAGATGCCGGGGTTCCGCTATGACCCGGCGCGCGGCTCGTTCAAGGCATGGCTCCACACGGTCATCCGGGGACGGCTGTCGCGGCACTGGCGCAAAGCGCGGCAGCATCCGGCGGCGGCGGCGACGGCAGGCGACGACGACATGGCGGAGGAATCCGCCGCCGAAGCGCCACCCGAGTTTGACGCCATCTGGCAGTCCGAGTGGGAACAAAACCTCCTGGACGCCGCCCTTCGCCGCGTGCAGGCGAAGGTGAGCGCGCGGCAGTTCCTGCTGTTCAGCCTGGCGGTCTTCAAGGGTGTGTCCGTGGCCACGATCCGCGAACGCTACGACGTGAGCCTCGCGCAGGTTTACCTGGCAAAGCACCGGGTCGGCCGGCTGCTCAAGGCCGAACTCGCGAAGCTCCGCGCGGAGGCCGATGGCTAGGCTGGAGCCAGGCCAGGCGTGTTCGCCCCGTATGGGAGCGACCAACCGCACCCGGGCCGAATCGGCCTTTGAACTTTGAGCTTTGAAATTGGACCTTCCCCCCGTGTCCCCACCGCTCGTGCCCGACCATGAACTGCTGCGCCTGATCGGCCACGGCAGCTACGGTGAGGTCTGGCTCGCGCGGAACGTCATGGGCGCCTGGCGCGCGGTGAAGGTCGTGCGCCGCGACACCTTCGGCTCCGATCGGCCGTTCGAACGCGAGTTCAACGGCATCCAGCGCTACGAGCCGATTTCGCGCAGCGTGGAAGGCGTGGTGCCGATCCTGCATGTGGGCCGCAGTCCCGAGGGCTTCCATTACGTGATGGAACTGGCCGACGACGCGTCGGGCACGACGGCCGGGAACGGGTCACTGGTCGTGGACAGCTACTCGCCCCGCACGTTGAGCTCCGACCTGAAACAGTTGGGCCGGCTGCCCGTGGCCGACTGTCTGGAACTGGGTTTGGCGCTGGTGGCCGGGTTGGCGCACCTGCACCGCCACGGGCTGGTGCACCGCGACCTCAAGCCGTCGAACCTCATCTTCGTCAATGGTCGGGCGCGGCTCGCGGACCCCGGGTTGGTCGGCGCCATTGATGAGGCGCGGAGCTTTGTGGGCACGCCCGGCTACATCCCGCCCGAAGGCCCCGGCTCGCCGGGCGCGGACATCTTCGCGCTGGGCCGCGTGCTCTACGAGGCGGCGACCGGCTTGCCGCCGGAGGAATTTCCCAACCCGCCGCCCGACTGGCTCACGGGCGAAGTCCCCCACGGCGCGCTCGAACTGCACGAGGTCATCCTGCGCGCGTGCGAGACGGACCCCGCCCGCCGCTATCAGTCCGCCGCCGCGCTCCAGGCCGACCTCGCCCTGCTGCAAAGCGGCCAGTCCGTCCGCCGCGCGCGCAAGCTGGAGCGCCGCGTGAAGACGCTCCGCCGCGCGGGGTTGGCGGCGCTGGGC
>JAYUSF010000034.1:0-2683 GCA_043755815.1 Verrucomicrobiota bacterium
CTAGCTCTGATAACTTGAAGTAGACCTCCGTCTCCTTGGCAAATCCCACCTTCATCATGTAGCCGTCGCCATAGAAAATGAGGGTGTCGGGAGGCGGCAATACGACCAACTGATAGTGCTCCTGATCCAAGTCTCTGAAGAACCTCGCCTTCCCGAACGTATTCAGGAATTCGACGTAGGAGGGCGGCAATTGGGGCAAGGAATCCAAACGTTTTCGTTCGCGATCGGTCAACGGTTCGCCTCCAAAGAAACGAGGGTAGCTTACTTCCTTGAGGGCATCCCGGATGAACTTGAAGCGCATTGTCGTTGCGGACGGTTTCTAGCCCTTAAACAGCGTTCCCATGGGTGAATCGGCTCACACATCGGAGCATTACCGCTCACTTCATCCCCGGCCACGGCGTGATCGCGTTCAGTGCCGGCACGATCTTCCGGCGCAGTTCGAGGAAATCTAGTTCACCGGTCTGGCGGTAAAGGATCTTGCCGTCGGGCCCGATCAGGAGCGTGTGCGGCAGCGCCCCGCTCCAGTCCGGATCGAGCGCCTCCATGAGCTTGTATTTGTCCGTGATGCCGAAGATCAGGTTGCGGGTGGAGGCGTGATGTTTCTGGAGGAACGCCAGCACCTTCGGCTGCTCATCCGGGAACTGCGCCGCCACGGTCACCAGCTCGAAGTCGCGCTGCCGGAAACGGAGGTTGGTGTCGATCAGTTCGTCGAACTCGGAGATGCACGGGCCGCACCAGGTGGCCCAGGCATTGATCAGGCGGACTTTGCCGGTGCCCTTGGTCGCCGTCAGCGCGGAGAGGGCCGCCTCGTCGGCGAGCGAGAGCGTCACGGGTTCCTTGCGAACCTTTTCCAGCCACTGCTGGCCGGAAGCCGCCTTGTCCGCCCACTTGGTGGAACAGCCAAAGACCTTGGTCTCCTTTACCGGCGGCTCCTTGCCCGCCAGCAGTGCCTCGATGGCGTTGCGGGCGTCACGCACCTTGATGAGGTCGCCCCTTTCATTGTCGTCGATGCGGCCGGAGAACCGGAGCTTCCGGGCCTGGTCAAAGATGAACATGTGGGGGGTGGCAATGGGACCGTAGCGTTTCGAGGCAGCCTCCGTCGCGCCGTCGTCCAGATAAACGAAGTTGAAGCCGCGTTCCCTGGCCCGCTCGACCATGTCGTCAAACGTGTCGCCCACGTCCGTGTAGCCAAGTTCGTCCGCGCGCACAGCCGCCGGGCTGTTCGGGTTGATGGCCACGAGGGCCACGCCCTTGCCCTGGTAGTCGCGGACCAGCTGCTTGAGGCGCTCCTCATAGGCCTGGGCGGTCGGGCAATGGTTCGAAGTAAACACCAGCGCCAGCACCTTGGCCTCGGCGAAACTCTTCAGCGTGTAGCGTTTGCCATCCACGCCCGGGAGGTCGAAGTCCACCGCGTCGGAACCGACGGGCAACGGCGGATAGGTGACATCAGCGGCCAGGCTGGGGAGGGCGAGCCAAAGCCCGACGCTGGCTGCGAAGAGTCGGAGGAAATTCACGCCGGCGAGGGTAGGCACCCCACGGACCACAGCAAGCACCGGACTTGAATTTGAGTTTGAACGTCACCGGTCCCTTTCTGTCCGTCGCTTGCGCCCCGCGTCCCGGTCCCTAAAGTCGCCCTCCATGAAGTTTGCCTCCGTAATCTTGGCCGCGGTGCTTTCGGGCTGGTTTGCCCAGGCGCAGATCGAAGTGCGGCTGTCCGTGGCGCAGGAGTTTTTCCTGCCCGGGGAGGAACTGGATGTTGCGGTCAAGGTCGCCAACTTCACCGGCGGTCCGTTGACGCTGGGCGAGCAGCCCGACTGGCTCAGCTTCACCGTGGAGCGCGCCGACTCCGGGGTCGTGAACAGGCTGAGCGAGGTCGAGGAAAGCGGGAGCTTCGTGCTGCAGCATTCCACCGTCGGGACGCTGCATTTCAACCTCATGCCCCACTACGCGCTCGACCAACCGGGCGTCTACCGGGTGGTCGCCCAGGCGACGCTGCCCAAGAGCCCGGAGGTGTTCACGAGTGAACCGCTGCGCTTCGAGATCGTCCGCGGCGTGCGGCTGAACACGGACCGCGAACTGGGCGTGACCCTTCCCGACGGCACCACCACGCGGCGGAAATACATCCTTCAACAGGTCAACTATCTGCGGAAGGTGCAGCTCTACCTCCGCATCACCGACGCCGCGGAATCACTCAACGTGAAGGTCGTGCGGCTCGGCCCGCTCGTCACCTTCGACCCGCCCAAGTGGGTCGTTGATCGCAAGAGCCAGTTCCACGTGCTCCACCGAATCGACGCGAGCACCAGCGCCTATCACACCTTCCAGCCGGATGGCGCGCAGGTATGCCGCGAATTCTACCGCTTCACCAAGTCCACTCCCGAACTCCGCGTGAATGACGAGGGAGAGGTCGCCGTCATTGGAGGCATTCGGCGCCCGACCGCTTCCGACATTCCCGCGACCCGGACGAATCGGACGCCCGAAGCCGCCGCAGCTCCCGCACCGAAGCCCGCCGACAATGCCAAGCCGAATGACGAGCGTCCGCCAGTTCCAAAGCCCTAGCGTAACCCGGGGAGTCCTGATCCTCCTCGGCGTGCTGCTGTGCCTGTGGACCCGCGCCGCCTCCATCATCGTCACCCTCAAGAACGGCGACCGGCTGACCGGGGAAGTCAAGTCGGAGAACGCGGAC
>JAYUSF010000035.1:0-26291 GCA_043755815.1 Verrucomicrobiota bacterium
ACAAGGAAAGCAAATTACAGAAAGCTTCTTACACCGGCTTTCATCCGGAATTCTGGAGCTGAAGACTTGGGATCGCCGTTGAAGGTCATTGATCACGAATTCACCAAGTTCATCTTCACCGAAATGAGCGTTCCAGCAGCGGAGGCTCTGGCTCAGCGCCTTGAACCTTTTCGTGGCGCGAGGCAGGCCGAAATCTGGTGCGGGGACTGCGCTGAGGCAGTCCAGCAAATCCACGTTCCAAACCCTTCCCTGACATTCGCATTTATCGACCCAACGGGGATCGGCCATGCGCCCTTCAGTCTGATCAAGACTTTGAAGCAGAAAACCAGATGTGACCTGTTGATCAACGTTCAGCACGCAATGGGGATCAAGATGAACGTCCATCAATACACCCCGGACGCGGGAGAACAGTCCGCCCTGACCAAGTTCCTGGGCCATGACGGCTGGAAGAGCTTGCCTCGACACAACGCGAAAGACTTCTTCGTTGGCGTGCTCGACCTCTACAAGCAACAGCTGGATTCGTTGGGGTTTTGCTTTACCGGCCGACAAGTGTTGATTTCCAACAACCAAGGGGCAGGGCTTTACCTTTTGCTCTTCGCCAGCGGCCACAAGCTTGGCGCGCAGTTTTGGGAAGAAGCCTGCAAGCGGGTCCTCGAACCGGAACTCGACTTGGGCATTTAGGATCAGGACTCTGAGGAAGCGGCAAAAATGAACGGCGTTCTAGATCTCCCACCAGTCGTAACACGGCGTTCCTCCGCGTCGCGGGCGCTGCCATCTGATCGGCGTGTCGGCATGTGGTCCGCGCCGGCGGTCATCGCCCCCAATAACTTCGTTTACAAGAGCCTCTCGAACTGGTCGTTCAACGTCGCTGTCGGCTGTTCGCACGCCTGCCGGTTCTACTATGTGCCTAGCGCGGCCACAATCAAGCAGGGACCCAAGCTTACCGAATACGGCGTGAGGGACCCGGACGCGGAGTGGGGCGACTACGTCCTGCTCCGGCCATGGGATGCCGACAAGTTCCTCGCGTCGCTCCGGGCTGCCGAGAAGGCGCCACGGGCCCAGCTCAAGCCGGACGGCAACCGGGCGGTGATGTATTGCAGCACGACCGATCCCTACCAGGTGATCCACCACCCGGACCCGGAGCAACGCCGGGTGCTGGGACAACACGCCCGGATGCTCGTTCGTCGCTCACTGGAGCTGATCCGCGACCAGTCCACGCTCAACGTCCGCATTCTCACCCGCAGCCCGCTGGCCCGGGCTGACTTCGACCTGTTCAAGAGCTTTGGCCCGCGCCTGCTCTTCGGCATGAGTTTGCCGACGCTACGCAATGACCTCGCCAGAGTTTACGAACCAAAGGCGCCAGCGCCTTCCCAGCGTCTCGCCACTCTCAATGCTGCCCGGGAAGCAGGCCTGCACGTCTATGTCGCCATCGCTCCAACTTATCCGGAGTGCGACGAAGCAGACCTGCGGGCGACGCTTCGGGCAGTGGCCAAAGTGGATCCTGTCACCATCTTCCACGAACCAATCAACATCCGGGCAGAGAATGTGGATCGGATCCGGAGCCACGCGGAAGAGTTGGGCGTGAAGTTGAGGACGGAGGTGTTTTCGAATCGGGAACGTTGGCAGGACTACGCGTTGGATTCCCTCCGGACTGTGGAACGGGTGGCCGGAGAATTGGGCCTAGCGGATCGGCTCCATCTTTGGCCGGACAAGTCGTTGGGCAACTTGGGAATCGCGAACCGAATGCCGAACCCGCGGGCTCACCTGCGGTGGCTACGAAGCTACTGGGAGAGAATCAGCGAGTGGCCGCGCTGAGGCAGTTTCCACCGACAGTTTAACGTGATGTAGACCAGGGTTTTCCATGCAGCCGCTTCCGCCGACCCGCAGTTGTTTTGTCTGTGGCCTGGAGAATCCCATCGGGCTCAAGCTGCCCATCGGGGCCGTGCCGGGGGCGGTGGAGTCGCGGTTCCGGTTCCGGGTCGACTGCTGCGGGTTCACCGGGGTGGTGCATGGCGGGATCGTGGGCACGGTGTTGGACGAGATCATGGTCTGGGCCGCGAGCGCGGAGACGAAGCAGTTCGCCTATTGCGCCGAGATGACGGTGCGTTATCTGCGGCCGACCCGGCCGGGCGTGGACGTGGTGGCGCGCGGCGAACTGGTGGAGAACAAGCGTGGCCGGCTGTTCGTGACCCGCGCGGAACTGCGCGATGCCGACGGCAACGTGCTGGCAGAGGCGACGGGCAAATACCTGCCGATCCCCAACGAGATGCGCGCCAGCGTGCTGGCCGACTTCGTGAAACCCCCGCCGGGATTCTGACGGCCCGCCGGTAGTTTCCTGATTTAGATTTGGAAAACAGGAAGCGATCCGGCCTTTCCTGTTTTCCGGCTTTCCAGGTTAGGACGTCAACGGCCCGCCAACCCTCTTGCCGGGCCGACGCCGTTCCCTACTGTCCGCCCGCTCTACGATGACGCTCGAATTCACCAAGATGTCCGGGGCCGGCAACGATTTCATCCTGCTGGACAACCGCGCCGGCAACATTGCCCTGAACCGCGAACAGGTCGTCCGCCTGTGCCACCGCCAGTTCGGCATCGGCGCCGACGGCGTGATGCTGCTGGTGCCCGCCCGCGCCGGCCAGGCGGACTGGGCCTGGCAGTTCTAC
The DNA here is from genome assembly GCA_043755815.1 of Verrucomicrobiota bacterium. Lineage (GTDB taxonomy): Bacteria > Verrucomicrobiota > Verrucomicrobiia > Limisphaerales > UBA9464 > CAIWAH01. Next base: position 2,661 of record JAYUSF010000035.1, read on the forward strand.
AATTCGGACGGTTCGGACGCCGAGATGTGCGGCAACGGTGCGCGGTGCTTTGCCCGCTACCTCCAGCGCACGGCCGGTTGGACCAGGCCCACGGTTTCGTTTGAGACGGTGGCCGGGGTGATTGGCGCGGAGTTCGACGGCGATCGCGTGACGGTGAACCTCACAGCGCCGCATTCGCTACGCCTGCGCGAGCAGGTGAAGACGTCGCAGGGCGAACTGGAAGTAAGTTCGCTCAACACGGGCGTGCCGCACGCGGTGGTGTTCGTGCCCGATGCCGACCAGGCGATGGTGCAGCAGCTTGGGGCGGAACTGCGTTGGCACGAACACTTCAAGCCGCGCGGGACAAATGTGAACTTTGCCCAGGTGAAGGGCTCAAACTTCATCCGCGTGCGCACCTACGAACGCGGCGTCGAAGGTGAGACGCTGGCGTGCGGCACCGGCGTCTCGGCGAGCGCGATGATCGCGTCGGCGCTTCATGGGTTCGCCTCCCCGGTGCGGGTGCAGGTGCAGGGCGGCGACGAGTTGGAGGTCGCCTTCACCGTCCGTGAGGGTCAATTCAGTGACGTGCGGCTCAAGGGCCCGGCCACGTTCGTGTTCGAGGGATGGATCACGCTCTGATGCGGTCACGATGCCGGCTGGACGGCGCGGGCACGTTTCGCGAGCGTCCTCCCGTCATGCCGTTCCCGCCGCTTCCCTTTTTGCTCCGCCGCCTTGGCGGATTCGGGCTGCTGGCGTGGACGCTTACGGCGTGGGCGCACGGCCCCTTGCACGAGCAGATCCTGCTTGCCACGGACGAGCTTGCCAAGAAGCCCAACGACCCGGAACTGCTGGGGCAGCGGGCCGAAATGTTCCGGGCCCACGGCCTGTTTTCGGAGGCCCGCGAGGACCTTGGCGCACTTGAAAAAGTCCGGCCAGGCGATGTCACCAACCGGCTGCGCCGGGGTTGGTTGGAATTGGCGGCGAAGGAAACCAACGCAGCCATCCAAAATCTCGAGGCATGGTCCAAGGCCCGCCCGGACAGTGTCGAAGGCCACTTCGGCTTGGCGCAGGCGTATGCCTTGGCCGGCCGGCCGGCCGCTGCCGTGCCGCATTTCTCGCGTGTGCTCAAGGATTCGGACGAGCCGCGGCCCGAGTTGTTCCTCGATCGGGCGAAGGCGCAGGTGGCGGCCGGCTTCCCGCCGGCCGACACGTTGGCGGGTCTGGACGAAGGCATCAGCCGCCTTGGCCCGCTGCCGATTCTCCAGAAGTTCGCGGCGGACCTCGAAATGAAGCGGGGAGAAGTCACGGCCGCAGTGGCGCGCATCGAGGCGATCGCCGCGCGGTCGGAACGCAAGGAACGTTGGCTGTTTCTCCAGGGCGAGCTGTTCCGTCAGGCCGGTCGCACCAACGACGCACAAGACCGGTTCGTTGCCGCCCGGCGTTCGCTCGACTTGTTGCCGGACAAACTGCAACGTTCCTTTGTCGCCACCGAACTCCGTCAGCAGATTGACGCCCGGTTGGCTGAGCCTGTTTCCTCACCTGCGCCCCCACTTCGCCAATGAAACGCCTCCCATTTCTCCTCGTCGGCCTCGTCGCGGGTTGCGTCCTTGAGGCGGCACCCAAGCTGATCCGCGGGCCCTACCTGCAGCTCGCGACGACGAACTCAATGGTGATCCGGTGGCGGACCGACAGGGAGTCGAAGGGGTTGGTGCGCTACGGGCTGACGGCCGCCACGGCCACCAACGTGGTCTCGCATGCGGGCGAACTGACCGAACACGTCGTGCGGCTCGGTAAGCTGAAGCCGGATACGCGCTACTTTTACGCGGTTGGGGCCGAGACCAATGCCTGGCTCTCACCGGTGACGAACACGGTCACGTTCGTGACCTCGCCCCCGGCCGGCCCGGCCCGGCCCACGCGCATCTGGGTGATCGGCGATCCGGGGACGGCCAACGCCGACCAGCGCGCGGTGCGCGATGCGTTCTTCGCCTGGAACCGAGGCCTGGCGCCCGACCTCTGGCTGATGCTCGGGGACAATGCCTACAGCTCCGGCACCGACGCCCAGTTCCAGTCGGCGGTGTTCAGCGTCTACCCATGGCTGCTCGCCAATTCGCCGCTCTGGCCGACGCTCGGCAATCACGACGCCCGCAGCGCCAATTCCGGCACCCAGTCCGGGACCTATTACGACCTCTTCACCCTGCCCACGCTCGGTCAGGCCGGCGGGCTCCCCAGCGGCACCGAGGCCTACTATTCGTTCGATTACGCCAACATTCACTTCGTTTGCCTCGATTCGCACGACACCGACCGCAGCAAGACCGGCACGATGGCCGAATGGCTCCGCGACGACCTTGCCTCGACGGCGCGCGATTGGATCATCTGCTTCTTCCACCACCCGCCCTACACCAAGGGTTCGCACGATTCTGACAAGCGGGACGACAGCGACGGACGGTTGGTGGAAATGAGGGAAAACATCCTGCCGATCCTCGAGCAGGGCGGCGTGGACCTCGTGCTCACCGGGCACAGCCACTGCTATGAGCGAAGCTATCTGCTCGACGGGCACTACGGCTACAGCACCAACCTGACGGCGGCCAACTTCAAGGATCGCGGGGACGGCCGCGAGGACGGTGATGGCGCTTACCGGAAACCCGCGGGCGCCCAGCCCCATCAGGGGGCAGTCTACGTGGTCACCGGCAACGCCGGACAGACCAGCGGAGGCAAGCTCAACCATCCAGTGAATTACCTATCGTTGAACAAGCTGGGCTCGGTCGTCCTCGATGTGAACGGCGCCGAGTTGAAGCTGCAGCTCATCACCGACAAGGCAAAGGTGCGCGACTACTTCACGATCCGGAAGCCGTGAGGGTTCCGTTGTCCCGGTGTGGACTCAGATCGCCACGACGGCGACCCCCAGGCGGCGGGCGGTTGCCTCCAGTTCCGGTTGGTCCAGCAGCAGCGTCTTGCCGGCTTCCACCGCCAGGACCGAGATGCCATTGCCGGCGCAGACCTCCAACGTCTTTGGACCGATGCACGGGAGGTCGAAGCGCAGGTCGTGACCTTCCTTGGCGACTTTGACGGCCACCGCGCGGCCGTCCTTGCCCGCCAATTTGCCGCCGCGTTCGAGGCAGGTGTCGGTGCCCTCGAAACCTTCCACAGCGAGCGTGGTGCCTTCCTTGACGACCACGCTCTGGCCGATTTCGAGGCGGGAGATTTCCTTGGCAATGCGCAGCCCGAACGGCACGTCTTCGCGCTGGCGTTCGCTGAGTTTCGGGCCGACGTGATAGCCGGCGGCCGGGAGCCACGGCGACAGCCAGCGGAGCGGTTCGATGAGCGTCACGCCGTCCTTCCGCAGTTCGTCCCCGATGGCGCCAAAGATCGTGTGGGCGTTCTTCTCTTTCAGCCGAAGGAGCAAGCCCATCGCCCGGAGATCGGGCCGGACGTCGAACAGGTTCTTGGGCGCGATCTGGCCGAGCATCACGCACTCGTTCACTCCGCGGTCGGTGAACGCACGGATCAGGGCGCTGAGTTGGCCCACGCGGAGCCAGACGATCTCGTCCACCAGTCCGGCCAGCTCTGGATTCGTCTCGCCCTCGAAGGCGACGGCCACCACGCGGCGCCCGTCGCGCCGGGCTTCCCGGGCGAAGAGCAGCGGCAGGGATCTGGAACCGGCAATCAGGCCAAGCGGCGCGGCGGACATCGGCGCCAGCATGACCGAAACCTGGCGGGTGGGCAAAGGCGGGAAGCGGGCGGCGCTGGGCCTCCGTCCGCGAACGGCCCAAGGGAGTTCAGCCCTGATCTTCGGCCCAGTCCTCCGTGTCCCGATGGCGGCCGAGGCCCAGCGTGTCGAATTCGTCGCCCGTCTCCGGACGTGCGCCCAGACAATGGAGGGCCACGTTGATGGCGTCCCGGGTTTCCACCGGCCCCAGCACACATTCGCCGCTCGCTCAGACGACGGACCTTTGCGCACCGGTGCCACCGAAGAAATCGGCCTCCACGTAGGAGACCGGCCCGGTCGTGGAAATCCGCTTCGCCCAAACCGTGACGCCCGGCGACAGCTTCACGAACCGGGCGGCGCCACCGCTGCCGTCGCCAATGGCGTCGAACAGGTCGTCGGTGAGCGGGATGAGCGCGAAGCCGTGCGCCAGCGGGATGATGCGGGCGGACGAAAAGTCTTTGGCGTTCGGAGCCAGTGTGTCCTGACGGGCAATGAGGCCCTGAAGCGAGTAACCCACGGGAATGACTGCCGCCGACTGGTTCACCTCGATCCGGTCTGGCGGTGGCGAAGAGATTCCAGAAGGTCGGCCGGCTCCTGACCAGCGCGAATTCAACGGCGGCGACGAATGCGCAAAGTTCTGGCGACCCGGGCCGGTGTGCCTGAAACTGCACCGCGTGCGCTCTGATTTTGTTCCTCACGCCCTGATTTTCGACTGCGACGGCACCTTGGCCGACACCATGCCCATTCACTGGCGGGCCTGGCAGGAGGTGACCGGCCGCCACGGGGTCCAATTTCCGGAAGACCGTTTCTACGCCCTCGGCGGCGTGCCGACGCGCGACATCGTCCGGATGCTGGCGCAGGAACAGGGACGCACGGACATCGACCCGCTGACGTTCGCCAAGGAGAAGGAGGAAGCCTACTTCAAGCTCTTCGAGCACATCGGCCCGGTGGAGGAAGTGGTCGCCATCGCGCGGGACCACCATGGCAAACTGCCCATGGGCGTCGCCAGCGGAGGTTCAAAGCACGCCATCACCAAGGTGCTTACCCATCTGGGAATCGTGTCCTGGTTCGGCGCCATTGTGACCAACGAGGACGTGGTGAATCAGAAACCGGCTCCCGACATCTTCCTCGAAGCGGCCCGCCGACTGGGCGTGGCGCCGCACCTGTGCCGGGGCTTTGAGGACACGGACCTGGGGATGCAGGCGATCCGCGCGGCGGGCATGGATGCCGTGGATATTCGGCATCACACGAGGCCATGAAATAACGCGGCTCGCTGAGCCGCGTTCTTCGTAAGTCGGTGGCTGAAGCTCAGCGTCGGGCTTTCCTTGGCGTCATTCCGCCTTGGCAACGGCCATGTCCTGCTCGTGTTTCGCGCGAGCGCCCTCGATGTCGTAGCGGTCGTTGTCCTCGTGGGCCGGGTTCAGGGGCGAGATGTCGCGCAGCTTTTGGATGATTCCCGGCAGGTGCCGGATCAGGTAGTCCACCTCGGCGTCGGTGTTGTAAATGCCGAGGCTGAACCGCACCGAACCGCGCGCCCGCATCGGCTTCACCCCCATCGCCGTGAGCACGTGCGAGGGATCCAGCGAACCCGTGGTGCAGGCGCTGCCGGAACTGGCGCAGATGCCGATCTGGTCCAACAGCAGCAGCACCGCCTCGGCCTCCACAAAGTCGAACGCTATGTTCGCCGTGTTGGGCAGGCGCGGCTCCTTGCCGCCGTTGCGGACGGTGTTCGGGATGTTCGTGAGGATGTAATTCTCCAACCGGTCACGCAGGGCGCGGACGCGGGTGTTCTCCTCGTCCAACGTGGCCATCGCCAGTTCCGCCGCGCGGCCGAAGGCCACGATGTTGGCGACGCTTTCCGTGCCGCCGCGCCGGCCCTTTTCCTGGTGGCCGCCGATGATGTAGGGAGTGAATTTGGTGCGGCGCTTCACGTAGAGCATGCCGATGCCCTTCGGCGCATGCAGCTTGTGGGCGGAGAGCGACAGGAAATCCACGCCGAGCTGCTTCACGTCGAGCTTCAGCTTGCCGGGAACTTGAACGGCATCCGTGTGACAGAGGGCGCCCTTGCTGCGGCAGATCGCGGCGACTTCCTCGATGGGAAAGACCACGCCCGTCTCGTTGTTGGCATACATCACCGAGACCACCGCGGTATCGGGCCGGATGGATTTTTCCAGGACGTGCAGATCAAGGGAACCATCGCTTTCCACCGGGAGGTAGGTGACTTCGTAGCCGCGCTTCAGGAGATATTCGCCGAAGTTGATGTTGGCGCTGTGCTCGACGGCGGTGGTGACGACGTGCTTCTTGCCGGTGCTGACCAGCGCGCTGTGGATGGCGGAATTGTTGGACTCGGTGCCGCAACTGGTGAAGATGATTTCCTTGGGGTCCGCACCCACCAACGCGGCGACCTTTTCCCGGGCGGCTTCAACGTGGCCGTGCACCTGGGCGCCGAAGGCATAGGCGCTGGAGGGGTTTCCCCACAGCTCGCGCAGGAACGGGATCATCGCGTCCACCACCTCCGGCGCGATGCGCGTGGTGGCGTTGTTATCAAAGTAATAAACCGTCTTCGGCTGGTTCATGATCAAATCGGACAGAAAAGCTCCGCTACGTTAGAGCGGCGCCAAACTCGCGCAAGAGACCGGCCCCAGTCCATGAGTTTTGCACCGGGCAGACGCAGGTTCGGCGATGCGCCTAACGTGAGCGGGCGGGTGCGATCAGCAGGTCGGTTCCGTCCATCGCCGTAAGCCGGATTCCTCCGGGTCGGGCGTGGAGCTGGATCGTCCCGGAGTCTTCGCTGAACAAAACGCGGCGCCCAGACTGGAGGAGCCGTTCCCGCGTGGCCGGTTTGACCCGGTCTTGCGCGGGGTGTTCCGCCGAGGCGATGACCACGAGCTGCGGGTTGATCCGGGCGAGCAACGCGTCGGTCAACGGCTCGCCTTCGCGCGGCAGCCCGGCGATGACGAGGTTGGCGGTGAGGTTGGCGGTGCGTTCCAAGATGGCTCGCTGGCCCAGCCGGCCGAGGTCCGAGAGCAGCAGCACCCGTGTGCCGGCGACGTCCAGCCGCAGCACGACGGCGTTGTCATCGGCCCGTGCGAAGCCGTCCCCTGCGGTCGGGTGCAACACCGTCCAACGATCGATGGAGTCGCCGGCCGCGAACTTCTGAATGGGAACCGGGCGGTCCGCCGCAAGTTTGAGCAGCAGCCGGAACGCCGGCGAACGGGCATTGGTTGAGCTGAGCGCCAGGGATCCGACGGGGAATTTGCTGAGCACCCATTCGCCGCCGCCAACGTGCTGGAGATCACCGTGCGTGATCAGCAGCCGGGGGATGGAATTCCAACCTTCCGCGTGGAGGAACGGTTCGACGAGCGACGCCGCGGCGGATTCGTTTCCGGTGTCGATCAGCAGATCGGCGTGGCGCCCGGGGGCATCGAAGACGATGGCGTTCCCGCCGGCGAGCAGCGTGAGGGTGGTCTGCAGGCCGGCGTTCCAAACGCTCAGCCCGGCGGCAAGGGACAGGGCGGCGACCCCTGCGAAGAACCAATTCCGAACGCCTTCCCGGAAGGCCCACCCCGTCGCGAACGCAAGCACGGCGCCGAAATACGGAATCCACCACGGCCACGGTGGCGCGGCGACATACCAGACCCCGCCGGGAACCTCGGCGGCGAACTGGCTCACGGCCACCATGCCATGCATCCAGAGCCAGCCACAGGCGTTGAAGACTTCGCCCAACCACGGCCACCAGCCGCCGACCGCGAGGGAGGCCACGTTCGCGGCCAGCGTGACTCCGGACATGGGCACGACCAGCAGGTTCGCGAGGAGGCTCACCGGGTTGAGCAGATGGAAATAATGAACCGTGAGCGGCAGCGAGGCGATCTGCGCCGCGATGCTGGCGGCCAGCAGGAGGGCCAGCCGGCGGAGCGGGAGCTCGAACCAGCGTTGCCAGCGCGGACGCAGATCGTCCGGCAGAAACGGGTCCGGATCAAAACGGAACAGCTGGAGGAGGCGCGGCTCCAGCATCGGAACCAGCAACGCCATCCCGCCCACGACCCCGAATGACAGTTGGAAGCTGGCCTGAAACAGTTGTCCCGGCTCCCAGAGCAGCACCGCCAGCAATGCCAGCGCGAGCGAGTTGAACAGGTCGCCCGGCCGTTCCAGCGTCCAACTGCCGATCACCACCGTGCTCATCAGTGCCGAGCGGATGGCCGACGTCTGCCAACCCGTTGCCGCAACGTAGAACCACACCAGCGGAATCGCCACCAACCCGCACCAATGCCGGGGCACCCGGGCCGTGCGCAGCAGGGCGACGATGACGCCGGCGATGAGCGCGATGTGCAGCCCGCTGATGGCGAACACATGCATCGTCCCGGACTCCATGAACACCGTATCCACCTCGTCGGTCAGGGCGGTCTTCCAGCCGAGCGCCATGGCCCACAGCAGCCGGGTGGCCGCGTCGTCCGGCAGACCCCGGCCAAGCGCGGCCTGCGCCCACGGAAGGAAACGTTCGCTCAGCGGAGGCTCAACCGTAGCCCCAGGAGCGAGCTGCCAATCGTGCGGGCCGTCGGCCAGCAGCATGAACCAGCAGCCTTGGTGGCGGAGATGGGTGGCGTAGTCGAACAGACCCGGGGCGACCGGTCCGGGCGGGCGCCGCAAGACGCCTTTCAGTTCGAGGCGCTGTGAACGGAAAAGTTCGGATGGCGGCGGTCCTTTGAGACTGACCGCGACCATGCCGGTTGCCGGCTCCCAGAACCCGTTTTGCCCGATGGCCTCCACGCGGACCCGGAAAATGGTTCGCCCGTGGAGCTGCCCCCGGCGTTCGATCAGTTTGAGCGAAGGGGAATCGTTGATCTCGCAGCGCAGCGTGGTCATGACCGGGTTGGTCCCGACCAGTCGGCGCAGGTCGTGAACCGCCGGACTGTCCTGATGCAGGCGGTAGTGGATCCAGCCGGCCACCAGCGCGACGCCCAGCAGCAGCGGCAGTCGAATCCGCTCCGCCAATGCCGACAGGCCGATCGCCAGCCCGGCCAGGATGAATAGCGGCGCGAGCCGAACCGCAAACCATTCGCCTAGAAAAACTCCGAGCGCGAACAGGAGCGCAGGCCAGAGCAGGGGGCGTTTCATGGGGACCGGCGGAGGAAACCACGACGCGCCAGTTGCACAAACCTGAAAGCGTCCCAACCTCCCGCCTCCATGAGCATCGTAACCCGCACCGGCGACGCCGGCACCACCGGCCTGATGTATAACCGACGCGTCTCAAAGTGCCATCCAAGGGTCGAAGCCTACGGCAGCGTGGACGAGCTGAACGCCGCCATCGGCCTGGCCCGGGCCCAGGCCACGATGCAATTCCTGGAGGATTCCCTGATCCGCATCCAGCGGGACCTGGTCATCGTCATGGGTGAGCTCGCCACCGGCGTGGAAGACCTCGAACGCTACCAGGCCGACGGCTTCAAACTGGTGACCGACTCCATGACCGCCAAGCTCGACGAGGTGGTCCGCCAACTCGAAGCCGAGCAGATTTCCTTCAAGGGCTGGGCCACGCCCGGAGCGAACCTCCCGGCCGCCGCGCTCGACGTGGCGCGCACCACTGCCCGGCGCGCCGAACGCCGGGTTGTCGCCCTCCACGAGGCGGGACAGCTCCGGAACCCGGAGATCATCATCTTCCTGAACCGGCTCAGCGACCTGCTTTGGTTGATGGCCCGCTGGGCCGAAGTTCACGAATGGCCGCCGCTGGAATCCGAACCGGAAGCGTCCGCCGCCGAAGCCATCAAGCCGGCGGTTGTGTCGCCCCGCCCAAGACCGAAACGCCGTCGGGCCGGTGATGACCTCCCGTCCTGACCCGGGAGCCAGCCGGCAGCCGGAGCTGGGGTGGCGCCGGCGCTTCCCGGTGGGTCCCCCCGTTACGCCGCCAACCCGTTGATCTGGCTCGCCGCGTAACCCGCCCCGAAGCCGTTGTCGATGTTCACCACGGTCAGGCCGCTGGCGCAGGAGTTCAGCATCCCCAGCAACGCCGTGAGCCCTCCGAAGTGCGAGCCGTAACCCACGCTCGTCGGCACGCCGATGAGCGGCTTGGCGATCAGGCCGCCCACCACACTGGGCAGGGCCGCTTCCATGCCGGCGACGCAGACCACCACGTTCGCCGACTGGATTTCGTCGAGCCGGCGGAACAGCCGGTGCAGGCCGGCCACGCCCACGTCATAGATGCGCCGGACCTCGTTGCCCATGAACTCGGCGGTGAGCGCCGCTTCTTCGGCCACGGGCAGGTCGCTGGTGCCGGCACACACCACGGCGATGCGGCCGGGCCTTTTGGCCAGCGGCTTCCGCTCCAGCGTCAGGCAGCGCGCCGCCTCGTGATGGACGCCCTTCCGGAACTTCTTCCGGAACGCCTGCGCGTGCTCGGGCGTGATGCGCGTGACCAGCACCCGATCGTTGGCGGCGACGATCTTCTCCGCGATCGCGACAATTTGGGCCGGTGTCTTGCCGGCCCCGAAGATGACCTCCGGAAAGCCCTTCCGCAGGGCGCGGTGGGTGTCCACGGCGGCAAACCCGAGATCCTGCACGGGCGCCGCCTGAAACGCCCTCAGGACGGCGTCGCGATCGAGTTCACCGCGCTGGAAACGGTCGAGAAGGGTGGCGGCTTCGGTGGGGGTCATGTCGGTGAAACGTCAGGTCGGCGACGTGGTAACGGAGGCTGCCGAAGCCGGACCGTGCGTGCCAAGCGGCGTTTGTGGCAAGGTTCCTGGCGCCAAGGCTGGGTCCCCTTCCAAGTGGGCAAAGAAAACAGCCGGTCCGGCAGACACACGGTTTGCTGCAGAACCGGCCGCGGTCGGCCACTCGGACGACCTAGATCGATCCGGCGAGCCGCAAACCGAATGCCACTCTCGCGGCTCGACCGCTTTTCCGGTGGGCGGCCGCCGTTCGGCCACCACTCCGCCCGCACCTATAGGCCCGGGCAGAAGGGGTTTCTCGCTCGTTTTTGGCGAATCCTTGCCCTCGGCGGACGGATTGGGGTCGGAAGAATCCTGTTTCCTCCGGTTCCGCCTATGCCTAGCGTCGCCGCTGTTCCGCTTCCGGACCACCGGAGCGGAATGATTAACCAGAATTAGCATATGCCACTGACTCACACGACTGACCTGTTCGCCAAGGCGCTCAAGGGCAAATACGCCCTCGGCGCCTTCAATGTGAACAACATGGAGCTGCTCCAGGCCATCATTGAAGCCTGCGAGGAAGAGAAAGCTCCCGTGATGCTCCAGATCTCGAAGGGCGCCCGGGAATACGCCAACCCGGTCTACCTCAAAAAGCTGATCGAGGCGGCCGTCAGCCTGAGCACGATCCCCATTGCGGTGCATTTGGATCACGGCGACACGTTTGAGCTGTGCAAGCAGTGCATCGACGAGGGTTTCACCAGCGTGATGATTGACGCCTCGCACGAGCCCTTCGACAAGAACGTCGAAATCACGAAGAAGGTCGTGGATTACGCCCACAAACATAATTGCGTGGTCGAATCCGAACTCGGCCACCTCGTTGGGGCCCAGTTCGATGACGGCGAGGAAGGCGGCTGCCATTCGGCCAGCGGCCACTACACCGTGCCCGAAGAGGCGGTGAAATTCGTCCGCGAATCCGGCTGCGACTCGCTCGCCGTTGCCATCGGCAACAGCCACGGCGCCTACAAGTTCAAGGGCACCCAGCACCTGGACCTTGAGCGCCTCAAGCTGATCAAGAAGGCCCTGATGGATGCCGGCCTGGGTGACTATCCCCTGGTGTTGCACGGAGCCAGTTCGGTGCCGAAGGATCTCGCTCAGAAGATCAACCAGTTCGGTGGCGGCATGGGCGAAGACACCGCCGGCGTGCCGGAGGCCGACATCGAAGTCGCCCGCCGCACCGGCTGCACCAAGGTCAACATCGATACCGACCTGCGGCTGGCCATGACGGCCGCGATTCGCGAAGTCCTGTGGACCAAGCCCAAAGAATTCGATCCCCGCAAGTATCTCGGGCCCGCCCGCAAGGCGACCAAGGAACTCGTCCGGCACAAGCTCCGGAACGTGCTCTGCAGTGCCGGACACGCGTTTGATTGAGCCGCGACGAACGTCCCACCGCTCGATTTCAAGGCGAAGGCAGGCAACTGTCTTCGCCTTTTCCATTTCGGGGTCCGGAACGCAAAACGGCCGCCGGAAACGGTTGGTTCCGGCGGCCGTGATCGGGAAGCCCCGTGCGGGCTCAGCCCCCGACTTCGGCGCGAGCTTCGGCGGCGAGGGCCGTCGAGAGGTAACGTTCGCCGGTGGAGCACGCGACGGTGACGATCATCTTGCCCTTGTTCTCGGGTTTCTTGGCGAGCTCAAGCGCGGCCCAGACGTTGGCGCCGGTGGAAATGCCGACCAGCATGCCCTCTTCCTTCGCCAAGCGACGAGCCATGGCGAAAGCGTCGTCGTTGCTGACTTGGACGGTCTCCACGATCTGCGGTTCACCGTTCGGTCCCTTGAGGCGGAGGTTTTTGGGGACAAAGCCGGCGCCGGTGCCCTGGATCTTGTGCGGGCCCGGCTTCACGGTTTCGCCCTTCAGGGTCTGGGTGATGACCGGCGAATCCATGGGTTCAACCGCCACGGCCGAGAAGCTGGCCTTGAGGGGTTTGATGTATTCGTAGGTGCCCGTGATGGTTCCGCCGGTGCCCACCGCGGCGACGAAGATGTCCACCTTGCCCTCGGTGTCATCCCAGATTTCCGGCCCCGTGGTGGCCTTGTGGATGGCCGGGTTGGCCGGGTTTTCAAACTGCTGGGGAATCCACGAGTTGGGCGTCTCCTTCGCCAGTTGTTCGGCGCGCGCAATGGCGCCGCGCATGCCCTCCGCGCCGGGAGTCAACACCAGCTTGGCGCCGAGCAGGGCGAGCAGGGTCCGGCGTTCCAGCGACATCGTCTCCGGCATGGTCAGGATGATCTTGTAGCCCTTGGCGGCCGCGACGAAGGCCAGCGCGATGCCGGTGTTGCCCGAGGTCGGCTCAATGATCACGGTGTCCTGCCTGAGAATCCCGCGCTTCTCGGCGTCCTCGATCATCGCCATGCCGATCCGGTCCTTGACCGAGCCGAGCGGATTGAAGAACTCGCACTTGAGCAGGATCTGGGTGGAAGGATCAATGCCGGCGGAGGCGGGAATGCGGTTGAGGCGCACCAGGGGCGTGCGGCCGACGGTTTCAACGATGTTCGAGTAGATGCGGCCCATGGTCTGAGAGCGATTGATGGTGTGAATTGCGAAGTGCCGGGAGGTTGGCCGAACGAGCGGATGGGGCAAGCCGGTTTTGTCGCGAGACAACTGAGCGGGCGCGTATCCACACCGTGTGCGTTTGCCTCCGGCCCGACAGGACCCCGGTGGCGCAGGCTCCGGCCGTGCGCGTAGGCCGAATGGCTCGGTAGGAACCTCGCGCGACCACGGTCAGCCTGGCGGGCGGGACCCAGCCCCAAACGGTGTCCAGAGGCGCCCCGACTGGGCTAACCCACCACAACCGTGACCGCTTTTGTGACGAAACCCACTTGCCTCTCGTCATGCGCGGCGGGGCGCGGCTCAATCCGGCCGCGATGACTGCCGCCGACCGCACCCGCCTCACCTTTCGCCGCGACTGCTGGCGGATGCTGGCGGTCGGCGTGCTGGAATCGGCCGGGCACACCTTCCTGCTGCTGATCGCCGTGCTGCATTTTCAGGCGGGCGCAATCCCCAAGGCGCTGATTGCTGCCGGGGGCAGCGTCGGCCTGCTGTTCTCGCCGGTCGTGGTGCACTTGGTCGCCCGATGGCGTTGGCCGACGACCCGCGGGGCGTCCCGCCTCCTCCTGCTTGGTGCCGCTGCCTGTGTGGTCGCCGCGGCGTTCAACCGGATCGAGGTCTTCGTGCCGGCCTGTGTGCTCGCGATGACGGTCGGCTCGGCCATCGTGCCCCTGATGACCCAAGTCTATCAGGACAACTACCCGTCGGAGGAACGGGGCAAGCTCTACGCCCGCACGTTTTCGCTGCGGATTCTTGGCGCCATGCTGTTCGCCTGGCTGGGTGGCAAGTTCCTTGATTGGCGGCCGGATTGGTTCCCTGTTTTGCTGTTGGTCTTCGCTGCCGCCTTCGTCGTGGCCGCCATTGCGATCGGTGGGATTCCCTCGCAACCATTGCAGGACTCAGGCAGCGCCCATCCGCTGCACGCGCTAAAATATGTGCGTTCGGACCGGGTGTTCCGACACACGCTGATCGTCTGGATGTTCATGGGTTTCGCCAACCTGATGATGCTGCCCATGCGGGTGGAATACCTCGGCAACCCCAAACACGGGCTCGGGCTGTCCGCCGCCAGCATTGGTCTGCTGACGGGCGTCATTCCGAACCTCGCCCGGCTCATCATGAACCCGGTTTGGGGCTGGCTGTTCGACCGCATGAATTTCTTCGGCCTGCGCTTCACCTTGAACTTGGGTTTCGCTCTGGGCATCGCGGCTTTCTTCACCAGCAACTCCTGGCCGGGGCTGATTGTCGGGGCGGTGATCTACGGCATCTCCAATGCCGGCGGTGACCTCGCGTGGGGCCTGTGGGTGACGAAGGTCGCGTCACCCGAGCGTGTGGCTGACTACATGAGCGTCCACACGTTTCTGACGGGCATCCGCGGCGTGCTGGCGCCGATCATTGGTTTTCAACTGCTGCAACACTTCGCGCCCACGTCCCTCGGCTGGTTCAATGCGGCGCTCATCGCGGTCGCGACACTCATGCTGATTCCCGAGATCCGTCGCACCGTGGGCTTGCGTCGCGGCCAGTTGCTGACCGAAGAGGTTACGGACTGAATCGCCGGCGCTCTCGTGTTTCCCTTCATCAATGCACAATTGTCGTTTCAGCCTCCCGCGGCTACAGCTAGAGCAGACTTGATCTGACCTCTGCCAAACACGGTGGCCACCGCTGCATAGGAAGGATCAAGGCTCGAAGGACAGCCTCAGCTTTTCCAACTCGGCAACATCGGCTTCGGTCAGTGTAAGCCATTGGGTGTTGGTGCCTAGGCCGCCGCGATACGAGTAAACGACCCGGATCATGCCACGACTCCTATCGTTCATTCGGCCCGGCGGGCTGGTCGCATCGATCCGCAGGATTTCCTCGACCATGTCGCGTAAGTTATGGACTTCCCGCTGGCCTACTATCCAAAAGCGATCACCCCGACTTAGCTTGCCAATACCGAGCCGACTATGACCGGCCCCAGGGTCAAGGATGACTACCCCGGTGGGTGAACCGAGATCGTAAAGTGCCTGCAGTTCCGGGGTCATGTCGGCCAACTTCATTCCCAACAGGGCCACAGGCTTTGCAAAGTTCTTCAAAACTACCGGTTCAACTTGAAGGTCCGCCACGGCATCCGTTCCCGATAGCCGGATCGTTGTCCGGGCCCGCTGGTCGAATGACAGTGAATGCGCACGCAAGGTGACCTCGCCATCAGGCAACCCGTGAACGACGAACTTGCCATCCGCATCCGTTCGGGTGTTCCGGGTAGCGGCTTGAATGTCGTCGGGAATGGCTTCGACAACCAGATCGGCTGCAGGTTTGCCGTCGGCTGCTGCCACTCCTCTGACGGCGCGACCCGATCTCAGGGTGACGTGGAGATTTGTCCGCTCCATGTCTCTAATTGGGTAAATATCCGTGACCACCTGGGTCAGCTTGGAGAGAGCTCGGAAGGTCAATTGGCCACGAGCGTTCGTTCCCGCGTAACTTAGCGGAAAATCAAAGATCTCGAATTTTCCATCGAGCCCGGTCTTGTCGAAAGACAGATATGCCGTTGATCGTTCATCGCGCATTGTGGCCTCCACGCTGACCTCGGCAACCGGGCGTCCTGCCTCATCCGTAACTCGGCCGCTCACATACTGCGCGGGCCGCAGTCTGATCATGACCTCCGGCCATTTCTCCGCTGGGAAGGCGATGTTGTGGAACTGAAAGTCGACGGACGTGAATGTGCCGGCCGCTTCCTGATAGCCGGCGGCAAATGCATTTAGTGATATCTTGGGACTGTGCGGGACCTGGACGGTGAAGCGACCGCTCGCGTCCGTTCGGGTGTCCCACACCCCTTCTCGGATGTCGCGGACGCTGCG
Source organism: Verrucomicrobiota bacterium (assembly GCA_043755815.1). Taxonomy (GTDB): domain Bacteria; phylum Verrucomicrobiota; class Verrucomicrobiia; order Limisphaerales; family UBA9464; genus CAIWAH01. The sequence continues at coordinate 18,417 of JAYUSF010000035.1, forward strand.
CATGTCAATTCCGGGAGAGGAGACTCGGACCAGCGCACCCGCAACCCCGTTGCCGGTCTCAAGGGACACCACGACCCCTGAAACGGGTCGCATTTCCCTGTTCTGGAATAAATTCGCCGCCGCCCCAGAGTTGTTGTCCGTCGCCTTGTTCCGTTCCACCAATGCCCGTTGTCGTGTTTCCGCGGAGGCGTAACGCTCGGCTCGTTGCCATTGCCAGACCACCCCGGCGATTCCAGCGGCGGCAATCAGCGTGGCAATCGCCACGGTGATGGCCAGGGCTGGCTCGCGCCGGCACCAACGCCATATGCGGTTTCCTGCTTTCAAAGGGCGCGCCTGGGTTGGCTCCTTTCTCAGAAACCTGCCCAGGTCGTCGGCCAAGGCCTGGGCGCTGGAGTAGCGTCGGTCAGGCTCTTTTGTGAGGCATTTGGGACAAACGCTGGCGAGATCTTCCGGGACGACCGGATTGAACAGCCGCGGAGATTTCGGTTCCTGTTCCGCCACGCTGCGAAACAACTCCGGCAGAGTGTCGCCGACGAATGGCGGCCGCCTGGTCAGCAAATGGAACAGAAGAGCGCCCAGTGAATACACATCCGCCGTTGGCCCCAGGGTTTTCCTGCCGCCGGCCTGCTCGGGAGCCATGTAGGCCGGCGTGCCCAGCATCTGCCCGGTCAGGGTCAGGTCCGTGGCGCGCGCACCGGCGTCCGCCGGGTCAAAGCGCTTGGCGAGGCCAAAGTCGGTGACGTGCGGTTCGCCAGCCGCGTCCACGATGACGTTCGACGGCTTGAGGTCGCGGTGCAGCACGCCGCGCTCGTGCGCGTGCTGGAGCGCGTCGGCGAGTTTGGCGACCAGTTCGGCCGCGACCCGCGCGGACAGGGGACCGCCCCGGGTGAGTTCGCCCAAGTGCCGGCCCGCGATGAACTCCATCGCGAAGTAGGGCCGCCCCGCTGCCTCGCCGATGTCATGCACGCGCACGATGTGCGGATGCGCCAGCCGCGCCGCCGCCGCGGCCTCGTCCCGGAACCGGTCCACGTCGGCCGACGAGGCGAGCGCGGCGTCGCGGATGACTTTGAGCGCGACTTCGCGGTCGAGCTTCACCTGCCGCGCGCGGAAGACGACGCCCATGCCGCCACGGCCGACTTCCTCGAGCAGTTCGTAATCGTCCAGGCGGTCGAACACTTCGGCGCTGGAAGCGAATGGGTCCGCAGGTTCGCCTCCGGGCAGCGACAGCGAGGCGGCGAGGCAGCGGGAACAGCGGCCCGCCAGTTCAGCGGCACCCAACGGCCCGCCGCAGCGCGGGCAGCAGGCGGGGGAACTGGAGGGGCCGTCGGTCATGTCATCCTCAGAAGCCGGAAGGGTGGTGAAAGATTACAGGCAACGGATCAACCGTTCCAGTTCGCGGTGTCGGGTGCTCCGTTAGCACCGGGCTTCAGCCCGGTGTCAGATCGGTCGCGGAAGGAGCAGCCGTTTCAACGGCTTTCTCCTCGTGCCACTTCAATCCATGTCGCTCCACAAACAGTTTGATCTCTTCGGCAAACGACCGGCGACGATGATGCTCGGCCTGATTGTCAATGTAGGCGACCACCTCTGGCATCAAGGACTCGGAAACGGAGAAGACTCCATAGCCGCGTCCCCAGGCAAATCGCCCGGGCACGAACCGCTGTTCGTTGATCCAATGCGAGGAAGCGCCCTTGAAAAGTTGGGTGACTTCTTCGACCGAGCGGTCGGTGGGGAGGTCAACCAGGGCGTGAACATGCTCGGCATTGAAGTAGCAGGTCTTGAGGAAGACGGACTTGCTCCGCGAATAGTCGTGCAGCCAGGGCGCGCACTTCGTCGCAACGGGTGGAGGCAGCAGAGGCTCGCGGTTCAAGGTGGACCAGACCAGATGCAGCCAGATGCGAGAATAAGAGTGGAGGGACATGGAGGCAGGCTGTCAGAACTTCGGCGCGCTGGGAATGGCTTCATGCTTTGGTTGGCGACCAAGCCAAGTGGGTGACCGTCTTGGGCAGCCCCGCTGGCCTTGGTTTCCCACCGCCTACGCCGGGCTTCAGTCCGGTAACAGGCACGGACTGGAGGTGCATCCGTTTTAACGGCTTCCTTGCTTCGGACGGAAAGCCGTTAAAACGGCTGTTCCTCTGCGCGGCACCATTACACCGGGCTGAAGCCCGGTGCTAATGCGAAGGCAGGACGGCGAGGGGGGTGATGCGATGCGCCATGCGCCGACTCTCAGTTCCCCGCCAGCGCGGCCAGCAGTTCGCGGACTTCCGCCTCGACATCCGCGCCGGGGCCGAGCGTCTCGGCGACCTCGGCCTTGAACAGATCACCGAGCCGACGGCGGAGCCGGAACGCCGTTACGCGCACGGTCTCCCATTTCATGCCGGTCAGTTTGGCGACCTGCTGGTAATCCTCGTCGGTGGCGTCGGTCAGGCAGGGGGCCAACGCGTCAAACAGGCTGCCGCGACCCCGTGCCTCCTGTTCCTCGCGCAGGCGCTGAAACGCACGGCCCAGGACCGTTTGCGCCCAACGCCGGGCAAACGCCTTTTCGGGACTTTCGGCGCTAAGGTCGGGACCGCAGAGCGACTCTGCGTCCTCGAGATCAAGCGAGATGGACTGCTGGACGCCACCCCGCTTGGCCGCCCGGTCGTGCTCGGCCTGCTTGATGATGTGGTTGCGGAGAGCGGCGAGCAGGAAGGTGCGGAAACGGCCACGGTCGGCGCTCACGCCGGCGAGGTCGTTGCGCGCCAGCAGGCGGGCGAGGAACCCCTGCACGAGATCCTGTGCGTCGGCGGGGCTCTTGCCGTCCCGACGGACAAAGGCGTAGAGCGGCGGCCAGTAGGCGCGGCAAAGCTGGTCGAGCGCCGCCCCGGAAGCGGTCCCGCCGGCGGCGAGCACGAGGCTCCACTGGGTGACGGGGAACTGCGCCCCAGTCGCTGGTCCGTCGGGCTTCACTTCGCAGCAGGCTGCGGGAACCGGGAGAGGAAGGGAAGCCCTGCCCTGGGTGTGGGGCTCGCCGGCGGCGCAGGGAGCGAAGCCGTGTAATCGCGGACGTTGGATCGGGCTTAGATACCTGACAGGAATCGTCGCCATGAAAAACCACCTACACTGCGTCACTCGTTTGACCCCGTCATCCCGACCGTTCGCGTTGGCTTGGGCCGTCTTGGTTTGCCCTGCGCTCCAGGCCGAACTCCAGCCGCCACCCCTGCCCACCGGTGACCTCGATCCGACCTTTTACGTGGGCTATGAACTGCTGACCGGCAGCACTGCGCTGGGGCCGGTTTGGAATCCGCCGGTTGCATCCGGCGGTTATCTCGCCAGCGAGACGCCCACGGGCCTCTTTCAGACGGTGGTCGGCCCGGCCGGCGAATACTTGGCGGTATCTCAGGCGCGGGCTGGGTTCGGTGGCTTGGGGGTGGCGTCCAGCGCCGCCGTGTCCGGGTTCTTCAACCTCGCCGGCAGCGGTGCGGTGGTGCAGTCGCCGGACGGACAGCCCCATTACGGAAGTCTCGCGGAGGTGCTCTGGCATGACAACGTGGTGGGCGGGCTGGACCCGATGACTACGGTGAGCCTGAACCTGCGCCTCGACGGGACGGAAACCATCGAGCATTCCGCCACCCACCCGCTTCCGGGCAAGAGTTCATCCTCCGTGCTGGAGACGGGGCTGGCGGTCATTGTGCGCGTGTCCTACACGCTGGTGGGCGGACCTTAAACCGTCATCCAGTTTGAGGGCGCCTACGCCCATTCCCGGGGCTCGACCGATCTTTTTCTGGCGACCGGATTGCTGACCGGCTTTGGCGGCAGCGGCGACTTGGCCATCACGACACCGGAATTCGACGTTCCCACCGGCGTGCCCATGACTGTGAGCCTGGTGTTGGCGTCCGCGGCCGCCGCCAGCACCACCCAGTTTGACGGGGAAACCGCCCTCGCCGAGATGAATTTCCTCAATACGCTGACTTTCCCTTCGGATGGCCCAATCCTGAATCTCGGTCCCGGCCTGACCTATGACGCCCCCAGCATGGGCATCGTGGACAACTACCTCGGAGCGGTGCCCGAACCGGGAACCTTCGGGGCCGGGTTGGCGGTGGCCGGCTGGGTTGCCCATACTTGGGTCTGTCGCCGCCGCCCCGCTTTGCAGTGACGTGGCAAGATTCTACGCGTAGTCAGCAGGCCGAAGTGGTCGGGGCGCCGGCGACTCGTCGCCGGCGCTTGAGAAGAACTGATCGCGAGCGTCACACAGGCGTCGGAGTGCTTGGAGGGAGCGCTCCGGGCCGGCTGAGAACGACCTGCATGGGACGCTTGAAACCGAGCAGAAGGCGGTTAAGCGATGCCGATCCATTCCACCCGACCACGTCGTCCGGCGGGTGAGGTGGCGGTTTGGCGGAGGTGAAGCAAAGGGCCGCTGTAATTGCATCTGTCATTTCCGGCTTAACCCGATGCCGGCCGCCAGGGCCGGCGAAAATCTGTCCAGACATGAAATACCCCTCCTCGATTCTTAAAGGCTAATTTTGGTGGCTGATCGCCAGCGCCACGCTGTTGCGGGCAACCGCCCAGGACGGCTGCTGCCAGGCTGACCGGCCGCGCTATCCTTCCGAAGCCTTCGCCTTTGAACACCTGCACGATTTCGGCGATTCGGGCTGCGCGATCTACGGGCCTTGGGCGGCGTTGATTGAAGGCCCGGATGGTCGGCTCTACGGCACGGCCACTGGGCGGGGAGCCATCGGAGGAACCCCGATGGGCTTCAATCTCGGCACGGTCTTCGCGATCAACAAGGACGGAACTGGCTGCCAAGTTCTGCACCAGTTCACCGGTTTCCGGGTTGACCGCGACGGGGACAATCCCACCGCCAGTCTAGTGCTGAGCCCGGACGGATATCTTTACGGCACCACGGTGGAGGGGGGAGCCGGCTCTGGCACGGTGTTTCGCCTGCGGATTGACGGGAGCGACTATCGAGTCATCCACGCATTCGGCATCCCTACGGGCGGAAATCCGTATGGTAAATTGCTCATCGGGGCCGACGGTGCGCTTTACGGCACCGCCTCCATAGGCCGGGTGAGCAACGGCGGCGTGGTGTTTCGGGTGCAGGAGGTCGCGCTTCCCCTCGGTGGCTCGAGCTTCCAGATGACTGTCCTGCATGAATTCCAAAACAGCACGATCGGGCTGCGGCCATTGTATGGCCCGACCGCGGGCTTGGAAGACGGCGGGGATGGATGGTTCTACGGCACTTGTGCCAACGGCGGGAGCTTGGAAACGGGCGGCGTTTACCGGATAGATGCTGCCGGAGCCTATGAGGAAATCTATGCGCCGACCTCCGACACTGGAGTGGTGTCGACCATTTTTTCGCGCTTGTTTCGGGCTTCGGACGGGGGGTTCTACGGCTACAGCAACAACAACCGGATCAGTTCTGGAAGCGGCGGCTACGGCGCGTTCTTTCGCACCGTGTTTGAAGCCGGCGGCTGGCGAACCTCCATCCTGTTCGAGCCGGCCAGCCGGGCTGGCCACGTTGACCTCCAGCGTCCCTCGCAGGACATGCGGATGGTCGAGGGGCCGGATGGCCGGCTCTACGGGACCGGCCCGAGCGGCGGCGACGGCTCTTCCTATGGCGGGGTGTTTGTCACCCTCCGCAACGGGGATGACTTCAAGCCAGCGGTGCTGTTCCGTGACCGTGCGCCCAATCCCGGCCAAGCGCCCCGGGGCGGCCTGCTGCGGGCAAGCGATGGCTGGCTGTATGGCACCACTTCTGCCGGCGGCGCACACGGTGGCGGCACGCTGTTCCGGCTGCGGCCCGGGACACTGACATTTCCCGTGATCACCGATGTGGCCACCCTGACTCAAGGGGCGGATTTCGACGCCTCCACTCCCGGAGCGGCCCCGGTGGAATACCAACGGGTGGCGCAGAAGGACATGCTGGTCCGGGTGCAACCCTACACGTTGGGGCCGCCAGACCGCATCACCAGCGCGAGTTTGCATGTCCTCAAATCAAGATTTGAGGGTTCCGGCGAGGTGAACGTTATGATTCCGGCAGTCAGCCTGCCCACGGGATCCATAGCGGGTCATGCCGCCGGGCTGTTCACGGGGGCACCGACCGTGGAGTTCTGGGTGCCCGCCAGCGTGCTGTCCCTTTCCGGAAACTATCACTTCACGCTGCGTTTGGCGATGGCGGGTAGCCCGGCGGTCCAACGTGTGCCTCTTCATCTCGGACATATCGCTGTGCCAGGAGGGGGCGGGGTGGCTCCCGGACTGAGCCCGATTCACAAGTATATCAGCCCGGGAGTTGACCTTTCAGTGCTGCTTTTTCTGTCCAGCCGCGATCAAGCACGCCTCAAGCCCGACAACGTTCTGCCGTGGACCCCCGGGCACCGGAACATGATTCTGGAAACGCTGCTGGAAGTCGGGCGTCTGTTGCCGGTCAAGCGTGGCGTCTTCCCGTTCAGTCCCGGCAATACCAGTGCGGGACTCCGCTTCCAACTCGCTCCCAGCGTCATGGAGGCGTCTCCGCTCGAAACGGCGGCCCTCGCCCGCCGCCGCTTCCGGGCCCAAATGGGTGGAGTGCTCTACCGCCAAAACGCGGCCTTGGCGGCGCGCGGCATCCGCGACGGCTTCGATCTAGTCCTCGGGCTGGAGGCTACCTCCACCAACCGCGAAGTGGTGGTCACGCGCAGCGCGGACGGACGCAGGGGCGTCGTCTCATCGGAGTTCGGCATACACTCCCAACCTACTGCGCCCAGCCTGCTCTTGGCGGGCATCGCTGAAGCCCTTGGCGCCTCGCGTTCAACTGGACCCTTGGTGCTGCCGGAAGGGCGTCAGATGGTGAACCTGCTCACCCGGACCGTCGTGCCCGCACCGCAGCAGGTGGTGAATGCGGGCGCGTTCATAATCCCCGTCGGGCAGGCGGTGCTGCATGGGGCGGCGTGGAATTCGGTTGCCAGCCAATTGCGGGGCAGCCACCGCGACCTACGCGGCACCGCCAGTTCCGCGCGGCGGGCCAACGTCCCTCCCACGGCCGTCTTCCATCTGGGCGCGATCCTCGAAGCCTCCGGCACGGTGTCGGTCGAATTCTCTGAGCGGCTCACGGCGCCGGGACCGACTTTGACGGAACCGGTTGCTGGCAGTCCTTGGCGGCTGGTGTTCGTAGGCGGCAATGGCCTGGAATTGAGTGCGGTTCCCTTTGCATCCGAGTTCGATGAGGAAGGTTTCGCCGTGGTCTTCCTCGACGTCGAGCTGCCGGCAGAAGCCACCGGTGTCCGGCTGGTGCGGGAAACCACGGTGCTGTGGGAAAAGACCTTCAGCAGCCAGCCGCCAGTGATCACCGCCCTCAGCACCAGCCTGCTCTCCGCCCAGCAGGTGCGGGTGACGTGGGCGGCGCAGGATGCCGACGGAGACGAGCTGACCTACACCGTGGCGGCGCGGATTCAGGGCGAAGAAACGGATCGAGTGCTCGGTGTGGGACTGAAGGGCCATGAACTCACCTTCGACACATCACTGATGCCCACCGGCGCGATTACCGCCAAACTGGAAGCTTCCGACGGCTTCAACGTGGCCTCCGCGGTGAGCGAAGCGTTCCAGAACTCGCCGTCTGAGCCGCTGGTGGCGATCACGAAGTCCGGCGAAACCGGCTTGCGCCTGTCCAGTCAACCGGTGGCGCTGACGGGCGTGGCCTACGATGCCACTGCCGGAACCTTGCCGGGCGCTTCGCTCCGGTGGTTCGAGGGCGACACCCTGCTCGGCACCGGGGAGCAACTGGTGGTGAATCTGGCCACCGGCAATCACACGGTGCGCTTGGAGGCCACGGGATTGCTCAATAGGTATTGATAAGTGCGGTGGGCTTGGCAGGCTTGGGGCATGAAGTGTCAGCATTGTGGCAGTGCAGCGGTGGTGAAGAAC
>JAYUSF010000036.1:0-7858 GCA_043755815.1 Verrucomicrobiota bacterium
CGCCGTGATTGAACCCCATCCGTATCGGGTGTTGCGCGGCGCTCCGCCCGCCAAACCACCGCCGGTGGGGGCAACTTGAGTAACGTGCATACCCACATCGGGGTATTGCCGAAGCAGGACGAATTCTGAATGTCCAAAGCCCCAACCGGAGATGTTTCCGCGCTGTCCTTGGCCAATTTTCCGGTCATTGGTCGGTGGGAATTGGTCATTCCAACCGACGGACTGCTTGTGTTGCCGGCGGGCTTCCGCTACCAGTCCGGCCGCAAATGAAGAGTCTGCTTTCCTGGACGTTTTTCGTCGGCTGCACCGCGTTGATGGCGGCCGGTATTGCCTTGGCCGTGAACGGCAAGGGCGTGTGGCTGATGGCGGTGAGCTTCGCCGTCTATACCGCAATGTTCATCAAGCTCGGCTGCCTGCCTTCGGCGCACTGATCGACGCAGGCATTGGTCGGTCCGCTCGCCGGCCCGTCGCGGTCCGCGCAGTTCTTCACTTTGGTCGCCTCTCGTGGGTTCGACCTCTTTACGTCACTTTCGATGAGCAAAAAAACCGCCGCCGCCCCGGTCGTCGCCTCCAAGCTCCGCCTTGGCCTCCCCAAAGGCTCGTTGCAGGACGCCACCATCGAGAAGATGGCCAAGGCCGGCTGGAACATTTCCGTGTCCAGCCGCAGTTACGAGCCTTACGTGGACGATGCCGAACTGTCGATCCGACTGATCCGGGCACAGGAAATCAGCCGCTATGTGGAGCTGGGCTACCTCGACGCAGGAATCACCGGCTTCGACTGGATCCAAGAGAACCACAGCAAGGTTCACGAGGTGGGCGAATTCATTTTCAGCAAGTCCACCCGGCAGCCCACCCGCTGGGTCCTGGCGGTGCCGGAGGAGTCGGAGATCAAGTCGGTCAAGGATCTCGAAGGCAAACGCATCGCGACCGAAGTGGTGGGCATGACCAAACGCTGGCTCAAGAAGCACGGCGTGAAGGCGAATGTGGAATTCTCCTGGGGTGCCACCGAGGTGAAGGCCCGTGAATTGGTGGACGCGATCGTGGACGTCACCGAGACGGGTTCGTCGCTCCGGGCCAACAAACTGCGAATCGTGGACACCCTGTTGACCTCGACGCCGCGTCTGATCGCCAATCACGACGCGTGGAAGGACGTCTGGAAACGTCGCAAGATCGAGACCCTCGCGTTGCTGCTCCGGGGGGCCATCGAGGCGGAGGTCAAGGTCGGGATCAAGATGAATGTGCGGCAGGATAACCTGCCAAAGCTGTTGCAATCCCTCCCGGCCTTGCGTAATCCAACGGTCTCCAGTCTGTCGCAGGCCGGCTGGGTGGCGGTGGAAACAATCGCGGACGAGTCTGTTGTCCGGGAATTGATCCCCCAACTCAAGGCCGCTGGGGCCGAGGGCATCATCGAGTATCCGCTGAACAAGGTGGTTTACTAGGCCGGCTGGAAGATAAAAATATCACGATATGGGTTCATTAAGAAAACGTCGCAAGTCGAAGATCAACAAACACAAACGCCGCAAGAAGCTGCGTCTCAATCGCCACAAGAAGCGCACCTGGCAGAAGTAACGGACGGCGGCCGCTGTTCCGCGCTTCGCGACGGCATTCATTTTCAGCGCGGCCCCGTCTCCCCGGGGTCGCGTTTTTGTTTTGCTTTATGTCCTCCCTCCTTGAACTGAAGGCACGCCTTTCAAAGGGGACTGTCGTCTTGGTGATCCTCGGCACGCTCGGTTGCCGGACGGCTTCCGTTCTTCCGGGGATGTCCGGCAAGTCAAAGCGCGAAACGGAGGTGCGACTGAACGATCCCGAGCTCGAAAACCGGGCCCAGGCGTTGGCGTCTTTTTCAGCGGGCGTGGTCGCGCAGGCCCGGGACGACAATCCGGCCGCGCTGGAACACTTCGTCCGGTCGCTGGAGAAAGATCCGTCAAATGAGGCGCTCGCGCTCGATGTGGCCCGTCGCTTCTTGGCCCGCGAGCAACCGCAGAAAGCCCACGACATCCTTCAGCGCACGGTTGCGCTCCCGGGCGCGTCGAGTCCGGCGAAGGTCATGCTGGGACTCGCGTGCCTGCAGTTGGGCAAGCTCGACGCGGCCGCCGCCCTCTATCGGGAACTGATCCGGACCGAACCGGCCCAGCTTGGCCATTACGCGATGCTGGCGCAGATCCTCCTCCAGCAGAGGCAGCCGCGCGACGCGGTTCAAATTGTCGAAGCCGCCAGCCGGCAGGCGACCGAATCACCGTTGGCCTGGCTCGATTTGGCCGGCCTGTTTGGACGCATCGGACAGGCGGAACCGGCGTTGCGGGAATCGGTCGTGACCAAAGCCCGCGAGTGCCTCCGGAAGGTCGAGGCGGCGAAACCCACCGACAGCCGGGTGTTGCTGCGGTTGGCCGAGGGCTACCTCGCGCTCGGCGACAGCGGACCGGCGGAGCGGGTTCTCCGGGAGGCGGCCGCCGGCGGCAAGGTGGACCCGCAGGTCGCGGCCCGCCTGGCCGAAGTTTACCTTCGTTCGGGCAAGCTGCCAGAAGCCCGGCAACAGTTTCTGGAAATGACCCGGGCCAATCCGGCGAATCCGGCGCCCCACTATTTCCTGGGGATCATCGCGCTCGAACAGCGTGATTTCCCCCAGGCCGTGAATTCGCTGGAACGTTCCATCCTGCTGAATCCCGACTTCGAGGCGGCCTACGCCGATCTGGCGGTGGCGCAGATGAGCCAGAACCATCACCGGGAGGCGTTGGCGTCGCTCGGCAAGGCTCGTGACCGTTTTGAGGGGGACTTCCGCCGCGAACTGTTGGCCGCACTCTGTCTCGCCAACCTCAAGGAATTTGACCGTTCGCGGGAACATTTCACGGCCGCCGAAAAGGCGGCCCGGGAGAAGAATCCCCAGCTCCTCGACCACCGCTTTTACCTGCAGCTCGGTTCCATGCTCGAACGGGCCGGCCGCTTCGACGAAGCGGTCTTGGCGCTGGAACAGTCCCTCACGCTGCAGCCTGATTTCGACGAGGCGCTCAACCATCTGGGCTACATGTGGGCCGAGCGCGGCGTGAACCTGCAACTGGCCCGGGACATGATTGAACGGGCCTTGAAGGCCGAACCGGAGAACCCGGCCTACCTCGACAGTCTGGGCTGGGTGCTCTTCCAGCTCAGGAAACCGGCGGAGGCGCTCGTTCCGCTTCAGCAGGCGGTCGAACTGCTGAAGGAACCCGACGCGACGGTGCTGGATCACCTGGGCGACGTGCTGAACGCGCTGGGACGCGGCGATGAGGCGAAGGCCGCTTGGAAGAAATCGCTGGAGGTCGAGTCTAGCGCTGCGGTGAAGCAAAAGCTGGAGGCCGCGCCATGAGTCAACCCCTGCGGTTCCGCCGGCATTTCACCCTTTCGGAAGCCCGCGAACTGCTTCCGCGCGTGCAGAATTGGCTGGGCGAAATCCGCCACCTCCAGCAGGTGGTCGAACGTGGTTCGGGGCGCAATTCGGAACTCTTTGCCGAAGGCCGTGATCTTGGCGGCGAGCGGATCAACGATCAGCTCCGCGATCTGGCACGGATGCGCGAACTGCTGGGTGAGTTCGAATCCTTGGAAATCCAGATCAAGGACCTCGCCCGGGGCCTGATTGATTTTCCCGCGCTTCGTGGCGACCGCGAAATCTTCCTCTGCTGGCAGGAAGGCGAGACGGACATCACCTACTGGCACGACCTCGAGACCGGGTTCGCCGGCCGGCAAAGCATGTAGGCGGGATTACGTGAGCGAATGCAGGATCCGTTCGGCCGCTTCAGCGGGTTTGGCGGTGGCGTAGATGGGCCGGCCGATCACCAACCAACTGGCACCGGCCGCAATCGCATCCTTCGGCGTGAGCGTGCGTTTCTGGTCATCGGCCTGCTCCGCGCCGGTGCGGATTCCCGGGGTCACCAATTGCATCGATGGCGGCAGGAACTTCCGGAGCGCCACCAGTTCCAAGGGGGAGCAAACCAGGCCGCGTAGCCCGCTGGCCGCGGCGAGGCGGGCCAACCGTTCCACCTGCGCGGCGACGTCGGTCTCCCCGCCGAGTTCATCCAGGGCGGCGGAATCCATGCTGGTGAGCACTGTGACGCCGAGCAGGAGCGGGGCGGGCCGGCCCAGTTCCCGGGCGGTGTCCTGGGCGGCCTTCTCCGCCGCGCGCATCATCTCGCGGCCGCCGCTCGTGTGAATGGTGAGCATCTGCACGTCGAGGCGGGTGGCGGCGCCGACGGCCTTGGCGACGGTGTTGGGAATGTCGTGGAACTTGAGGTCCAGAAACACGCTGGCGCCCGTGGCGCGCAACTGCCGGACAAACTCCGGGCCGGCGGACACGAACAGTTCTTTGCCCACCTTGAACGCGCCGACGAACGGGGCGACCGCGCGGGCGAGCGTCAGGGCCTGTTCGGCCGAGGGGACGTCGAGTGCGACGATGATCGGATTCTGCACGGCGGGATTCTCAGGCAGGGAAGGGGCACGGGAAAAGGAGTATTCAGTGGTCAGTAGGTCAGTAGGTCAGTAGGTCAGTAATCGGTTCGGTGGTCTGACTGATAACTGATCACTGACCTGCTGCTGATTGCCCTCACCGCCGCCACCATCCGCGCACGCCGGTTTTTTCCGAGCCCGCGGCGGCGCCCTGCTGACCGGCGAGCTGGCTGATGAGGAGCTGGCTGCGGGCGGCTTCGAGGGCCATCCGAAACTCTTCGTAGCTCTGAAAGCGGTCCGCCGGATTCTTGGCCATGGCCCGCGACAGCGCCTCGCTGGTCGGCAAGGTAAGGTCCGGGGTGGCCAGGTGTGCTGGCGTCAGGGGCGTGTGGACCTGCGCAGAAACGACTTCCTCGACAGTTGGCGCTTCGAACGGGACGTGGCCGACCAGGGCGTGGTAGAGCGTGCCGGCGAGCGAATACAGGTCGCTCAGGAAACTTTCGCCCGTCTGCTGGATGCGTTCCGGCGCGATGTAATACGGGGTGCCGAAGACCGGGGCGTAGGTGTCCTTTTCGGCGTCGGTCTTCTTGGACAGGCCGAAGTCCACCAGCTTGGGTTCGCCCTCGCTGTTGAAGAGGATGTTGCCGGGCTTGATGTCGAGGTGCAGCAGACCGTGCCTCAGGGCGGTGGAAAGGGCGCCGGTGAGCTTGATGCCCGTGTCGAGCACGTCGAGTTCCGCCACCCGCTTCTGTTCCTCGATCCGGCTGTCGAGACTGCCGGCGTCGGCGATCTCCATGACCAGATACTTGTGCGGGCCTTCCTGATCGAAGGTGTGGATGTGGATGATGTTCGTGTGGTTCAACTGCGCACACGCGCGGGCTTCGGCGGCAAAGGCGTTCACCGCGTCCTCGTCGCTGGCGAACTCCTCCTTCATCAGCTTCACCGCCACTTCCCGGCCCAGGGTCGTATCCCAGGCACGGTAGACCGTGCCCATGCCGCCCGACGCGATCTTGCTGCGCAGCTCGAACTGGCGGAGCTGCATCGGCATCATCAGCGAGCCGTTGCATTTGGTGCACGCCGCCTCTTCGAGCGGGCCGAGCGCGCCGGAGATGAAGACCCTGGCCGAACAGTGCGGGCAGGTGACCATCTTCAGTGATTTGCTGGCAGGTTGCATCGTGGTGGCGGCGGAATGTAGCGACGGCGGAAGTCACGACAAGCGCCGTGTGGGAAGCGGCCCGGTTTCGGGGATCAACGCGGGCGGCGCGGCCCCACCTTGCTTCCCGGCCCTGCCGTCCGGCACGCTCCGCCCATGCGAATTCTCACGGGCATCCAGCCGAGCGGCGCGTTGCATCTGGGCAACTATTTCGGGGCCATGCTGCCGGCCATCCAGCTCCAGGACGAGGGCGAGGCGTTCTACTTCATCGCCAACTACCACTCGATGACCTCGCTCACCGACGCGAAGCTGCGCCGGCAATACTCGCTCGACGTGGCGCTGGACTTCCTCGCCTGCGGTCTCGACCCGAAACGCTGCGTCTTTTGGAAGCAGTCGGACACGCCGGAACACACGGAACTTGCCTGGTTGCTCTCCACCGTGACGCCGATGGGCCTGCTGGAGCGCTGCCACAGCTTCAAGGACAAGGCCGCCCGCCTCGGCGATGACGTCGGTTCGGTGAACCACGGCCTGTTCGCGTATCCGGTGCTGATGGCCGCGGACATCCTGCTCTACGACTCCAACGTGGTCCCCGTGGGCAAGGACCAGAAGCAGCACCTCGAAGTCACGCGCGACATCGCGATCAAGTTCAACCACCTCTACGGCGACACGTTCGTCGTGCCCGAGCCGCGCATCCGCGAGGAAGTCGCCGTGGTGCCCGGCCTCGACGGCCAGAAGATGAGCAAGAGCTACGGCAACACGATCGAGATCTTCGGCGAGGAAAAGGCGACCAAGAAGAAGGTCATGGGCATCGTGATGGATTCGCGCACACCCGAGGAGCCCAAGCCAGACGCCGAAAAGAACCTCGTGATCCAGCTCTTCAAGCTGCTCGACCCGGCCGAGGGCGCGAACCAGGAATCCCTGCTGCGCGCCGGCGGTTACGGCTACGGCAGCCTCAAGAAGGCCTTCTTCGAGCGCTACTGGAGCTACTTCACGCCGGCGCGGGCCCGTCGGGCGGAACTCGCCGCCAACTTGGATTACGTGAACCAGGTGCTGGACGATGGCGCCGAAAAAGCCCGGGCCGGCGCTCAAAAGACGCTGAAGCGGGCGAAGGTAGCGTGTGGGCTGGATTAAGGCACGTGCTGCGGCATTTTTAGGCATTTTTAGGCTTGCACGCGGAACTGGGCGTGACGTATCAGCCACGAAGATTCCCATGACTGCCTTGCTTCTCCGGCATCCCTCGCAGAGCCAGCCCCTCGCAGAGCCAGCCCCTCGCAGAGCCAGCGTTATTTTGGAAGGCTTGGCGTAGACGGAGCGGAAAGTTTCGAAAGACAAGTCCGATCTTTTCTCGTGTCGCGATCTTTTCTCGTTGGCTGTTGGCGTTCATTTCCGCGGTTGCTGGCCTTACCGCGCTAGCTCAAGTGGATTACTATGTTGCTCCAACACCGGCAGGACTCGGAAACGGCAGCGAAGGCAACCCAGCCGAATTTTCCGTCTCGACCCTGAACAATACCAAGCTGGGCAATACAGGGCCGACGCACATCCGGGTTCATTTTGCGCCAGGCGATTACACCGTGGACCAGACGCTTTGGATTACGGAGGGAAACGCACCCGCGTCGCGGACCGTGGAACTGATTGGTGAGCAAGTAGCAGGCGGCCCGCGGCCGCGGCTTATCTTGGGAGCTCACCCAACCACACCTGCCAATCCAAACTGGGCGGATGGCACTGCCCACCACTGGCTGATCAGAACCGCGGTCAGCCCCAACAACGGTTACCAGCATTATCTCAATCGCATGGTGGTGACCAACCTCGTGTTGGATGGCAATTTCGATGGCCAGGGAGCGTTCACTGGCCCGGCCAAGGTCGGCGGCTACAAGAGCTTTGCCTTGGACCTGAACGCGAAGACGGGCTGCATTACGAATGTCTTGGTCAAGCAGTTCGGCTCCGTGGGTGAGATCCCAGGGAGCTACTTCAACGTTGCCGGGACCGAAACCTTTCCGGTCAGGGTTCAAACGTTTAATGACACGAAAACTGGGTATTCTGGCCCCCCGAATGGGCTTTACCCTTGGCTGATTGAAAACCTGGAGGTGACCGAGTTTCGTTCCCTCCACGGGGGCTATGCCACCCTGATCATGCCACTGGTTCGTTCAGTCTGCACCAACCCCCTGAACAACTGCGTCGAGAATGATCCCACTGACCCGGCCGCGCAATGCTCTTTCTGTAAATTCGGTGAGCATCAGTTGGTGAGTGGGGTTTTGGGGACGAGGCTGAGGTAGATTTTCCCGGTTTCCCAAT
>JAYUSF010000037.1:0-26101 GCA_043755815.1 Verrucomicrobiota bacterium
CATCACCGGCGACGAACTGCTGGCCTGGGGTGCCGACGAATGTGTGCTTTGGGAAACATCGCTGATTCCTTCGGCCGAAGGGAACTTCGTGCCCGGCACCTTCACCGGTCCCTATCAGAACAGTTGGGGCTATCCCGGCGTCCGCGGCGTGGCCGTGGACACCCAGGGCAATGTCTGGGTGGGCACGCTCGACACGAGAAAGTTCTATTACCTCGACGGTTCCACCGGCCGGATTCTCCGGACCATTGACGTGTCTTCGGTGAACCACCAGACCTACGGCGCGGTGCTGGATCGTTCCGGCATCCTGTGGGCCTCTTCACACGACCGCAACGAGGTGCTGCGGCTTGATCCCGCAACGGGTGCCTTCAGGGTCATTCCCCTCGGCCACTTCTCCTACGGCATCAGCGTGGACCGCCAGGGCCATGTCTTCGTGAGCGGCTGGAACTCCTCCCGGCTATCGCGGTTGGATTCCGTCACCGCGACGATCGACTGGTCGGTCGCCGCCGAAAACGAGGGCCGCGGTGTCGCGGTCACGGACGACGGCGACATTTGGACCGCCCATTCCGGTCCCGGCCTCGTCGTGCGCCGGAGCAACACGGGCGCCTTCAAGGCCTCCATTGCCGCCGGTAATCAACCCACCGGTGTAGCCGTGGATTCGCGCGGGATGATCTGGGCCGTAGGGCTGGGCGACGATGTCATCCGCCGCATTGATCCCAGCCGTAACGTTGTGGATCTGACCAAGCGGATCATCAGCGGCAACAACGGCGGCTTCCATTACGGTTACAGTGACATGACCGGCAACATGGCGCGCAACTCGACGACCCGGATCGGCTTCTGGACCGTCGTGCACAATGCCAAGGTGCCCAACACGCCGTGGGGACTGATCTCCTGGCAAGGCGAGGAACCGGCGGGCACAAGTATCCGTGTCCGCACCCGCAGCTCCAATAACCAGCGCACCTGGTCGCTGTGGGAAACCGTCCGTAATCAGGTCGCGCTCCACGCGACACCACCCGGTCAGTTCCTTGAAACCGAAGTCACGTTGCAGAGCAGTCAGCCCGAAGTTTCACCGGTGCTTTACGGACTCACCGTGCAACCCGCCTTGGAGGCCAATTATGGCGTGCTCATCTACACCAATGGCTTCACCGGGGCCGTCGGGACCGAATGGTCCGCCAAACTCACCGACGTGGCTCCGGCGGGCGGCCGGCGGTTCCTCGGGCAGTTCGGCAACGAAAAGGTCACGCTCGCGCTGAGCAATCTGCCGCCCCATGCCGCGATCACGCTCGTGTTCGACCAGTTCGTTATCCGCGGGTGGGACGGAAACAGCACCACCGACGGTCCCGATCTCTTCGAGGCCAACGTGGCGGGTGGGCTGAAGCTGATCCACTCGACCTTCAACAACGGTCCGGTCGGCAGCGTGATGCCGGGGCAATCGTATCCGGGGGTTTACCCGGGCGACACGTTCCCAGCCCGCACCGGGGCGTTGGAAAACAACACCCTTGGATTTGCGGTTCCCGGAACCGGAATCACCGATTCCGTCTACCGGCACGTCCAGAGCTTCCCGCACACGGCGGACACGCTGATCCTCAACTTCCTGGGTTCAGGGCTGGCGGCAGCTCTCCCCGAGGAAAGCTGGGGCCTCGACAATGTGGAGGTTTACGTCGTGCCCAAGGCGGGCCCGCCAGAGCTGAAGGCCCTCGGATTTACGGCCGGAGGATTCCAGTTCGCCATCACGGCCGAACCGGGTTGGACCTACGTGGTGGAAGCGTCAGTGAATCTGGTCGACTGGACGCCACTGCACACCGCCCAGCCCAGCGAAAACCTCGTGGAGTTCGTGGATCCAAATGCGCTCACGGCGAGCTATCGCTTCTACCGGGTGGTCCGATCTCCGTGACGTCGAGTAGCCGGGTTCGGTGTAGCCCCAAAGGCACACCGAACCGGCGCCGGCCGCAAGAAGAACGGTCCCCAAGGACGCGGTTTATTGGGCTCTGGCCTGAGAGCATTCTCCGGCTTTGCGCCTGCGCCCCTTCGTTGTTCACACTCCGCCCATGTCCATGCCCCTTCATCAGCTCCGCGCCGGCGTCATTGGCACCGGTTTCATCGGCCCCGTTCACATCGAGGGACTCAAGCGCCTTGGCGTGCAGGTCACCGCGATCTGCGGCTCCACCAAGCCCGCCCAGGCCACCGCTGCCAAGTGGGGAATCCCCGAGGTCTATGGCGACTACGATTACCGGGCGATGCTCGCTTCGCCCAACGTGGACGTCGTCCACATCACCTCGCCCAACAAGGTTCACGTCGAGCAGTCGCTCGCCGCCCTAGCGGCCGGCAAACACGTCGTCTGCGAGAAGCCGCTCGGCATGACCGCGAAGGAAACCGCGAAGGTCGTTGCCGCCGTGAAGCGGAAGGGTTCGCCAGTCTTCGCGGTGAACTACATGTGCCGCTTCTTCCCCGCCGTGCTCCAGATGCGCGCTCTCGTCCAGCGCGGCGACCTCGGCCAGATCATGCATGTGCAGGGGCACTTCTTTCAGGACTGGCTCCAGATGCCGACCGACTACAACTGGCGGCTGCTCGCCAGCGAGGGCGGCAAGCTCCGCGCCGTCGGCGATATCGGCACGCACTGGATCGACGCGGTGTCGTTCATCCTCGGCGCGAAGGCCGAGAGCGCGTTCGCCCACCTGGAGACCTTTCACAAGACGCGCCTTCGGCCGACGGGGCCGGTGCAGACCTTCGCCAAGATCGATCCCGCCACGATGGTGCCCTACAAGGTGGACACCGAGGATTTTGGCAGCGTGCTGCTCAAGTTCGGCAAGTCCGCGCACGGCTTCGCCAATGGCGTCCACGCCAACGCCTCCATCTCGCAGGTCGCGGCCGGCTGGAAGTGCGACCTCTACCTCGGCATCTACGGCACGAAGGGCAGCGTGCAATGGAGCCTTCAGCAGCCCAACGAAATCATCCTCGGCCGCCGCGACGAACCAAATCAGATCCTCCAGCGCGGCACCGCCGGCTTCAGCGCCGACGTGGCGGGCTTCACCGACTATCCCGGCGGCCATCCCGAAGGCTTCCCCGACAGCCACAAGATGCACTCCCGCGCCGTCTATGAGCACATTGCCAGCGGCCGGAAAACGCCTGTGCTCTTCGCCACCGCCGCGGACGGCCACCACGAGGTGAAGCTGTGCGAGGCGATTTTGAAGAGCAGCCGCGCGAAGAAGTGGGTGAAGGCGTAGCCATGCGCGCGTAGGAGACGAGGTGACGAGTCTCACTTTTCCGCAGGAAGATGGAGCCTCCTGACGTCGTCTCCTACAGATTGGAGGTTGCCACTGGCAGAGCCGGGGCCGGTGTGACAAATTCCGCCGTGTGCCGCGGAAGCTTCGCCAGTTGATTTCAGACTTGGAGCAGGCGGGATTCGTTCTGGTGCCCGGCGGCAAGGGCTCACACCGCAAGTTCCGGCACCCGAAGTTTCCCGGCTCGCTGATTCTGAGCGGGCAGGGCGGTGGCGACGCACATCACTATCAGGAACGCATGGTTCGCAACGCCATCCGGGAGACAGCCAAATGAAAGCACAAGACCGGTATCTCAAGTTCGTCCGCTGGGAGGAGGCCGATGGCCTGTATGTGGGCTACTGCCCGGACCTGTTCCCGTGGGGCGGCGCCTGCCACGGAGCAACCGAGGAGGAAACCTACCGGGCGCTCTGCGCCTTGGTGGAGGAAGAGGTGGAGCAGCTTCGCGAAGCCGCGCGGGAGCTGCCACCGGTCAGCACCCGCCCGATGCGGGAAGCCGTTTCGGCGTGAACGGGCCGTTCAGCCGCCAGCCACATGCACTCCCGCGCCGTCTATGAGCACATCGCCAGTGGCCGGAAGACCCCCGTGCTCTTCGCCACCGCCGCGGACGGCCACCATGAGGTGAAGCTGTGCGAGGCCATCCTGAAGTGCAGCACAGCGAGGAAGTGGGTGAAGGCCTAGCCGCAACTTGAAGGGATTCTCCATGAACAAGGACAAGCAACTCATTGAATCAATAAACGCCGGGGATCTGGCGGAAGTTACCCAACTGATTGCTGACGGCGCAGACGCTAACTCGAAACACGAGGACTCCGAGGGTTACTCAAACCGGACACCGCTGATCTACGCCGCAAAAGCAGGTAGACTAGCCATTGTCCAAGCGTTGCTGGCGGCGGGGGCTGACCACAGGGCCAAGGACCGCTACATCATGCCGAGCGAGGGCGGGGGAGAGACTGCCCTCCATCATGCCATCGAAGGGCAGCATTATGACGTGGTGAAGGTGCTGATCGCGGCAGGCGCCAACCTGAATGCAAAGTCTAGCAGCGAAACGCCGTTGATGGCTGCCATCCGGCTCGATGACGCCAAGATGGTCCAGTTGCTTCTTGAAAACGGTGCCAACCCCAACGCTCACAAGGATGGATTTACCGCTCTGGGCTCCGCGTTGCTCGATGGAAAGGTCGCAGTAATCCGGACCCTCCTTCAAATGGGTGCGGATCCAAACTTCCAGGAACCAGACTTTGGAACGACCTACCTGATGGAGGCCGCGGAACAGGGGAACGCGGAAATCGTCAGGGCGCTGCTCGACGCAAAAGCCAACGTGAACTTGTGCAACAGGTCGGGTGAGACAGCGCTGATGTCAGCAGCAGGCGGTGGGGATGGCGCGGGTAACATCGCGGTCATGCTCTTGGCGGCGGGGGCGAACGTCGACGCCCGCACTCCGTCAGGTTGGACAGCTCTGATGCAAGCCGCCAATCGGCGTGGGCGAACGAAAACCGTTGAGACCCTGCTTCGCGCGGGGGCGAGTAAGGACGGACTTGATTGGGTTCCTGTGGTTAAGGCGGTAAATGACGACAAGCCTTGGAAGCGGGTGAAGCCCCTTTTCGAGAAGGTGATCAATCCGGCCATTCGGATCCCGGCAGGACATCCGCTTCCTCAATGGGGCCACAGCTCAGACGATCGGTCAGCGCTGATTCGGGCTATGGTTGAACGCGGCGCTGATCCAAATCTCGGCGCAACCGATACGGACGATGCGGACTGCCTGCTCAAGTATGCGATTCAGGATGAAGACGAAGAACTTGTTCGCTGGTTGATCCAAAAGGGCGCGAATCCGAACCTCATCACCCGCAACGGAAAGAGCGTGCTCGCGAACTGCTACGCCTCGAAAGCCGTGACAAAGGCGATTCAGGACGAGGTGCGAGGGCGGCTTGAGCTGAAGGTTGAGGAGGAGTTTAAGCCGCCTGATCTGCGGGAAGCATCTGCCGGCCCTGAGTTTCAACGGACCGTCCTAGCACTGGCGCGAAAACTGGGGTGCCCTGTGAACTCGATGCAACCGCGGGAACTGGGTGGAGTTGAGATCGAAGTCAAACCTGAGGTGGCCAAGGACCTGTTGCTCAAACGGCATGAACCACTGCGTTCTCAAAACGTCTATGCCTTGGCGACAAACGCGGACTTCACCCGGCTGGCTCTATTGCCCACGAATTCGTGGGCGACGGCGGTTGCCAGTGCACAGACCAACGCGCCGAACTACGATTTAACGACATCCGCAATCATCAGCCGGCTTCAGGAGCTGGAGCTTGAAACTCCCTTCATAATCACCGCCGCGGGGCCTGACTTCATTGAAGGAAGGTTTATTGCTGCCCCGCGAAGCAGCAGAAAGGTGGCCCAGTTCCTTTACGAACTGTGCCCTGACATGGTGGACCAAGGAGCGGGGACAGTTGCCAGTTCCGCCGAAGAACTGAAAAGGACCAAGCGCTTCTTCCTGTGGTGGGACTAACCCGCACTGCGATGCTCGCTGCGCTCGCGCCAGCTCCGCCGGCAGATAGGGCTCGACGGAGTCTCGCCCCATTTGGGTCTTTCCGCCTCTGCTGAATAAACCGGCGCCTCCCCAGTCTGACACGGCGTGGTTCCCAGTGGGCTCCACGATATGAAAACAAAACTTGTTGCCGCGGTTTTGATCACGTTGTCCGCCACCGCAGCCGCCCGCGCCGGGAACGTATCATGGGGCGTGAGCGTCGGCAGTTGGGGTGGCGGTGTCAGTGTCGGGGTTTCATCCGGCCATGGGCATTGGCACGGGCATCATCATCCCGTCGGTTATGTGCAGGTGGCGGCACCGGTCGCCGTCTGCGCCCCCGCGCCGGTGGTTTATGCGCCGGCTCCGGTGGTCGTCTATCCCGCACCGTTCGTGGTCACCCAGGCCCCGGTGGTGGGTTATGCTCCGGTGGCGCCCATGGCGCCGGTCTACCTGCCGGCTCCCCCAATGGTCATGGTGCCTCCGCCGGCCCATTGCGCCCCGCGATTTGCTTTCCGTGGCCGCTGGTAAGTGCCAGTGATGTCCGCATAGGAGAGGAGAGGCCCGCCGGACGGAGACCCGGCGGGCCTCGTTTTTTTGGAGTGCAGACGACGCCCCGAATGCGTCGATAAAATCTCCCCGAAAACTCGAAGCCCGAACCGCTGTCCTTCGTCGTCCTTTCCCTGCCTCGTGAAGTCACCTGCCGCCATTCCTTCCGTCCCTCCTCCCGAGGCTGGAGCGAAGCTCTGGCTGTCATTGCCTAAATTTCCCGGTTCCCATCCGGGGCAACCCTCGGCTCAATCCGTCCCGCGTGCCGGTGCTTTTCCGGTCGCAATTCCCCGGGTGGCTGCTCCTGAATCAACTGGCAAAGGCGGTGAACTGTCCCGCACGCGCGTGACGGTGGACGGCAAGTTCTTCCGGCTCGGACCGGGGAAGTTCTGCCCGAAGGGTGTCACCTACGGGCCGTTTGCCCGCAACGCCGCCGGCGAGCCGTTTCCCGAACCTGCGCAGGTGGAGCGCGATCTGGATCTGATCGCGGAGTTGGGGGCCAATCTCGTCCGGGTCTATTTCGTGCCGCCGCGCTGGTTTCTGGATGCCCTACATCGCCGCGGGGTGAAGGCGCTCGTCGATGTCCCGTGGAACAAGCACCAGTGCTTCCTCGATTCAAAGGCGACGCGCGAGTTGGCCCGGGAAGCGGTTCGCGACGCCGCGCGCCGTTGCGCGGTCCATCCGGCGGTGTTCGCCCTGTCGGTCATCAACGAGATTCCTGCCGACATTGTCCGCTGGAGCGGTGCCGACGCCGTGAGTGAATTCCTGGATGAGCTGATCGCCGAGGTGAAGGCGATCGATCGGGAACTGCTGTGCACCTTCGGAAACTTTCCGCCGACGGAGTTCCTCCGGCCACGGGCCTTGGATTTCTGGTGCTGGAATGTTTACCTGCATAGCCAGCGACCCTTCGAAAACTACCTCGCCCGGCTCCAGATGTTGGCGGACACCAAGCCGTTGGTGCTGGGTGAATTTGGCATCGACTCCCTGCGCGAGACGGAAGGGCAGCAGGCTGAGATTCTCGGCTGGCAGATCGAGACGGCTTTCCGGGCCGGTTGCGCGGGTTCCGTCGTTTTCTCGTTCACTGACGACTGGTTCAACAAGGACGGCCAGCGGGTTACGGACTGGGCCTTCGGCCTCGTGACCGTCGCGCGGGAGCCCAAGCTGGCCTTCGCGCAGGTGAAGCAACAGTTCGGGATCGCACCCTACTTTCCGCTCCCGCAGAGCCCCCGCGTGTCGGTGGTCGTCGCCAGTTACAATGGTGCGGCGACCCTGAAGGCCTGCCTCCAATCACTGGAGCACCTGAACTACCCGAACTACGAAGTCGTCCTCGTGGATGATGGCTCGACTGACGAAAGCGAGTCCATCGCCGCGCTCTTTCCCGCGGTCCGCTATTTCAAACACGCGGTGAACCGCGGCCTCAGCGTGGCGCGCAATACCGGCATCGCCGCGGCGACGGGTGAAATCGTTGCCTTTACCGACTCCGACTGCCGGGCGGATGAAGACTGGCTGCACTACCTCGTCGGCGACCTGCTGAACTCCCGTTTCGCCGGGATCGGCGGGCACAATTTCCTGCCGCCGGACGATTCGCCGACGGCCGCCTGCGTGATGGTTTCGCCCGGTGGCCCTGCGCACGTCATGCTCACCGACCGTCTCGCCGAGCACATCCCGGGCTGCAACATGGCGTTCTACAAGTGGGCGCTGGAAAGCATCGGTGGCTTTGACCCGCTCTACTGGAAGGCCGGCGATGACGTGGATGTCTGCTGGCGCCTTCAGCAACGCGGCTACCGGCTTGGATTCAGCCCGGCGGGCTTTGTCTGGCATTACCGGCGCAACACGGTCCAGGCCTACCTCAAACAGCAGGCCGGCTATGGTGACGCCGAGGCGATGCTGGAGCGGCGGCATCCCGAAAACTTCAACCGGTTTGGCGGTTCGGTCTGGCATGGTCGCATCTATTCGCCGGCGAAATCCGGGGTCGAACTGAGCCCGTCCATCATCTACCACGGGCTGTTTGGCACCGCGTTCTTCCAGAGCATCTACGCCGCGCAGCCCAGCCTCATGCTCGTGGTCGCCACCAGTCCGGAATACCATGTGCTCATCACGCTGCCGCTGCTCGTGCTCGGCTCAGTCGTGCCCTACCTGACGGCCTTCGGGTTGGGCAGCCTGGCCTACTCGCTCGGTCTGTGCGGACTCGCCGCGTGGCAGGCCGAACTGCCACATGACAAACGACGATTCTGGTCCCGGACCCTGGTGGCGCTGCTGTTTTTCCTCCAGCCGGTTGTCCGGGGCTGGGCCCGCCATAAGGGCCACCTCCGGGGCCAGAACACTTCGCCAGCCACGCGGGAAAGCCTCGACTCACTCAGCCGGGAAGGCCGCGAGGAAAAGCTCGGGCAACTCCTTTACTGGAGCGAACAGGGCGTGGACCGGATGGCCTTCCTCGCCGGCCTGCTCGAACGGTTGGATCAGCGGGGTTGGCCCAACAAACCCGACGCTGGCTGGAGCCCGCACGACGTCGAAATCTACGGTCCTCGCTGGGCCAGTCTCGAACTCACGACGGTCGCCGAATACTACCTCGGCGGCCGCGAGATCATCCGGTGCCGCCTCGTGGCTCGGTGGAGCTTTCTGGCTCGTGCGCTCTTCTGGTCGGTGGCCGGCACTCTGCTGGTGGTGATCGGGTTCGTCGGCAACAACGCCTCCGGTCAGGCCGCCTCCTTGCGCTGGTCGGTCTGGTCACTCCTCCTGTTCCTGCCCCTGCTCGCCTGGCTGCTGAACAGTGCCCGGCACAACTTGCTCCGGCTCATCGCCACCTTTGTTGACGAACTCGCCAAGGAATTCCGGCTGGTCAAGCTGGACCCGGAAACGGTTGAACGCGCGATGGCCCCAAAGCCGAAGGCGGAAACGTCCGAGGCCCAATGACCGGCGATCAATCGGCTCGCGGAGGGACGGGAGACGGAGCGCCCCCAAAGGGGCGCCGACGACAGCTTGGG
The DNA here is from genome assembly GCA_043755815.1 of Verrucomicrobiota bacterium. GTDB lineage: Bacteria > Verrucomicrobiota > Verrucomicrobiia > Limisphaerales > UBA9464 > CAIWAH01. The sequence continues at coordinate 9,315 of JAYUSF010000037.1, forward strand.
GCGCTCCCGAATGTGGAGTTGCCGCCTTCGCTTCGGATTGCCTCTCCGACCGAGGTCTGGCTCGGCCGTCGCCGACTGATCTACTTTGGGGGCTGCGACTATTTCCGGTTCGCCTGCCATCCGCGGGTGTTGGCGGCCGCGGTTCGCGCCGCCCGGCAATTTGGCCTCGGGGTGGCCGCGTCGCGCCGCACGACCGGGAATCATCCGCTCTACGAACAGCTTGAGACCGACCTCGCGAGTTTCTTTGGCGCGGAAGCCGCGTGCCTGGTCAGCACCGGCTACGCGGCGAACACCGCGGTGGCCCAGGCCTTGCGGAACGATTTTACGCATCTGCTGGTCGATGCAGCGGCCCATCCGAGCCTGCAGGATGCGGCCGCCGTCTTCGCTGCCAAACGGGTCCAGTTCCGGCCTGGCGACCCAAACGACGCCATCCGCCAACAGGCCAAGCTGCCGGCCTCGGCCCGCTGCCTCGCGCTCACCGACGGCGTTGGGGCGACGGACGGCGCCGTCGCGCCGTTGAAGGCCCTGCGTGACGGATTGCGGCCCGGGACTTGGCTGCTCGTGGACGATTGCCATGGCCTCGGAACGGTCGGTGCCACTGGGCGCGGTTCTTTGGAGTTGGCCGGCATCAGCCGCGAGCGGGTCATCCAGACCGGCACGTTGAGCAAGGCGCTGGGTTCGTTCGGCGGATTCATTCTGGGCGACAAAAACCTTGTCCAAAGGGTCTTTGCGGACAGTCAACTGTTCATCGGAAGCACGCCGCCGCCGCTCCCTTTGGTGGCGGCGGCCCGCGAGGCACTGGTGCGCTTGCGAAACCAGCCGGCCTTCCTTCGGCGGCTCCACGCCAATGTCAGCGCCGTTAAGACGGCGCTGCTGGCGGCGGGCCGCATCCCTGCCATCACGCCGGGACCCATTTGCCGGGTGGTGCCGCGGGACGAAACTGACCGGAAGGATCTTTCCCGCCGCCTGCTGGAAGCCCGCATCTTCCCTCCGTTCCTCAACTACCCGGGGCTGCCGTCGGGCGGCGCGTTTCGCTTTGGGGTTTCGAGCGAACACAAACCGGCCCAGCTCCGCGCCCTGGTCCGCGCCCTGACCGGCAGTTGATCTGCGTCTGATGCGGTCATGGGGCGGCCACGGTTTGGTCTTTCCGCGCGCGCCTTGGCCGGGCTCACTCGCCGACGCGTATGCAGACCTTTTTCGTGCTGGGCATCGGCTTTCTGAGCGGCGTGACCAATTCACTTTTTGGAGTCGGGGGCGGAGTGGTCATGGTTCCTGCGATGGCCCTTCTGCTCGGCATGGACACCCGCCGGGCGGTCGCCACCTCGCTGGTCGTTATCGTTCCCACCTCCCTGGTTTCAGTGGCCCAGAAATGGAAGGGCGACCTGATCGAGTGGAACTTCGCGTGGCAAATGGCCCCGCTGGCGGTGATGGGCAGCTTTGCCGGGCAATACCTCTTCAACCAGTTGAGTTCGGCCCAGTTGAAGCGCGTTTTTGGCGGCTTCATGGTGTTGGTCGGCCTGCGCATGCTGCTGGGCCGGTAGGATCGGTTTGGTTTGGAGGTTAAGCTCCGGGGGTTCGCGCCGATGATGCCTTTGAGCGGACCGCCTCTTGCCGTCCCCCCGGTCGGGGTGCCGCCGCCATCAACTCATGAGCCTTAGCCGGAAAGCCGTCCGATCAGAAAACGTCCCCGCAATGACGGCGGATGATTTTCCGGACCATGGCCCGAAGGCTGCCAGTTCCATCGTGGAACTGGATGTGGAACGAGCGAATGCATGGCTAGCTTTGGATGAAGCCCTAGAAGTCCGGCGCGTCAGCCGCCGTTTCAAGCAGCTCGCCCGAGGACGGGGAACCGAATTCCTGGGCCAATCCCTGTTTCTTCTTCTGCAGGAATTCGGTGTGACCATGGGGGATCTGGAACGCGTCCGGTTCTGGGCGCCGCTCGGCCGGACCTGCTTCGTTGAGCTCTGTCCCGGACGCCTTGGCAAGCGCACCGACCATTTTGCCCTCGAAGTCAGGCCGACCCACAACGAGCCGGATCAAGCGATTCGCTACCTTGCCATCGCTTGGACGCTTCCGGAATTCCGCCCGCTTCCGACTGGCCGTTACCGGGGCCGCCGCCGCAACCGGCGCGTGCGATTTCGCAGGTTGATCCGGCCGTGTCTTCGGTGCGGCCAATCGAAGTGGGACGGCTTGGACCTCCGCTCGCCTCGTGCCGTTCCCCCAACCCTTTTCCCATGATCATGGCTCCGTCCAACCTGTCGCCGCTTCGCATCCTCATAGCGGAAGACAACGAGGTGAACCGGCGCCTCGCGCTGCTCATGCTCAATCGCCTTGGTTGCACCGCCGACGTGGTGATCAATGGCCGCGAGGCCGTCGAAGCGTTCAAGGCCCGCCCCTACGATGTGGTGCTGATGGACTGTCACATGCCGGAGCTGGACGGATATGCCGCGACGGGCGAAATCCGGGCGTTGACTGCGGATCATCCCGAACGTCCGCGTCCCCGCATCATCGCCGTAACCGCCGCCGCGATGAATGATGACCGCGCGAAGTGTCTCGCGGCAGGCATGGATGACTACGTGACCAAACCCGTAAAAGTCGATGCCTTGCGGGCAGCGCTGGAACTGGCCGCGCCCAGACCGGCCCTCGAGTCGGTTGCGGCATCTGCCCTTGAAACCGATAGCGCCGACGAGTTGCGGGAGACGACCGACGGTCTGGCGGCTGAACTCGGGGCCGATTCCGTGAAGGAGCTCATTGAAGCCTACCTGGTCGACACCCCGGACCGGCTGAAGGAAATGGTCGCCCTCGCCGAGGCGGCCGATCAGGTCACGCTTCGGCGTTTGGCCCACTCTTTGAAGGGAACTTCAGTTTTGTTCGGACTCAACCGCACCAGCAGTCGCGCGTCTGACCTCGAAAAGGCAGCTGCGGCCAACCGGCAAGCCGGCCAACAGTTGATGGTGCGGGAGCTGGAGGCGCTGTTCTCCGCGTCCCTCCCTTTGCTGAAACAAAGGGTGGCCGAGTTGGTGCCTGCCTGAAGCGCGGCCTCAACCCAATTGCCGGACCAGCTCGGCGAACTTCAGGCTCAAGCCGTCGTAATCGCACAGCTGGCGCGCCAGCCCGGGAAGTGATCGGCGCAGTTCCAGCAGCTCGCGTCGCCCGTGCAAGAGGCGAACCCGTTCCGCCAGTCGGAGCGGGTAACCCGAATCAACTTCGCCCTCGTAATCCAGGAGCATCAATTCCGGAAGCACGAGCGCCGCTTCGCCGACCCGGCTGGCGAGAATGAACCGCTCTGCCGCCATGTATTCGGGCAGCTTGCCGGTGGTGCGGACCTGGCCTGGCAGGTTGTTGGTCTGCGTGGACATCGCCACGTCCATCAGGCGGAGATAGGTGGGCACCTCGGGATAGGGAATGCGCCCGGTGAACACCAGCCGGTCCGTCACCCCCAGTTCGGCGGCACGTTGGCGGAGCCGAGGAAGCCCGTCCCCATCGCCGATCAGGAGGCCGGTGACGGGCAGATCACGCAGTTTGGCGAGGGCTTCCAACAGATCCCAACCGTAGCAGATCTTGAGGCGCGGGCTCCATACGGTGGATCCCATGACGCCAACGACGAATCGGTCCGCCAGGCCCAGCCGGCGGCGCAAGGCTTCAACCGCTTCCGGCGTTGCGCCGGCCTGTTCGGCAAATCCGTCGCGGATCACCTCCACCCGGCGCAGCCCGCGGCCGAGGAGCAGCTCGCGATGGCGGGTGCCGCGAACGATCACCGCGGAGGCGCGGCGGTGGGCGAGCCGTTCGAAAAACCAAAGCAAGGGAAGCTTCGACCCGGCGCCGATGCCGGACTGGCGGGCCATCTCGTAAACGGCATCACCGGTGTCGAGGAGGTAGCGCTGGCCGCGGGTAATGGACCACCAGGGGGCCAGGATCGCTCCGGGTAGCGCCGTGTTGAGCACGTAAAGCAGGTCGGGAGGGCGGGACTGAATCTCCTGGCTCCAGGCCGACACAGTTGCTGAACGACGGGCTCCTCGAAAACAATAGCGGGTGGTCTCCGGCGGAAGCCGTCGCGCGAGCCCGTGGGCACGGATGGACTCAATGCTGTTTGGCCCGCCATGGACCAAGAAGGTGACGTTGGGATGGGGTTTCACGCGAGCGCGGCGGACTGCTTCTCCCGCAGGACACGTTCATAGACGTCGGCAGTTGCGGCCGCACAGGCGTCCCAGGAAAATCGCTGCACCTTTGCCCGGGCTGCCGGTCCGACCTGGCCCGCCAGCTGGGAGTCGCCCCCGAGTCTTCGGAGGGCGGACACGACGGAAGCGGGTTCAAGCGGATCGCAAAGAAAACCGTCCTGGCCGTCGTCGATGAGTTCCGCGGCACCGATGCGTTTGCCGACGACGCACGGAAGCCCCGATGCCATGGCTTCGGTCACAACCATTCCAAACGGGTCGTATTCGTTGGGATAGACGAACACGTCGGCGGCCCGGAATGCTTCTTCCGGTTTGGGGTCGAAACCGTGGAAAGTGATGCGTTCCTGCACGCCCAATTCCCGGGCCTGCGTTTGAAAATCGTCCATCCGGGACCGGGAGATCACCAGCAGATGGGCGCCGTTGAAATGCGGCAGCGTGGCAATGGTTTCGCGCAGGCCCTTGACCGCTTCTCCCATGAAAATCCAGGTCCACCCGTGGGCTGGCAGCCGATATCGTTCGCGCAGCCGCTCGCGTTCCAATGCATCTTGAGCCGGGCGAAAGCGTTCGCAGTCCGTTCCGTGATAGATCACGGAGACGGGTCGGGACCAACCGTAGTCAGTTTCGATTTCGGCTCGCAGCACGCGGGAGATCGCGATCAGGTGGCGCGTCCGGCGCTGGCGATAAAAGGCCCGCTCAAACGGCGTAACCAACCGGGTGAACAGCTCCGCACGCCACCCGGGGGACGGCAGTTTTCGGGTCCGGGCGGCAACACACATATGGCCGGTGATGACGTCCGCCGACCAGGAGCTGAGGCCTTGGGCGTGGATGAGGTCGGCGGGATTTCGCCGAAGCGAGCGTTGGGCTCCGGCGATGAAGCTGAACACGGTGCTGAATGCCCCACGCCGCCACGCGGGCACCGGCAGGAAGCGCATGTTCGGCAGCAATGGCGCCCGGAAAGAGGCCGCGTGGACATCGATCGCGTAGCGACCGTGGAGTCTTTTCGCCAGTTCAACGCAGTAACGGCCCTGTCCAAGATTCGGATCGTAGTCGTGAATGACGAAAGCGATGCGTTTCGCCGGGGCCGGGCCATCGCTGGCGGGAGCGGGAAGCATCGGGCTAAGAAACTCTGAACGGACGCCGATGGAATTGGGCAAGACAGTTCATTTCAATCGAGCTGTTTGCCAAACAGGCGTCGGGCCTGGGGAGATTTCACCGGAAGTATCCGGCGCGAGGTAACCGGAGGCAGTCCCGATTCCGACGGGGTTGAGTAAAGGAAGCGACGCCGCGGCGCCGGCGCCGCCACGGGAGGCGGAGTCACCCCCGCTTTGCCCGCGGAGGCTGGGGCCATCTCCAGGGGCGGAGTCGACCCAAACGGGATGAGCCGAGGATCCGTCCAGACGGCGCCGGGTGACAGCTTCTGCAGTTCGTCGTGCTGCTTAACGAGCCGCGACGCGGCGCCGAGCATGAACCAAGCGATGGCTCCCGTCGGAATGCCGAGGAATGGCGAACCGGTCACGACCGTAAGAATCGCCACGGTGAAATTTGCGCCGGCACAAATGGTAATCGCGTGTAGGGGCGTGCCGCGGAATCGGATCATCCACCGGTAGCTGATCGCCGTGGCGGAGAAAAACAGCGCCCCGAACGAAATCAGGCCGACGATCCCGAAATCCGCGATGATGCGCCCCAAGTCACCGTCGGTGCTGCGCAGTTCCCAATACGGCAGGATGGTGCGAAAAATCCAAGGCACGCCCTGACCGGATCGCCCCAATCCACCTCCGAGCGGATAGTCCATGAAGATGCTGGCACTGGGTGAAACCACGATCCAAATGCGCCCCCAGTATTGGCTTGGATCAAGGAGCGTTGCGAAGCGGCCTGACATGACCGGGTCCAGCAACGCGCCCATTCCGACGATGATGCCCAAGGCAACGCCCGGCACGATGGCGTGGCTGATGAGTTTTCCACGGGCCCAGGCAGTCAACCCCATTCCGGTCGCCAACATGGCGATCGCCGTGCGCGCGCCGCTGAGCTGGATGCCATAGGCGCACAGGGCCAGCACTGCGGCAAAGACCAGGCGCTTCCAAACTTTCAGGCCCGGTTGGGTCAGGAACACGAAGGCGAAGATTCCGCCCGTGGCCAAGGTCCCGCCGAAAGCCGCCGCGCTTACAAACGTGGAAAATTTGCGGACGCCTTCACCGCTTTCGCTCCCGAAGAAACTGCCGCCCAATCGCATCATCATTTCGGGGCTGGAATTTACCATCTGGCGGATTTCTTCCGGAGTCTGGCGAATTCCGTAAATGGCCACGGCGACGGACATCACGAGGATCAGGCCAAACACCACCTGAACCTGACGAATGCTCCGGGTGGCATGGTAGCCGAGGAGGTAGATCATCGGGACCACCACCCAGGCGCGGAACGAAGCCAGGGCAGCCAGCAGGGGAACTCCGAACGGAATGAGCGCGTAGGCGATCGCAACGCCACAGACAACCTTGAGTCGGTCGGAGATGGCGTCCTTGTGCGGAAACCACGGTGCCGTCGAACCCTGTTTCAGGAGTGCGAGCGCCAACGCGGCGGTCAGTGGCACATCGAAAGCGAACGTGGTTACGACCCCGGTGTTCTTGTATTTGAGCCACCCGTGGATGTAGCCAATCACGAGGGTCGCCATGAAGATCCAGTTGGCCCCGGAAGCTTGGCCGAACAGGGCGCTGAGACGGGCCCCCAGTCCGACCTTGGCGGTCAGCGCAAAAACCCAGGGCGGACAGAAGGCGCCGGCTTGAAGGCCGGACCGGGCCAGGGGCCGAGAGGGAGCGGTGGGTGCGGCAGCCGCCCGAACATAATTCACAGCGTTAGACTGTTCATGGAGGAGGGACTGTGCAACGGAAACCTCCGATTCCGCCCGTCCACGGCCTTTTCTCAGACCGGGCCGTTCAGCAACCGCCGGTAGATCCCCTCGGTCTGCCGGACATGCTGCTCAATCGAGAAGTTGGCGCGGATTCGTTCCCGCGCGGCCTGACCGAATCGGGTAAGCCTTTCGGGTGACGACAGGGCATCGATCAACGCCGCATCCAGGGCCCCCTGATCCCCGACGGGTGCCAGCCAACCGGTTTCTCCGGGTTTGATGATCACCGCGGGGCCAACGGCCGCAAACGCGACCGCGGGAACCCCCAAGACGTTGGCCTCAGCCAGCGAGAGACCGAAATCTTCCCTCAAGGCCGTATGCAGCAAAACGGAGGTTGCCGCCTGAAACCCGGCGGCGTCCTCGTTTGAAACAAAGCCGGTAAAGGTCACCCGGTCGGCAATTCCAAGGCTTTGGGCCAGCGACTTCAGTTCAACGAGGTAATCCTCATCCAATCCGAACAGCGGCGCCCCAACGAGCACACCCTGAACATCAAACCGCCGTGTCGCCGCTGCGATCGCCTTCAGGAAATGCTGCTGCCCCTTGTGCCGTTGTATCCGGGCACACATCGTGACCCACGGACGCTGCTCGGGTATGGAATATTTGGCCGCCAGGGCCGTCCGCCCGGAATGCTTCCGGAGGTGCGCTTCATTCACCCCCGGCCAAACGACTTCGCTCTGCCAGCCATAAGGAACGAAGGACTCCGCGGTCGCGGTGCAATTGGCGATGACGGCGTCGGTCGGCATCGAAAGCAACAGGCGGGTAAACCAGCCCGGCTCTTCCGGGCTGTGAACCGTCACCAGACTTGGGATGCCCGTGAATTTCCGGGCCAAACTTCCGTAGGCATGAGCCCGGAAGGCATTGCAATGCAGCAACTGCAGCCCGTGCCCGCGAACCAATCCGCAGATATCCCGAACGGCCGCTCTGACGCCGAACACATTGCGCATCCGGTGCGCCTTCAGGACAAAGGTCTGAACTGACAGTGCGGCCAGTTCGCTTTCGAGAGGCCCGGGGCGCAGCAGGATGGCGTAGGGCAGGAACTCACGGCGGTCGAGTTCGCGGAAAGTCTCCAGCATCGTCACTTCGGCGCCGCCCTTTTCGCCGACGCACGAAATCCAAGCCACCTTGGCAGGCGTGCCGGTCATTCCCGATCCTTTCGGAGCCACCGTGCGATGGCCCCGTTGACCTGTTCTGGCGTGATCAGGGTCATGCAATTGGCGACCGGGCACCGTTCGTCGAACCGAGCTTTGTAACAGCCCTGGCAAGGGAGGCCTGGCTCCAGAATCTCACCGCGTCCATAGAGGTGAAACTCGTGGCGGTTGAAAATGTTGTTGAAGAGCACCACCGGACGTTCGAGAGCAATCGCGACGTGCATGGCCATCGTCACGGCGGTAACGAGCACATCTGTTTCGCCTACCGTTCGGAAGAACTCGCGAAACGGAACGACCCCGTCATAGCGGGCACCGGTGGCTGCCGCCAGTTCGCGGTTCTTCTCGTGCTCCAACGGCCCGCCCAGCAGCCGGACCTCATGTCCGTCCTGTTGCTGCAGCCGGACCAGCTCCCGCCACGATCCCTCAGGCCACAGGCGGGTCGTCCAGACATTGCTGGAACCCGTGTTCAAACCGATCACCGGCTGGGCCGATGGGGTCGCAACCGGGACGTCTTCCAGAATATAGGTCTCGCCCTCCCATTCGAGGCCGCAGATCTCAAAAATTTCCGCCGGATAGTGGCGCCGGTTGGCCCGCATGAGGTCATCCCAAACGCCCGTAAGCCACTTGCGTTCCGCCCGCGGATCAAGAGGCACGATTTTGCCGAAGGGGTTGAGCCCAAAACCACGTTTCTCTCTCGCTTTCACCAGCCCGGCCAATGCGCAGACTTCAAAGTCCTTGTCCAAGCTCAGCAGCAAGTCGAACTGCTCGGCCTGAAGGCGAAGCGAAGTCTCCCAGGAGTGCTTCAGCAGGCGATTCACCCATCGGGCCGGCACGAAATCAGGAAACGAAGTGACCCAAGTGATATGGGCGGACGGATATAGATTGCGGAGCCGTCTGAGCAGGGGCGTGCACCGCAACACTTCACCGGCCAGTCCCACTTTGAGGACCAAGATGCGAAAAGTCTCCGGCTGAAAGCTGGCGCAGAATTCACAATGAACCCCTGTTTCCTTGTGAGGCCGGCACGGTTTGTAGCCGTTGAAATGTGCGCAATCGTCGCGAAGGCGCTCGGTTGACATGTCGCCACGAAGCTTTCAAACGGGGAACTCCAAAGCAATGGCGGACTCGTTTTCGCGAAACTGCGACGGACGGCGATGGACTGCTCCCTTGCTCGATCAGGTGGCTGTGTTGGCGCCCTGGCTCCGCAACATTTCAACCACTGGCAGGAACCGGCCACGGTTGGCTTCATTTAGCGTCATCAGCAAACGGTGAGCTTCGAGGCAGCATTCGGCGACCTCTTCGCGAGAACTGCCCTGCCCTACATGTTCCACGATGGTCCCAGTTCCCATTCCGGCCGCACCGGAATTGACGACTGGCATGAGTGCGAGCACCCCTAGGCTGTCGAGTAAATCGCGAACCCGCTCATTTGGGTTCGCCAAAACGAAACGGAAGCCTCCTGCCAGCGTCTTATTTCCAAACCGGGTCGCCAAACCGGCCAGCACACCGGAAAAGGTGCTGTCCATGAGCAGGCACTCCGACAGATCGAGGCAAAACTGGGGGATGCCTTCCCCGTGCAGCCGTTCAATCAGCCCTTTGAATTCACGTGCGCCTTCCACGGCCGCCCGGCCCGCAATCTTGATGAACGCGGTGGGCGGTTCGACGAGGTAGGTCAGTTTGCAGCCGGGCAGTGGCATCGCAGGGAAACTCAGCCTGTCGCTTCAGGACGTCAAGATGCCCTCAGGGCGTCACCGCAAGGCGCTCTTCCACGGCCTCATGCTTCATGAGGACGCCCTGTTCCTTGTAGGCGCGCAGGACAAAATGGGTCGCGGTGGAGAGGACTCCCTGGATGGTGCTGAGCTTTTCCGAAACAAACGTCGCCACTTCGCGGAGATTTGAGCCTTCGACCTCGACCAGCAAATCGTAGCCGCCCGACATCAGATGACAGGAGCGCACTTCCGCATACTTCGCGATCCGCTCGGCGAGCTTGTCAAAGCCGCCGCCGCGCTCGGGCGTGATTTTCACCTCGATGACCGCCCGCACCAGGTCGCGACCGAGCTTCTCCTCGTTGAGGACGGCCCGGTAACCCAGGATCACCTGTTCGGCCGTGAGTTCACGGAGACGATTGCGAACTTCCGGTTCGGTGATGCCCAGCAGCGCGGCCATTTCCGTGGTCGAGAGCGAGGCGTTCGAGGTGAGCAACTTGAGCAGCGGATCCATCGGTGGAAGGCATTCAATGGGCTGGAATCTCGGGACGGAAGCGGAAACTTCAGCAATGCCGGGCAACGAAACGCTTGTGACCGGGTGCGGCGGGACGGCACGCTCTTTCCAGAATGGTGATTAACTCGGCATCGGCCAATCCACCGCCGGCGCTTCCGCGCAACCTGGAATCCCTCCAAGTGCTCCGCGGTTTCGCCGCGCTCTTGGTCGTGATGATTCATGTTTCCGGGACAATCGAACACCGCTTCGGGATCAAGCTCCTTCCGGGATTCGTTGATGCCGGGATGATCGGGGTCGACATTTTTTTCTGCCTCAGCGGTTTCATCATGTATTACACCGCGAACGCGGGTTTTGGTCTCCCGGGAGAATCCCGCCGATTCCTTCTCCGCCGTTTTTTCCGAATCTATCCGGTCTATTGGGTGGTGACAGCGATAACGCTCGCCGTTGGCTTGTGGGAAACGAGAGTCATGGGTGGCTACGGGCTTTCGTGGCTCTCAGCGTTCAAATCGGTCCTCTTGCTTCCGCAGAACACCAGTCCGATTGTCGGGCAAGGCTGGACTTTGGTTCATGAAGTTCGGTTTTACGCCACGTTTGGCCTGCTGCTGCTCTTGCCTCGACTCTGGGCCCTTCGCGGAATGATAGCTTGGGGAGTGCTCTCGTTCGGAGTCCTCCTGCTCAGCTATCGGGATACCGATTGGCTGAACGGTAGCCTGCTCGGTCGCGGGGTGAATTACCTGTTCCATCCGGGCAGCATGGAATTTGTGCTCGGCGTCGGCGCGGCCTGGATCGTCCTCCATCGTAAGACAACATCCGTTTTCGACGCGGTGGTGCTCGCGGCTGGCGTGATCGGCACCCTCGTCGTTGTCCAGTGGTTTGGCCTGTTAAAACCGGACACCAAATATTTCGCGATCACCCTCTTTGCGGTGCCCAGCTTCCTGCTCGTGCTGGGCAGCACCTTGGCGGAACGGCGCTGGCTGCCCAAGGTTCCGCGCCTGGCCGTGACTCTGGGTGATGCGTCCTACTCCACCTATCTGACGCACATTCTGGTTCTGGAGCCGTTCGTCTGGCACGCGTTGCCGGCAAACACGGGAAAAACCGGCCTGGTAATCATCGCCTGGTTGCTCGTCATTGTTCTCCATGTCGTGGGTGTCGGCTTTTATCTCTGGATCGAAGGGCCGCTTCACCAAAGGGCCCGCGTGTGGACCAAGCGGCTTGTTGGCTAGTCCCGGTAGCTACCTCCTGGCTCCAACGGTTCCTCATTCTTTGCCGCCGCCACGCTCGGATGCGGCACCAAGGCCATCGGTTCATCGTGGTCGAGGAACTCGCGGCAGATGTCGAAGAACTCCACCCGGGTTGTCGCCCGGCGGATGCGGAACAGGAACCGGGTGCTGATGTCCGCGGTGGCGCCCACGCCTTGGCCGATGAAGTTGAGATACCGCTTCATCTGCTCCACCTGAAGCCGGTCTTTGGATTCCGGGGGCTCCGTTCCAATCCACAGATCTTCGATGTAGGCCAAGACTTCGCGCCCGCCGGGCAGTTTCGTCGGTTCCCCCCGCAGGTGGGTGCGGACCTGGTCAAACAACCACGGATTGCGGATGCATCCCCGGCCAATCATCAGGCCCGCTGCGCCAGTCCAGTTCAGCACGTCAGCCGCCCGCTGCGGCGAAAACACATTGCCATTGGCCAGCACGGGGCAGGACAGGGCGTCCACTGCGCGCTGGATGAAATCGTAGTGCACCTCCGACCGATACATTTCTGCCACGGTGCGCCCGTGGACGGTGAGCAGATCCAGGGAATGTCGGGCAAAGATGGGCAGGAATTCGTCAAACACCGCCGGGTCGTCGAAACCGATGCGGGTCTTGACGCTGAACTTTACTCCCTGAGTGGTCACCGCTTCGCGCAGTGCGCCCAGAATCGAATCCACGCGCTGCGGCTCCCGGAGCAGGCCGCCCCCGGCGCACTTGCGGTAAACCACCGGGGCGGGACACCCCAGATTCAAATCGATGCCGGCGATCGGGTATTGCTGCAGCTCCTTCGCGGCCCGAACCAGTGCCGGTATGTCGTTCCCGATCATCTGGGCAACGGCCGGCTTGCCGGTGTCGTTCTCAACCAGGCTGCGCAGAATCCATTTTTCCGGCCGCCACGTGGAGTGAATGCGAAAATACTCGGTCCAATAAACATCCGGTCCGCCCCGGCGCGCCAACAGGCGCCAAAACGCCAAGTCGGTCACGTCCTGCATCGGGGCCAGCGCGAGCAAAGCGGGTTTGCCTCCCTGAGTGGGTTGAATGACGGGGCGCGAAGCTAACGAAAACATCGGTGTTGGCGTGGCGAGCGAAGTTGTGTCTTGTTCGCAGGCAGCGCAATGACCCGACCATGAGACTGCAGGACTACCTCAACAAGCCGGAGTATTACCATCGGCCGACTCAAGTCTTCCGTCGCCTTTGGCGGGGGATCAGACCGACTCCCGAAACCGTTTCCGCCCGCCTCCCCTGGGGCCTTCCTCTCACCGTGCGGCCCGCTGAGGTGGTCGGAAAGGCGATCTGGCTCACCGGTGCCTATGAGCTGGCCGTCAGTGAAATGATCTGGCGCATTCTCCGTCCCGGAGATGTCGCCGCCGATGTGGGCGCGAATATCGGCTATCATACCGGGCTGATGGCGCTGCGGGTCAGCGGAAGCGGCGGTTTTGTCCGAACGTTTGAACCTCACCCGGTTGTCTTTTCCGAACTTTCCGGAAATGTCGCCGGCTGGCCCGCCGGGGTCCGAGCCGCAGTGCAACTTCGGCAGGCCGCAGTGTCCGAATGCGCCGGCGGGGTGACATTGCACGTGCCACGTGAGTTCGCTGGGAATCGGGGAGTCGCCTCCCTCGAAACCAACGCTTCCGCGCCGACATCCGAACACGTCGCAGTCGAGGCCACGACGCTGGATCGGGAATTTGCCAGCACTGCTACCGTTCGACTCCTAAAAATGGACGTCGAAGGCCATGAACTCGCCGCGCTATCCGGAGCCGGAGAATCCATACGCGCGGGGAAAATCCGATCCGTGATTTTTGAGGAGCACTTACCACTTCCTTCACCCGTTTCCCGCACCTTCACCGATGCCGGTTACCAGGTGTTCAAAGTCCTGAAGACACCCCTTGGCCCATTGCTGGAAGCGCCGGAAGGTCCAACACCGCCACTGCCGTTCGAGGCGCCCAACTACCTGGCGACCCTGGATGCAGACGAGCTGATCTCGTTGTCACGCAAGTGCGGATGGCGTTGCCTTGAGCGAAGTGTGTGAGGGGATAAACTGCGCTTCCTCTTGGCGTGATTCCAAATCCATAGATTCGACCTCGGAGCGGCCAAGCCGGGAATTCAGCGGCCTTGGTCGGCTTCGTTGGTGTAACGGCAGTATTTTTTGCATCCTGCCGCCGGTGGCACATCAACCACAGTCCAAGTTGAACTGCATCCTGCTGCTGGTCCTCGGAACAGCCGGTTTGCGGTGTGCTGCAGAGACCGGTTCGCCCTTGAAGATTCCTGCGACCGGACATTCGGGCTTTACCGCGGTTGCGACGGCGATTTCGGGGGTAAGTTTCACCAACGTGCTTGCCCCCGTGGCGGCGACCCGGAACTGGAACCTGATGAACGGTTCCGGAGTGGCTGCGGGTGATTTCGACGGAGACGGACTTTGCGACCTGTATTTCTGCTCGATCAGCGGGACCAACGCCCTGTTCCGGAATCGTGGCGGCTGGCGTTTTAAGGAAGTCGCCGCGAAGGCCGGAGTCGACTGCCGCCAATGGGCTTCCACCGGAGCGGTCTTCGCGGATCCCGATGGTGACGGCGACCTGGATTTGTTCGTCTCCACCTTGGGCGCCGGCGCGCATTGCTTCCGCAACGACGGAGCGGGGCATTTCAGCGAGATCATCATGTAGGCAGGCCTTTCATCCGCTGCTGGCAGCATGAGCCTGGCGCTCGCCGACGTGGAGGGGGATGGCGATCTGGACCTCTACGTGGCGAATTACGGGGCGCTCTCAGTCCTTCGTTCCGGCGGCCGTGCCGAAGTGAAGCAGGTAAATGGCAAATGGGTCGTCACCGGTCCGCATGCGCATCGGCTGCGGTTCGTCGAGGGCCGCATGGAGGAAGTCGGCGAAGTGGGAGTGCTCTACCTGAACGATGGTGCCGGACGCTTCCAGGCGGCGCCGTGGAATTCCGCCCGCTTCCTCGACGAGGAAGGCCGGCCCAAAGCGCCGCCGCCCGACTACGGGCTCAGCGTCCAGATGCGGGATGTGAACGGCGATGGCGCCCCGGACATTTATGTCTGCAATGATTTCCAAACGCAGGACCGACGCTGGCTGAACGATGGTCGGGGCAACTTTCGGGAAGCCTCCCGTCTGGCCTTCCGCAAGTTCCCGTTTTCGCCCGAGATGGGAACGTGAATTTCTTCACATTCGGTTCGCCGGGCCGCCGGGCCGCGCCGTGCAGATTCTTGCGATGCCCACGGTTCCGACCGCCGTTGAAGTCCGCTGGCCCGGCGGCGCAAGCTCGCTTTACGGGCTGCCTCGGGAGGCCCAGGAGATCGTTCTCCACCTCACCGGCAAATTCGAGACCCGCCAATAGGCCTCGTCCGGTAGGTGCCGAAATGACGACCGTCCCTTGGACCGTCAAATGCCCCGGCAAAAACTCATGGACCCAAGAGAAAGGGCCGGACTTGCGTCCGGCCCTTTGCGTTCAGCGGCAGAATTTCTGCGCTGCAATTGGCTTACTGATACGTGATGACCAGTTTGCCGCCTTCGATCTTCACGCTCTTCAGGACGACCGCAGGCGTGATGGTGAGGAAGCCGCTGTCACCGGTGGTTGGCAGGTTGGCGGTGATGGTCTTGCCCGTGGCGTCGACGACCACGCCCGTGAGCTGGCTGCCGCCCAAGCCGCTCGGCGGCGTGGTGGAAACCGTCGGGCCGGCGGGAACCGCGGTCGGAACCAATTGCACCGCGTTGATTGGCGCCCGTCCCGGACTGCCAACCCCTTTGCCGCCTGCGGTCGTCGCCTCAATCGTGATCGCGCGGGCCTTGAGACCGGTGAACAGGATGTAGCTGCCAGCGGCGTGGGTCGCGCCTTTTACCGCTTCGGAATAGTTGGTCGGCATCTCCGGAGACTTGGCGAGGACATAGTCTTTCAGCACGGCCCCGGCGCCATCCAGCACGCGATAACCGCCGCCGCGATTCGCGACGCCACCGAGCGTATAGACATAGGCGTCATAGCCGCCGGCCGTCAGCGCGTCCGGCACGCCCACAATCTTGACGCTGGTCGTGGAGGCGTCGGTCGTGTCCAGGTAGCCCGTTAACAGCGTCCGGTCGCCTTCAGCAAACGCATTGTTCTCCTCACCGGAGCCCGTCGAGGCCCAAGTGTTGGAGGAATCCCAAGTCACCGACACCGAGGTGGAACCCGCGGTATCGGTCTTGGCGCCGAACGGAACCGGGTTGCCTTCGCCATCCAGCGGCGTCGTGGCGCCGGAGAGGTTGTTCCAGTTGGCCTGGGCCACCGCGGGAACACCAGCAACCACGTCCGCCGCCAACACTGACCCGGCAGGATCCGCAGAAATGGGTTCATCAGCGCCAAAGTTCAGACCCACCTTGATCGGATTGATCTTGAAAGTGCCTTGGTCCACCACCGTGGTGCCCAAGGTGTCCTTGGCGGTGATGACGTAACTATGGGTGGCACCCAGCGCGAGGGCTGAGCTCGCGGTATGGGTGAAATCGGTCGCGTCAGCGGACTTGACGGCGGTCAGGGGCGCGTCCTTCCCGTTGATGGTCAGCTTGGTGGCCGCCGGATCGACGATCGAGGCGCCCTTGTCCGTGGCGCGGAATGTGAAACTTCCCAGGCCCGGATTGACGGCAGAGAGGAACAGCTTGTCGGAGCCGGTCACCGAAGTGCCCAAGGTGACCTCCGCCGTTTCCGACGCAGTCTTGCCGAAGACAATCGAGTGCGCACCCAAACCGCCCCAGCCCTTTTGGCCGGCCTGGCCGGGGCCGTTGTCACCGTCGTTGATGGCCATGCCGAGGCCGAACTTGGTTCCCACCGTCAGCGGTGGCGTCAAGCCGAGGGCCGCGGCGGGCAGCTTGATTTCGTAGGTGGTCTTCTTGGTCGCGGCGTTGCGGGTGACGATCGCCTCAGTGGCACAATTGCATTCCGCGTTACCACCGGGACCCGCTTCGTGCATCACGATGACGTCCGTCGTGGCGCCGTCAATTCCACCGAGGGCGTAGTTGTAAAGGGCGACCTGCGCCGAGCGTTCTCCGTTGGCGATCATCAACTGGATCGAATCGCCGTTCCAGGCGCTGTTCGCGGCGTTTTCGTGGTAGTCGTCGGTGACGACGAAGCC
>JAYUSF010000038.1:0-7800 GCA_043755815.1 Verrucomicrobiota bacterium
AGCGCCGTTCCAGTTCCAGCAGCGTGCGCGGATATTCTTCGGCCATCGGGGCCGACCACTATCCATTGCGGTCACTTGAGTAAAGTGCATACCCACATCCCTTTTTTTGGAAGGTCGGCAGAGGGAAGCGGAGTGTTCATCGATGTATTTTTGGATGCCGGTCTGCCTGCCGACTCACCAACCGGCAAGGCTTTTGCGGTTCTGAATTTGAGAACCCCGCACCTGTGAACAAGTTGCGAAAATCCTCTGCGCGCACTTCAAAGCCAGGTTCGGCATTCTCCTGGGCGTGTTCAACGACTCCGATTCCCCGGCTCCAAAGGGTGAAGGTCCCGACTTCAAACGCCCGCGACGCAGCAAAGCACCGCCGGTCGATCTGATGAAGTTGGACCGGTTGCCCCCGCACTCGTTGGAAGCCGAGCAAGGGGTCCTGGGCTGCGTCCTTCTCGCCCCCAATGAGTCGATGGGTTTGTGCGTCGACAAACTGAAGGGCGGGGCCGAGTCCTTTTACGACCTCCGCCATCAGACGCTCTACGAACTGCTGGTGGGAATGTATGACCGGAAGGAGCCGATTGACCTGATTACGGTTCAGCAGAAACTGAAGGATGGAGGCACTTTGGAGGGGGTTGGCGGGTTGGCGTATCTTTCCAACTTGATGGACGCCGTGCCGAGCGCCGCGAATCTCGCCTACTATCTCGACATAATGCGGGAGAAGTTTGTTCTCCGGCGGATGCTTCGGGCCTGCACCCAGGTCATCGGAAGGGTGCACGAGCATCAGGGCGAGGTGGATGCGCTGATCGACGAGGTCGAACGGGACATCCTCAAGATCAGCGAAGAGCGGGAAGAGGCAGGCGTTCGAGGGATGAAAGACCTCGTCCGTGGGGCCATCGATCTCATTCAGAGCTACCACGCCCGGGCAGGCGGATTGACTGGCATCGGCACCGGATTGGCCGATCTGGACAAGCTGACCAGCGGCCTGCACGAGGGCGAAATGATCGTCATCGCAGCCCGACCCTCCGTCGGCAAGACCTCCCTCGCGATGAACGTGGTGGAACACGCGGTCATCAATGAAGGCTTGCCCGTCGGAGTGTTCAGCCTGGAGATGACCTCGGAGTCGCTCGTCATGCGTATGCTTTGCTCATTGGCGCGGGTCAATGGCCGGGCGATACGGGACGGCTTCCTTTCCGAACAGGACATGCGAAAACTGACCGGCGCCGCCTCCAAGATGGCGAAGGCGCCGCTCTTCATCGATGACACTTCCGGCCTTTCCATCCTGCAGTTGCGGGCCCGCGCCCGGCGAATGTGGCAGCAGCACGGCATCAAGCTGTTCATCATCGACTACATGCAGCTGCTGCATTCGAGTTCCCGAAAGGCGCAGGACAATCGCCAGCAGGAGGTTGCAGAGATTTCCTCGGGCGTGAAGGCGTTGGCCAAGGAATTGAAGGTGCCGGTCATCGTGCTGAGCCAGTTGAACCGCGATGTTGAGAAGCGCGGGAAGTCTGAGACCCCCAAGCTCAGCGACCTCCGCGAGTCCGGCTCAATTGAGCAAGATGCCGACGTCGTGGGTCTGCTCTATCGCGTGGAGTCCGAAGAGGATGAGAACGATGCGGCGGCGGATTCGATCCGGGTCAACCTGATGATCGCGAAACAGCGAAACGGTCCGGCGGGGATCGATGTGAAGCTGATCTTCCGGAAAGGCCTGACCCGGTTCGAGTCCACGTCACCAATCGCCGAAGAGTCGGCCCAATGAAGCCGGTCGGTGAATGCACAGAAGGATTGCAGGAGGGGGGCCGGGCAGGCTTCCATCGCGCGTCCAATCGTCCGGATATCCAGACCGGCCTCGACGCAACGGATGAACTTTAATTCCTTTCGCTCCCAGCGCGTGCTCGCGCTTTTCGTCGGCTGCCTGCAATTGGCGGCGGTCGCTCAGCAAGCGCGTCCGCAGCAACCGGCCATCGAGGCCATCGCGATCCGCCACATCGGGCCCGCCGCCGTAAGCGATGACCTCGTCCGCGCCAACATCCGGCTAAAGGTGGGCGACGAGTTGAACCGTATCCGGATCGACGATGACGTCCGGAACCTGCTTGGCACCGGTTACTTTTACAATGTCCGCATCGGCCAGGAAACGACTGCCACCGGGGTGAAGCTGACCTACGTGGTGCAAGGGAAGCCCGTGCTCACCGAGGTGCGCTTCAGCGGAAACAAGAAATACGGCGTCAGCAAGCTGCGGAAGAAGGTGACCTCCAAGATCGGTGAACCGCTCGACGAGCAGAAGGTCTTTGTTGACTCCCAGGAGATACTAAAGCTTTACCAGAAGGCGGGCTTGCAGAAGACGACAGTGAAGGCAGTGCCCAGCGTGAATGAGCAGCTCGGCAAGGGCACCGTGACCTTCGAGATCGTCGAGGCGCCCAAAGTCCGGATCACCGGCGTAAAGTTTGAGAACGCCACGGCATTCAAACAGGGTAAGCTCCGGCGGGTCATCAAGACCCGGCGCTGGTGGTGGATGTCGTGGCTGACCGGCACAGGGAAGCTGAAAGATGACCAGTTCGAGGAGGACAAGGAGAAGCTGCACGACTTCTACAACGAGGAAGGCTACATCGACTTCGACATCAAGGATGTGCAGTTCGACTACGCCAGAACCAACCGGATGGCGATCCGGTTCGATGTCGCGGAGGGCACCCCCTACAAGGTCTCGGGCGTCGAGTTCAAGGGCAACGAGCTGTTCACGCAGGGGGAGATCCTCGCGAACCTTCGGGACAACAACAACCTGAAGGTCAAGCTGGGCTTGAAGCCGGGCGAGACCTTCACCCCGAAGAAGCTCCAGAAGGACGTCGAGGCGATCGAGAATTTCTACGGCTCACAGGGCTACATTGATGCCCGGGCGATCCCGCAGAAGATCGCCAACATCGAGAAGGGCGCCCTCGACCTGCAATACAACGTCCGCGAGGGCGAAAAATTCTACGTCGAGAAGATCGAGATCAAGGGCAACACCAAGACCAAGGACAAGGTCATTCGCCGTGAGCTGGCCATCAGCCCGGGCGAGCCGTTCGACATGGTGCGCGTCAAGGTCAGCAAGCAGCGTCTTGAACAGATGCAATATTTCGAGAAGGTCGATACGTCCAACGACCCGAGCACCGTCGAAAACCGCCGAAACCTGGTCATCGGCGTCGAGGAAAAGAACACTGGCAACATCTCGATGGGCGCTGGCTTCAGTTCCGTGGACAAGCTGGTCGGCTTTGTCGAAGTCACGCAGGGCAACTTTGACCTTTTCAATCCGCCTTACTTCACCGGCGGCGGTCAGAAGGCCCGTCTCCGCGTCCAATACGGCACCCGGCGGCAGGACTATGTGCTGGGGTTTACCGAGCCTTGGTTCTTGGGCCGCAGGCTGCGCTTTGACAGCGAGCTATACTACCGTGAGCTGAACTACTATTCCGACAATTTCACCCAGACCCAGGTGGGTGGGCGAGTTGGCTTGACCCGGCAGTTGCCGTTCAACTTTGTTGCCGGCGTCAACTACACGCTGGAGAACATCAAGATCGCCTTTTCGGACTCCTACCGGGCGCAATATCCGCTGAGTGGCCCTCAGCCAATTCTGTTGGAAGAGGGCGGATCCCGGCTTTTGTCGCGTGTCGGCTTTACCATGGCGCACGACACCCGGAATTCCGTGACGCTGCCAACCCGCGGGCACCGGTTGGAACTCAATCCGGAGGTGGTTGGCGGTCCTTTCGGTGGCGACGTTGACTTCTACAAGTTGGAATTTCGGGCGGCCCAGTATTGGAACCCCGCCCGATATTTCGACGAAAGCGGGATCTGGCGGGACATATTTGACGGCCATGTGCTGGAGCTTTCCGGTCGAATCGGCGTGGTGGACGCCTATGGCCGGGGCGACCGAGGCAACAGCGGTCGGGTGCCGCTCTTTGACCGGTTCTTCCTCGGCGGTCTCTACTCACTCCGGGGATTTGATTACCGGAAGGTCGGTCCACGTGACGAGCTCACACTCGAACCGATTGGCGGCAACACCTATTGGTTCGGCTCCGCCGAATACAGCATCCCGATCATTGAACGACTTCGCATCGCTGCGTTCTACGACGCCGGTATGGTTTACCGAAAGGCTTACGACTTTGAGCCCACGACCTATCTCGACGGCTCCAGCTCTGGCACTTACAACGACAATGTGGGCTTTGGCATCCGCCTCAACCTGCCCATCGGGCCGCTGCGGCTGGATTACGGCATCCCTGTGACCAGAGACAAGTTCTCGGGCAGCGGCGGCCGTTTCCAATTCGGCGTTGGCTATACCCGCGATTTCTGACAAATTACTATCTGTTTGAGCGAAAGAAATAACTGAGCATGAAACGATACCTGACCCCGATCCTGTCCCTCCTATTTGCCGCCAGTCTGGCGAGCAGCGCCCACGCCCAGACCAAAGTGGCCGTGGTCGACATGAAGAAAGTCTTTGATGGCTACTGGCGCACCAAAGAGGCCGACCGCCAGCTCAAGGAGCGTGCCGCCGATTTTGAAAAGGCCCGCAACGGCATCGTTGAGGACTACAAGAAGGCCAACGAAGAGTTCGGCAAACTCCGCGAGTCCGCCAACGATCCCGCCGTTTCAGAAGATGAGCGCGGCAACCGCAAGAAGGCGCTCGAGAAAAAGATGGGCGAACTTCGTGAGCAGGAAAACAGCCTCCGCACGTTCGACCAGAACATGCGTCAGTCGATTGCCGACCAACAACTCCGGCTTCGTGAAAGCGTCCTCCGGGACATCAAGGGTGTGGTTGAGGAGAAGGCCAAGGGTGGCAGCTACCAACTCGTGGTGGATACCGCGGCCATTAGCGCCAACCAAACTCCGATTGTCGTCTACACGAGCCTGTTGAACGGCGAGAATGATGTTTCCGACGCCGTTCTCAAACAACTGAACGCCAACGCTCCTCCGGAATCGGCCAAGCCGGCCGAGAAGCCTGAGGAAAAGAAGGACGAAAAGAAGTAGTCTTCAGGACTGAACTTGAATCAAAAAGGGCGCCAACGTTTGTTGGCGCCCTTTTCGTTTCGCACCGGGCGTTCCCGGCGGGTTGAGACCATGTGCCGGCGGAGGACTACTTGCCCGGCCGTTGGTGAAACAGCTCATCGCCCTTCAATCCCGTCAGCCGCTCGATGCCTTTGAGCAGCCGGAACAGCGCCAACATCATGATGATCATACTGGGCAGGGCGATTACCGGCCAAGACACCCAGTTCATTCGCCCCAACTGCTCGGCATGCTCGGTTGAGCCCGGAACCGCCGTTACCATCCACCTGGCGAGAATGAAATTCAGCACCGAGCTCAAAAAGAAAGAGCCGGCCACCAGCCAGGAGGCCCTCACCAGCTGCAGGTCAAATTCGGCCTCGCGCTGCTGGACGGCCAGCGCCGCTCCGATTCTCTGCGTATCCAGAATCTGGTCGTTGTAGAGCATCTCCCGGACGAGAGGCTGCTTCGTGCGCAGCGAAATCGGGATTGCCAAACCCAGGAGCAGCGGAATCGCGGCTTCCTTCACGGCAAACCACAGATTGTCGAGTTTCATCAGACCAAAACTGCCCGTGAGCAACGTGCTAACAAGACCGAGGACGGAAAAAATGTTCCATTTCCGCCGGCGGATCAGGTCGTAGATCCCGTAAACCAGCGGAATGCTGACGGCGACCACCAGCGCCCAAACCGGCCCCAACCGTTCGGGTTTGCTCAGCTTGGTAAGCAGCAGGCCGGGCAATACGGCGTTGCAGAAAAGGTTCACCCACACGTTTTCGCGCGGCACCAGTTTAGGGGTCGGAGCGATCGGCGTTGGGCTTGCTTCATTCGTCATGCGTTCCAAGAGTGCGGGAGGCTTTGCAAGACCACCCGCCAACACAATCTGAATCGTCGGCCATGGAGGAGACGGACCGTCTGCGAACGCCCAAGGGAGCGCAGATGCTTGTCCGTCTACGCTACCAGATGCTGGGGCGGCTTTGGTGGCTAGTAAGCCCCGCGGCGGTGCTGTTACTCGCGAGCGAACGGGCGTGGCTTCAGGCACCGACCCTTGGGACCGCTTTGGCGGCTGTGCGCTTGGAGCAATGGGTCGCGGTGGTCTTGCTAGCCTTGCACGGATGGTTCCTTTGGCGCGGGCGGGATGTCGGAGACTGTTGTCCTGCGTGAGGCCATTTGCTCAGCCTCCCCGCGATTCGGTCCTTTCGTGACGGTTCGTTGCGGTTAGGCTTCCGGCATGCCGCTTTACGAATACGAACTCTGCGATGGAAATTGCGCCGCGTGCGGCGGGAAGTTCACGCTTCGGCGGCCGGTGACCGCGCCGGAGTTGACCGCGTGTCCTGCGTGTCGGAAACCGGTGCGCAAACTGATCTCCGGTTTCAATACGCCCAGCATCACCAAGCCACTTTCGATCACTGATGCCAAGAAGGCGGGTTTCACCGTTCTCAAGCGGGTGAACAAGGGCGAATACGAGCGACAATGAACGAAGCCGGAATTCCGCTTTCCAATCTGCAAACGCCTCACCAAGTTCCCAAGTCATGGATGCCCTGACCACGATCCAGAATGCCGCTCACCGCACGGCGGCCCGCCAACGTTGGCTCCGCGGCTGGAACGGCCTGTGGCGCGGTGCGCTCGTCGGCGCGGTGATTTTTGTGGTCGCACTCGGAGTCTGGAAGCTGGCGCCCATCCCTTACATTGCGGTGACGGTTGCCGGTGGCCTTGCTCTGTTGGCCCCCTTGGTTGGCTTTCTGATCGCCTTCTGGCCCCGGCTGACCGACGAACAGGCGGCCCGCTGGCTGGACCAGAAGCAAGGCTTGCAGGAACGACTTTCCACGGCCCTCGAAGTTTCCCGCCAGCCGATCCAGACCCGCTGGCAGGAGCTGGTTCTGGCCGATGCCGAGGCCGCCGCGACCAAGGTGGACGCGAAGCGGCTGTTACCCGTCGGCTTGCCGCGAGTGGCGCGATACGTGGTGGCGGCGCTGGTGGTGATCGTAGTGCTGGGCCTGCTGCCGGAATACCGATCCCAAGCGCACGTTCAGAAAAAGAAGGACGCCGAGGTCATCAAGGAGGCCGGGCAGCAGTTGGCCACGCTGACCAAGCGCAGCCTGGAACAGCGCAAACCCGCGCTCGAGACGACCCGCAAGAGCCTCGACGACGTCAAGGAACTCGGCGAACGCCTCCAGACCGCCAAGCTCACTCGTGAGGACGCCCTGAAGGATCTCGCCAAGGCCACCGACCAGCTCAAGCAGCAGAGCGCCGATCTCTCCAAAAATCCGACCCTCAAGAAGATGGAGAAAGCCGCCCGCACCCCCGGTGGCAATGCGCCCCAGAAGACGCCCGAGGCCTTGCAGAAGCAGATTGATCAGGCCCAGAAGCAGCTCGGTGACAAGGCCGGCAAGGAAGACGAAATGGAGAAGCTGCAAAAGGACCTCCAGAAGCTTCAGGAAGCCGCGAAGGGTTTGGCCGACAACAATCCCGGCGCCGCCCAAGCCGCCAAGGAGGCCCTCGCCAAGATGGCCAGCGAGCTGGCCCGCAAGGCTGAGTCCATGGGCATGCCGCTGCCGAGTTTGGATGAGGCCGTCGCCGCCTTGCAGAACGCGCAGGTGGAGCAGTTCCTCAAAGACTTGGAGGTCGCCGAGCACGACTTGGAAAAGCTGGCCGACATGGCGAAGACGCTCGCCCAGCTTCAGCAGCAGGCCGAGAAGCTCGGCAAGGATCTCGGTGAACAGCTCAAGAACGGCCAGGCGGAAGCGGCCGTCGAGTCGCTCCAGAAGATGCTGGACCAGCTCAAGAAGAACGACCTGACGAAGGAGCAGT
>JAYUSF010000039.1:0-7768 GCA_043755815.1 Verrucomicrobiota bacterium
CTCATACCATTTCCCGAAGACATCCGGCCTAAAGCGTGGGCGGGTTGCCCCGCAACCCGCAGCGGTTTCCGGGGGAAACCGCCCACAGTTGTTACCGACTGTTTCTGGGAAACGATCTGGTTCATGGTCTTGAACTGCGCGTCGTCGCGGAACTGCCAGACCAACCGCTGGTCGCGCGTCACTTCAACCGCTTGTCGCGCGTCACTTAGGAAAAGACCGGCTGCGCCCCGACCTGCCCGTGGCCGAGACAGTTCGCGAACACCGGGTTGCCGTTGGGCAGCCGCCAGCAGTCCTGCGGCGCCTTGCAGGCGCATTCCCACTCGATCGTTCCTTCCGCAGACACGACGCACACCCAGCCGCCGTTGTTGTCGCAGCACAGGAACGGATGAGCGGCGACGAGCGAAAAACCCCCTGCGCAAAGCAGGGCCAGAAGACGCCAAACCGGAGGAGTTTTCATGGGCGAACACCGGCGGGCCAGGCAGGCGAGTCCATGTCGAAATGGAACAGGCCGGGTGCCCGGAGCGTGAAGGGATCGTCAAACAAAAAGGGCTGCGGCATGCCGCAGCCCTCCTGCTTTCGTCGGATCACCGACCCTATTGAAGTCCGGTGACCGCGGCGCCCAGCTTGTGGATCGTGCCGATGACCTCGGAGCGTAACTCCGCGCCGTTGGCGGCGTTGAGCGAGTATTTCACGCTGAACTGGTCGGCGACAGTAAGGCCGTCGATTTCAAGGAACAGCGTCTTCTTGTCGGCGGACAGCCTGGCGGACTTCACCTCCAGCTTGTCGTGCGCCTGCTTGCCCGGCGTCGCCACCGAGAATTCTGGCGAACCGTAGCCGCCGGAATATTTGTAGTTCCAGAGTTCGACCGCGTAGCTCTGGGCGTCTTCGGCCGTCTTGGCATCGAGTTCGGTGCTGAAGGTGATCCGGATGCCGTTCTTCGCGGCGTGGGTCTTTACGGGCATGGCCACCGGCCGGCCGGTGTAGCGCACGCGGTAGAAGCCGCCGTCGCGCGTGGCGGCGTTTTGCCAGCCCTTGAGGCCGCACAGGTAAAGCTGGCCGTCCTGGTCGCTGAAACGGCCGCGCATGACGCCGCTGGCGAACTTCAGGCCGAAGGGCACGAGCGCTGCCTGCGTCGTGCCTTCCACCTGGTCCATCATCACGCCGTAGAGCAGGCACTTGCCGTAGCTCATGAACAGCGGCGCCCCCTTCCACGGGCCCCACTTGTCGCTGGTGACATACACCTGGCCGCCGCTGGAATTGTCCCAGCGCATGGGCAGCCAAGCGATGGGTTCGTCGTAGCTCGTCGGGATCGGCATCGCGCCGTCCCAGCCCTTGAGCTTGTTCGCCTTGCGGAACTCGGGATCGCTCGGATTGCCGACGATCTCGGTGCCATTGGTGTAACGGAGCGTGAGCGATTTCTGGGCGGCCGGCGTCATGCCCATGAACGCGCCCGGCTTAACGAGGTTCAGTTTCGACGACGGCATCCAATGGCCCTGATTGTCGCCAACCAGCACCGTATCGTCGGGTCCGACCGTCATGCCGTTCGGGGCCCGCAGGCCGGTGGCGAAGACCTCCATCTTCTTCCCGTCGGGCGAGACCTTCAGGATCGTGCCCTGATGCGGCGAACTGACGCTGGGTTCCCACGGCGCGCCTTTGGCGTAGTAGAAGTTGCCCTTCGAGTCCGTGTGCAGATCGAGGACGAACTCATGGTAGTTGGGCGTGACGACGGTGTCGTTGTTGAAGTTTTCGTAGAAGTCCGCCTCGCCGTCCTTGTTTACGTCCTTGAGGCGTGTGATCTGGTCGCGGCCGGCGACGTAGATGTCGCCCTTCACGACCTTGAGCCCGAGCGGTTGAAACAGACCGGTCGCAAAGCGCTTCCAGGTCAGCTTCGCGAGCTTGTCGTCGATGCCTGATACGATCCAGACGTCGCCATGGAAGGTGCAGATCGCCGCCCGCCCGTCGGGCAGGAAATCGAAGCCGCCTAAGAACGTGCTGACGTGATACGGGTTCGGGAACGGTTCCGTGATGGTGTCGACCTGATAGGGGCCGTCTTCGGTGCCCACCTTGCCTTCCGTGGTGACGGTGTCCGGCCAGTGGACGCCGCCGCCTTCGGTAAAGGGCCGCAAGTCGAGCGGCTTCTTTTGTCCGAGGGCAAAGAACCCGCCGGGATTCGCCTCCGTGGAAAACGCGAGCCGCACCGACTGGTTTGCCGCCAGCGAGGAAAGCTTCGCCACCAGCTTGCCGTCCGGCGTGGTCTCCAACCGTGAACCTTTCGGCAGTCCGCTGCCGCCAACCGTCAGGCTGCGGCCGTCCTTGAACATGACGGTGACGGGACCGGCCTGGTCCCCGACGAAGTCCGTTGCGACGCTGCCGCTCACGCTGTCCGCGAGCAGCACGGTAAGATTCTTGGCCGGCTTCAGGAACTGGAGCGTGCGGGCAAAGATTGGCTGGCCGCTGGCGTTGACGAATCCGGGCAGTTCCAGCACCGGCGTCGCGCCGACGGTGTAGTGCAGCACCACGCGGTCATCATAGAGCGACAGGCCCTGATAGTGCGCCCAGTCCTTGGGCAGCGGGCCCTGCGAGCCGGCGCGGGGATCGGCGAGCGTGCCCGACTTGTCGGCCCAGCCGGGTCCGAGCTTCGAGTCCATCACGATGTTGGTGCCCTTCACGCTGGGGGGCGGCGGCCACTCGATCTTGGTGAGCGTGTTGCCGAATTCGAGGAACGCGCCGGTCCACGCGACGGCGAGCCGCATGGTGTCGAGATCGTAGACGACGTAGCTGGTCTGGTCGTTGCCAAGGGTGACGGCCAGGCCCTTCATCGCGGCGGCCTCGGACTTGGAGCGCATGATGGTGCCGGACCAGAACGGGCCGCGCATGGGCTGGACCGCGTCGGCCGCACTCAGCGAACCGGCGGCCAGCAGCGTCGCGGCTGCGGGCAGCAGCGAGCTCAGGAGGGAACGGACGGAATCAGTCATGTTTTCAGTGAGATTGCGAAACGAGACTTTCGCATATCCCGCAACGAGGCAAGCGGGCATCGGAGCCGTCCGATGCGTCGGTGCCGGGCACGTTGTGGCTCTTCCAACAGGGGCGTTAGGCAATGACGCTGACTTCAAGTTGAGGCTGCCGCTCGGGAATCTCGTCGCTTGGCGGTGGCCTGACCCAGTTGGGCTTCAGTTGGGCGCTGGAGGTTTGGTGACCGTGGTGGGCTTACCAAGTTCGGCGGTGGCAAAATCCAGGATCCGTTGTCCCGACACCCGAAAACCCAAGCGCATCCGCAGCCACGACCGGTCACCGCGGGTGCGGTAGCGGAAAATCTCAACCGCGTGCCCGACCTCGGCGGCTGAACGGGCCCGTCCGGCGTCATCAATGGCCGACCAGTCGATGCGGAAGGTTCCCGGAAGAACCAGCTCGAAAATTTTTATGAACGGCCTTCGCCATGCCGGGGTCGCCGCCGCAAAGAGACGCAGGCGCGCCGCCTCGGGTGAAATCCCAAGACGCTTGGCGTAGCGTTCCAACAGGGTGGATTCGGACATACGGTCGGTCACGCGATAGAGCGCCATCCGATCGGCGCCCTACAAGTGACGAATTTGGGGACGCGGCTGTCGCCACCAAAGAGTCGCTAGGAAGTTCCCTGGCCGTGGCGTTGGTCAAGCGCCCGCTCAATTCGCCGGTCGGGGACCAGCCAGATGAGCGCGACTGTTACGTAGAGAGCATTGGCGATCCACGGATGCCACAAGGCGAGCGGGATCGCGGCCAGATAGAGCAGAGGCGAGAGTTTGCCCTTCCCGTCACGCCCAAGGGCGGCCGCCAGCAGTGAATGCTCGCCCCCGTGCTTCAGGATGGCGAGCTGCAGCCCGTAGTAGGCGACCGCCGCCATCAGCAAGACCACGCCGTAAGCGGCGGTCGGCACCGGCGTGAAGTGGTTTTCACCCATCCAGCCGGTCGCGAAGGGGAACAGCGACAGCCAGAACAGCAGGTGCAGGTTCGCCCACAGGATGCCTCCGCTGACCCGCCCGGCCGAGTGCAAGAGGTGATGGTGGTTGTTCCAGTAGATCCCGACGTAAACGAAGCTCAGCACGTAGCTGAGGAACACCGGCAGCAGCGGCTTCAGCGCCTCGAAGCGGTCGCCATGTGGCACCTTCAATTCCAGCACCATGATCGTGATGATGATGGCGATCACGCCATCGCTGAACGCCTCCAGGCGGTTCTTGGTCATGGGTGGCTAACGTGCCAAGTCCACAGATGAAGGTTCTTCCAGAAGTCCTGTTCGCCGAAGGCGGCGAGCAGCCCGGTGAGCAATGCCCCGCCACCAATGGAAAGAAGACCAGCCCAACGGGAATTGGCGAAGTCCGGGCTTGATCGAATCCAAATCCAGAATCCAACGGCAGCTCCCAACACGGCGCCAAAGGCGAAATGGATGCCAAAAGCCCACCAGTCTCTTTTGGGAGGAGGGGATTCCATCTGGTGAAGCGGTTGGGATGATTCCAAACCCGTTCGAACCTATTTCAGCTCCCGCACCCGGATGTTCCGGAACCAGACCTCGTCGCCATGGTCCTGGAGCAGGATCGGCGTCGCGAACTTGGTGCCCCACTTCGCCTCGTCCTTGAACTTGCTCGCGGCCTTGGCGGCGGTCAGTTCAGCGGAACCCAGTTCATAGCTGAGCACCTTGTCGCCGTTGAGCCAGTGCTCGACCTTGTTGCCTTTCACGACAATGCGGGTGCGGTTGACTTCGCCGGCGGGTTTCACCTTGGGTGCCTTCGGCGGCAACGCATCGTAGAGCGCCGCCGTCTGGCGTTTGGGCCCGAGCTTGGCGTCGGGATGCGCCGCGTCGTCGATGAGCTGGTATTCGTGACCGACGGGTGCTTTGCGGGCTTCGTCGATGAAATACTTCACGCCGCTGTTCGCGCCGGCACCGACCTTCCATTGGAAGCGCAGCTCGAAGTCGGTGAACTTGCGCTCGGTGAGGATGTCGCCGCCCCCGCCCTTCGCGGTGTGGTGCAGCCAGCCGTCGCTCACGACCCAGCCCTGGTCGGGGAACTTGTCCTTTCCGAAACCGCGCCAACCGGCGGTGGTCTTGCCGTCGAAGAGCGGGGTCCAGCCGGCGGATTTCTTGTCCTCCTTGTCCGCGTCCTTATCGGCGGCGAACAGGGGCAGGGCACACAGGGCGAGGAGCGGAACGAGACGGGCGAGGAATTTCATGTCAGTGGGGAAGTAGACCGCGGTTTCTCTATTTTACGTCCAGCCGGCGGATGCGGATCGAGCGATACCAGACTTCGTCGCCGTGATCCTGGAGGCAGATGTGGCCGGAAGCCTCCTTCGCAAAGCGGGGCATGGCCTTGAACTTGGAGCCGGCGACGAGTTGGGTGAACTCCGGTGAGGCCAGGTCGGTTTCGACGACCTTCTTGCCGTTGAGCCAGTGTTCCAGGCGCGAACCGCGGAGCACGATGCGGCCGGAGTTCCATTCGCCGACGGGCTTGGTGGCCTTGTCGGCGTTGCAGGCGATCAGCGCGTAGGCCGCGGCGGCGCTCGTCTTGGGATTCTTGCCGTCGCCGTGCTTGGCGTCGTCGAGCACCTGGTATTCTGGCCCGGTGTGCCACGGGGCGTCGAACGCCTCGCTCACCCGATACAGCACGCCGCTGTTGGCGCCTTCGGAGACCTTCCAGTCAAACTGCAGTTCGAAGCTGGAATACTCCTCACGGGTCACGAGGTCGCCGCCGCCGCTCCCTTTGGCGAAATGCAGGATGCCCTTCGTGACAGTCCATCCCTTCTGCGGGAAGTCCGCCTGTTTGTAGCCGCGCCATTTCGCGGAGGCGTTGCGCTTCAGCAGGTTTTCCCACCGTCCATCGGCGGCGCGGAGTGGAAGCAGGGCGGCCGAAGCCAGGACGAACGTGGCGAACAGGTTTCGTAATTTCATGGCGGGAACGGACGCAGTGAACGGGAGCCGGGTTCGAAACGTCAAGCCGGCGTCTGGCTGTTCTGGGCGCATTTTTTCACAGTGGCTGACCTTGGGCTGGCGCCGGCCAAGACCGGGTGGCGCGAGGCTCCGGCCGGTCATTGAGGGAGCCGTGGAAGGCGGGCGACGGGTCACAAAGTGGCTGATTTCATTGACTTTTTTCAACACTATTTGCCGGCACTCCGTCATCACCGGCGGGTGCGTTCCGATGTCAAAGGCGGTGTCAGTGGATACCGGATTTCAAGACCCTGCGGAGTCCAGAGAGCCGGCCCTTTGGCGCCGGGTTTGGGCACGGCGGGAGTGCCCAACGGACTCCGACGGCTGAGCCGCCGGAAGTTTGGGCGTGAGGTTCAGATGGGGTGCACGTCGGCGGGGAAATAGCGGAGGTAACGGCGCCGGGGATTGCTGATCGAACCAGCCCGAAGCTGGCCGCCGCCGGGATGCTGCCAAAGCTGGCGGGTGCAGTTCCAATGGAAGCCCAACTCCGCCAACTGCCGGCGCAACGCCACCGCGGGCGGTTGGTTGAACTGCACCCACACCCAACGCCCCACCACCTCGGCCCGGTCGTAGAGGTCAGGACACTGCGAATGCAGCACCCGCACCAAGCGGGAGGATGACAGGAAGCGGTTCCGCCTGCGGAGGCGGAAATCAATCGGCGGCAACGCGGCGCGGATGGGCTGTTCGGCGCGGCTGGCGAGCCCTGCAAACGGGAATGAGGTTGTGGTGTTCATGGTCTTTTTTTGGGACCGGCCGTTCGTCGTCGGAGGGTCGCCCTGCACCGGTAGAGGCCGCGGAGGGCGGGCGGCCCGCGGGAGTGGTCTTCAGAGGGCACCGCGAGCGCCCCCGCCGGGAGCGGCCAGGCCAGGGCGACCCGGCGACGACGAAGGGCCCGGCCTCGGGACCTGAACACCACCCAATTTCCCCCAAGGCCGGTGGTTCCCGGCCCCCCATGAATTCGGACTCGTGAACCGTCCGCCGGAGCGGGAGGGCGAGCGTGGCCCCAAAAGAACCTCAACCCGGCCACGATTGCCCTTTGCGATGGCGCACGGTTCAGGGGTCCGGGTCGAAGGGTTCCCGGAGTGAGGTCAGCCCGTGGGCGAGCGGAGAGTCCAGCGGGCTGTGCTCGCGACGTGCCCCGCCGGTCCTGACCGTTTCCGAACCAACAGAACGCAATGGAACGGTCCGCGAAGTCGGCGCCGCGGTGCGGGCCTTCGACCGGTCGCCATGCGACCGCCTAATCGCCTCCATCTTGGCATTCACCACTCTCGGTCTAAAAAGCACTGTCCGATGACACGCCAGTGGGGTTACAAGATAAGCGTCCAGATAAGCCGGACTTGCTCTCTGCCAGCAATGA
Source organism: Verrucomicrobiota bacterium (assembly GCA_043755815.1). Lineage (GTDB taxonomy): Bacteria > Verrucomicrobiota > Verrucomicrobiia > Limisphaerales > UBA9464 > CAIWAH01. Next base: position 7,308 of record JAYUSF010000039.1, read on the forward strand.
ACCCTGCCTCCCCCCGCTATGAAACCCCTGCCTGCCGGTGCGCCCCGCCCACCCCTTGCCTCCCTCGCAACCCGCTCCGCTCGGTGGCGCCGGTGGGCAGTCCTCGGGCTCGGCGGGCTGGTGGGCTTTAACCTCGCCCTGGGACAGGAACCCGCCGTCGTCAGCCAACCCGCTGCCGGCGAAGTCCGCGTCTTCACCTCCGCGGTGGACGCGGTGGCGACGGTGACGGAACGCGGGGCGCATCACCGCATCGAACAGTGGGTGGAACGAATCATTGCCGAAGATGGGGCCACAAACGACGTGGTGCATTCAGCGACCGTGATCGCCAACGGGATGCACTATCTCGACGGCACGGACTGGCGCGAAACCAACCCGGAGTTCGTGCCGGTGGCGGGAGGCTGGCTGGCGAGCCGCGGGGCTCATCAGACCTTTGTCAGCGAGGAATTGTTCGTGGCGGGGGC
>JAYUSF010000040.1:0-7738 GCA_043755815.1 Verrucomicrobiota bacterium
GTGAGCCGGTTTCAGTCCAAGACTTGGCGAAGCGCCACCCGGCTCCACCACCGGAGCGGGACGCGGAACTCTTGCTGGCTCCGGCTCTCGCTCAGTTCGTTTTTCCGAAAGAATTCGTCGGACTTCCGCTTTTGGGCGAAGCCGCCTTGCCTTCGAACACTGTCCCGTTGGACGAAAAGCTGAGGGACAAACTGGCCGGATTTCTACGAACTAACCGCGAGGCGATCAACTTGGTTCGCGTTGAGGAGTTGGAAGGAGCATGGCTTGGGGCAGGCTTCGAAAACGGCTTTGCCAGACTGTCCAACGCACCCCTGGCGCCCCTTCAGCATCTGAGCCTCGGACTGCTCCTGAGCGCCGTTGCCGAGGCGGAAAAAGGCAACACAACGACTGCGGTTCAGCACTGGAAATGTGGGTTGGCGGTGGGGCGGGTGATGCACAGCGGGACAATGCTACATCATCTGTTTCGCAGGCATGTTGAGCGCCAGTCCGTAGCCGTTCTGGAGCGGGTCGTAAACCGTGTTCCACTGATGGTCACCGACTTTGGGTCATTGCTCGTGCTGCTCGAGGAGGAAAACACCAAGGGGTTGAGGGAGATGTTTCTCAGTGGGCGTTCCCTAGACATTTGGGCACTGGAACAGCTTCGAGCCGGCCCTGTTGAAAACCTCCAGCGGTCCGACTACTTCAGGCCAAAGTGGATCGCTCGGCTCAAGTCGCAGGCAATCGCCCAGCTTACGACGTGGTCGCCCCGAGGCTACCACGACAGGGATTTCATCCAGATTCTCGACACTTGGGGCAAAGTCATGGACGCCCTGAACCGGCCGCCAAGACAATGTCAGTGGAAACTAGACGGTGTCGCGGACGAGACGAGACGGAACCTTCGTCACCCTACACTTTGTTGGTCTATCGCTGGATTGTTTACTGAGCTGCCGAAATATGCCGCGCGGGACACCGAAATCATCGCCCACCTCCGCACCGCCCGGACCGCCTTGGCCATCCTCCGCTGGCGCGCGGACCACGAGGGCAAAATGCCCGAATCCCTCGCCGAACTGGTGCCCGACGCGCTGCCGGGCATTCCCAAAGACCCGTTCGACGAACAACCGCTGCGCTACCGCCGCCTACCGCAGGGTTTCACCGTTTACAGCGTCGGCCCCGACTTCACCGACAACGGCGGCCAGCGCCGGCCCGCCGGGACCGACAAGACGGACGGCTATGACATCCCGTTTACCGTGGGGCGTTAGCCCCCGCTCGGACCCCGTTTTTCGTTGAAGCTCGTGCAAGGGAGTGCTCGTGGAAGAAACTGCGCGTTCCGCAGCCACGGAGTGGCGGTAGAAAGTAGCCCACAGCGGAAGCTGTGGGTGGGCGTTTAGGAAAGGACCAAGCCCCGGCAGGGGCGAAAGAACTTGGGGGAGCCCGTTCCTGCCGCCCCGCTGGGGCTGGTTGTATTTATGCATCACACCCCGGGCTGACGCCCGGGGCTACTGTCTGCCGCACCTCCGGCGCTCTGAGGGGCTGATTTCACAGCGGCAAATCGCTGTCACGTCATGACACGAGTATCAGTGGCCAACGAAATCCGGTTCTGGTCAGAAGAGTTGGCCTGTGCCACTGCGGTGTGAACTGGCCGAAGCGTTTCCGGGCTGAGGATTCTGTCCCGCATTGCTTACGCCCACAGGGGACACTGGCCCCATGCACAGCCGTGTGACAGGTTTGCCCCATGGAATTGCTGGATCGGATCACGGTGGAACCGGGGAAGTGCGGCGGCCGGCCCTGCATTCGCGGCCTGCGCATCCGGGTGAAGGACATCCTCGAAATGCTGGCCGACGGTGCCAAGCCAGAAGAGATCGTGGCCGACTTTCCGGACCTTGAGCTGAACGACATCCGGGCCGCCCTGCTGTATGCCGCCGGCGGTTCCGACCACGCCGTGCTCAAAGCCGCGTGACTTTCCCCTTCCGAATTTCCCCCTCACACGCACGGCGTCTGCTTCTGATTCCGACACCCTAGTTTTCAGCGTAGCGACAGTCGGGAAGGCGTTTCACCGCTGGGGCTTCCTTCGTGCTCGCCTCCCGGCGGCTTCCTCCCAAGTGTTGTCTCATGCTGCGCTGGCTGCTGGCCGGATTGGGAATCGTCTCGGGCTTTCTTGCCCAGGCGGAGCTGCGCGTGGTCACCTGGAACGTAGCCGGCAACGGGCTGACCAACTGGACGACGGACATGGCGCCGGTTCAGGCCGTCGGCCGCATCTTGCAGCACCTGAAGCCGGACGTGGTCACGCTCCAGGAGATCCCCAACGAGAACAACGCCTACACCCGGGTGGAAGCGTTCACCCGCACCTACCTGCCGGGCTACACGAACTTCTACAGCCACGGCACCGATGGCTTTCTGCGGAGCGCCATCCTGAGCCGCCACCCGGTGAACCGCGTTGCGACGCATCTCGACGGGGTTTCGCTCGCCAGTTTTGGCAATGCCGGCCGCTTCACGCGCGACCTGTTCGAGACCGAGGTCGCCGTGCCCGGCCTGGCCACTCCGCTGCACGTGTTCACCACCCACCTCAAGGCGGGCGGCGATGCCGCCAGCATCGCGGTCCGTGCCGCCGAGGCCTCGGCCATCTCGAACTTCTTGGCACGCACGTTTCCCGCGCTCCATCCGGGCCGGCCGTTCGTGCTCACCGGCGACCTCAACGAGGACGTGGCGAAGCCGCGTGACCCGGTCCGCAATCCGCTGCCACGCCTGGTGAACTCCTCCACCGGGCTGACGATGCTCAACGCCACCAATCCGGTGACGTTGCGAAGCGAGACGTGGTCGGCCCGGTTCTCGTTGAACACCCGCTTTGACTACATCCTCGCCTCGCCGGGCCTGTTCACCAACGTCACCCGCGCGATCACCTTCCGCTCCGACCGCGTGTCTCCGCTGCCGGAGGGTCTCTTCGTTTCGGACAGCGCCATCGCGTCGGACCACCTGCCGGTGCTGGCAGTGATCGATGTGCCAGGGCAGAACCGCTTCCGGGTGACGGACATCACGACGACGGCGGGACAGGTGACGCTCACCTGGGAGGGTGATCCCGGCACCGGTTACCGGGTGGAGCGCTCCGCCGACTTCCGCATCTGGGTGCAGGCGACCGCCACGCGGGCGACCAACCGGATGACGTTCCCGCCGGGAGCAGCGACGGAGTTCTACCGGGTGGTGCGCGCCGAGTAGCCGGGCGTGGCGCCCGTCCGGGCGGACTTCAGGGGCGCTTGAGCCAGCCCTGATAACGCATCCATTCGGCGACGCGGTCCGGCCACGCGGTCAGCGGATTCTCAGTTCGGCGCAGGCCATAGCCGTGGCCTCCGCTCGGGAAGACGTGGAGGGAGAACGGCACCTTGTTCCGCTGCAGCGCGACGCCGTAGTTCAGGACGTTCTCGACCCGGACCGGATCATCCTGCGCCATGACGAGAAAGGTCGGCGGGGTGTTGGTGCTGAGACGCAGGTCCGGCGCGACCGCATCGCCCTGCTCCTTGACCGTGAGGTAACCGGGATAGACCAGGACCGCGAAGTCGGGCCGGCAACTGAGCTGGTCCGCGGCGTCCACCGCCGGATAGGTGCGGGACTCGAACCGCGTGCTCAGCGCCGCCGAGAGGTGACCGCCCGCCGAAAAACCGAGCACGCCCATCCGGTGGGGATCGAGTTTCCATTCGCCGGCGTGCTGGCGCATCAGGCCGAGGGCGCGCTGGGCGTCCTGGAGTGCCGCAGTGTCCTTCTCCAGACCCGCCCGCTTGGGCACGCGATACTTGAGGAGCACGCCGGTGACGCCAACGGAGTTAAGCCACTCGCAGACTTCGCTGCCTTCGAGGTCGAGCGCGAGGATGTGGTAGCCGCCGCCAGGGCAGACCAGCACCGAAGTCCCGGTGTCCTTGTCCACCGCGGGCTTGTAAACGCTCAGGGTCGGTTTGGAGACGTTGCCCAACCGGATGAGCCGCCGGCCGGCGATCAGGCCGTCCGTCGGTTTGGTCATGTCCTTTTCCTCCCCAAGGTCGCCCTTTTCACCGGGCGCAATGCCCGGCCACAGGTCGATTGTCCTGACCGGCTCGGCGGCCGAAACCAGTGCGGCGCCGCAGACCGCCATGAGGAGGCAAAGGAGGGACTTCATCCGCGGAGTAAAGCGTCCGCCCAATTCTGCGTCGACCCCGTTGTCAGCGAGAGCGGGCCAGAGGGCGCATTTTTCACGGTGGCTGACCTTGGGCTGGCGCCGGCCAAAATCGGGTGGCGCGAGGCTCCAGCCGGGCGAGTCCGGGTTCGGGCTCGGCGGGAGCCTCGCGCCGCCAGCCACGATGAAACGATGCGCGCCGCGGGCGGAGGTTGACCGCGTGTGGCGGTGTTACCCCGCGCTTGCGGCCTCCCGCCGCGCATTCGTCCCCGGGTTCACCCGTTGGCCTCGCGCCCTGGCCGCGACCATCCGGGGTCAGCCCAACCGCTGGCTGGAAGCCAACTACCGCTTTCAAACTTCACTGCGCGGTAGCAGACTCACCCGCGATGGTTTTACCTCCGGGTCGAGTGCCGAAGCGCAACGCGAACGGACAGGAAAGTTCCGGAGGCGAGCCGTGGGGAATCGCCCTTACCACCCGATGCAGTCAGGACCAATGAATCCGAACGGGACCGACGATCCTGCCGTCGCCGGGGCCGGCTCGCCCCCGGCGCGGAAGCCTGCTCCTGGCGGACCGCCGACCGAGGCGGAGCTGCACCGGCTCCGGAGCGAACTGGAAGTCCACCGGCTCGAACTGGAAATGCAGAACCAGGAGCTTCAGGCCGCCCACGCCCGGACCGCGGCCGCGCTCGAAAGCTACAGCGAGCTCTTCGATTCGGCGCCGGTCGGATACTTTGCCCTCACGCCCGACGGCACCATCCGGCTCGCGAACCTCACCGGCGCCCGGTTGGCCGGGGTTCGGCGCCATCTGTTGCTCGGACGCCGCTTCCAGTTGCTGCTGGCCGAGTCCGGGCGGGCCGCCTTCAGCGATTTCCTCGCCGGGGTCTTTGCCGCCGGCAAAACCCAGGCCTGCGAGATCACCCTGGCCGGGGACGGCCCGGAGCCAGCGGCCTTTCGCCTCGAAGCCACGCTGTCCCCGGGCCAGGCGGAATGCCGCGCGGTCCTGATCGATGACTCGAAACGCCGGCAGGCCGAGGCGGCCTTGCGGGAGAGCGAGCATCGTTGGAAATTTGCGATCGAAAGCGCCGGCGACGGCCTCTGGGACTGGGATGTCAGGACGGGCGCCGTGTTCTACAGCGGCCGCTGGAAGGCCATGCTCGGATTTGAAGAACACGAGATCAGCGGCCGCTTTGACGAGTGGGAAAAACGCATTCACCCGCAAGATTGGGCGCAGGTCATGGCCGATCTCCGGGCGCATCTCGACGGGGCGACGCCGCTGTATTTCAGTGAGCACCGGATCCGGACCAAGGATGGGTTCTGGAAATGGATTCTGGACCGCGGGGTGGTGGTCAGCCGCGATCCCGAGGGCAAACCGCTGCGCATGATCGGCACCCACTCGGACGTCACGGCGCGCCGGCTGGTCGCGGAAAAGCTGAAGTCGCTGCCGCGGCGGTTGCTGGAGGTGCAGGAGGCGGAACGCCGGCATCTGGCGCGGGAACTGCACGATCAGGTCGGCCAGGCCCTCACCGCCGTGCAGTTCAACCTGCAGGCCTCCCAACGGCTCCTGACCGATGCCGACGCCGCCGCGCGGCTCGCCGAGAGTCTCCGGATTTTGGAGCGGGTGCAGGTCCAGGTGCAGAGCCTCTCGCTGGAATTGCGCCCCTCCCTGCTGGACGACCTCGGACTCGAGTCCGCCCTGCGCGGCTACCTCCAGCAACAGGCGGAGCGCGCCGGGTTGCACGTCAAGTTCCAGCCCACCCTGCGCCAGCCCCGGCTCGACCCGACCGTCGAGACCGCCTGTTTCCGCGTCGTGCAGGAGGCGGTCACCAACGTCGTGCGTCACGCCCGGGCCCGTTCCCTGACGGTGTCCCTGCGGGATGACGCCGACGCGCTTCACCTCGTGGTGACCGACGACGGGGCCGGTTTCGATCCGGGAACCGTCCGCCAGTCCGCCAGCCCCGGCGTGGGGCTCGGGTTCGTGGGCATGGAGGAACGGGTGGAGCAGGTCGGCGGCTGGATCCGGATCGATTCCAAACCCGGCCGGGGCACGACCGTCCACGCCCGTTTTCCGTTGCTCCCCCGCGTTCCCAATTCGCCGATGATCTGATCCATGGACTCCAACCCTTCCCCCATCCGGATCCTGCTGGCCGACGATCACCTCCTGGTGCGGGCCGGCATCCGCTCGCTGGTCGAGAAGCTGCCGGGGCTGCGGGTCGTCGCGGAGGCCGCCGACGGGCTCACGGCGCTGGCCCTCGTGCGGGAACACCGGCCGGACGTCGTGCTGATGGACATTGGCATGCCCGGGCTGAACGGCGTCGAGGCGACCGCCCGCATCACCGCGGAATTTCCCGCCGTGCGCGTGATCATCCTCTCCATGCACCGGCACGAGGAATACGTGCTCCAGTCCATCAAGGCCGGCGCCTGCGGCTACCTCCTCAAGCATTCCGCGGAAGATCGCCTGGCGGATGCCATCGCCGCCGTGACCCGGGGCGAAACCTACCTGTGCCCGATGATTGCCGGGAAGCTGGAGCAGGACCGCCTCAAGCCGGACACAGATCGCCCCCCCTCCCTGGAGCTGCTGACCGAGCGCCAGCGCACGATTCTTCAACTGATCGCCGAGGGCAAGACCACCAAGGAGGCCGCCTTCCTGCTGAACCTGAGCGCCAAGACGATTGAGTTTCACCGCGCCCAACTGATGGACCGGCTGCACATCCGCGACGTGCCCGGCCTCGTCCGCTTCGCCATCCGCACCGGGCTGATCCCCCTCGACTCGTCCGGCACGGACTGAGCCCGTTCCGGCCACCGCCTGAGGTCAGGACCCGGCTCCGTGAACTCTTGCGCTTCCCACGTTCGCCCGGGCGCATTTTTTCCATCGTGTTTGAAAGTTCACCCGATCGGAACCCTCCTGGGTGGCGCGAAGCTCCGGCTGGGCCGATGGGACCCACTCGCTCGGCCGGAGCCTCGCGTCACCGGACCCAGCCCGCGTGGCGGGCTTGCAGCCGCGATGAAAAGCTGCACTCGGTCCGCCCCGACTAGGAAATCCCTAGTAGCCGCCTGCCCGTCCGACGGTTAACTCATCAGCGGTTTCCGACTCTCCAAGCCGCAAGGCACCGGCAGGCGAGACGGCAATCGGGCGGAGCGGGAGGCCATGGATCGAAATCGCGCTTCCCGGTTTCAGTGCCCAGGACAGGTTGCCGAGTGCCGGCTGGATTTTGATTCGGGCGATAGGACGTTTCTTCAGCGGGGTCCCCCACCCCCACCTCCTTGGCGTCTGTCGCCCGAATCTTCCCGCCGGAACCGGACCGGAGGCCAAAGCGCACCCCGGCGGGCGGGCTCAAAATTCAGGCGAGCGTTCCACCAGAACAGCAGGTAGCCTCCCCCAATGAATCCTCGGCGGCAGGCGATGGCTAATTCCTTTCCCCGGGAATGAAACCCCGATCCTCCAGCGATCCCGAGGGCCTTCGGCGCAGGGCGGACGCAGGGCTGAAGGCGCGGGTTGAGCGGTCCGGAGGACGGAGAATCCGGGACATCGGGAACAAGGTTGACGCATGACTGGTCCATCGATTTTGCATTGGCCTCGACGGGTTGCCAGAACGGCGGGCTGTGTGGTTCTGCTCACCGGCC
>JAYUSF010000041.1:0-7680 GCA_043755815.1 Verrucomicrobiota bacterium
AGGAAGGTCCGGATCACCGAAGTGGCGAGGTGTTCATGCGCGACCTTTAGCTCGCCCCGCCGCCACGCCTCGCCAATCCGATGAACCAATGGCGCCACCACCTGATTCAGCATTCCGATCTGTCCCAAGGCAACCGACGCCTCGTCCAGAACCCTCTCAACAGCCGGGGCGTCCAAACTTGAAGTGGCCTTAAAGGCACCTTCCAAGAACGGAGCTGCAACGTCTCCGGCCGGCAACACGGAAGAGGAACCTCGTGGAGTCGGCGCCGACGTTGCCCCCGGCGGCTGTCCAGCCTGCTGCATCAGCGAGATGAGCTGTCCCAACTCGAGTCGGGCGATATTTCCAATTGAGTGCCCAGATTGGACGGCCCGCTTCAGCAGGATCAACCGGTCGATGTCCGCATCCGAATAAAGTCGTTGATTCCCCCCCGATCGAGCCGGGCTGATCGTCGCGTAACGCTTCTCCCAGACCCTAATCACGTGCGGACTCAGTCCCGTCCGCTTGGAAGCCACTTTGATTGAGTAACAAATGTCAGACACTAGCTAAATAGTTAGTCATAAAGTAAACAATTTCAACTTCTCTCGATAAACACTTAGCCGAATGCTTCACACAGCGAATTTTAGTTAAACAAATCATTGACACATATACTTAAACAATAGATAGACAATAGGTGTTCGCGGAAAGCGGTCGCAACCAATCAAAAAGAATTCCCATGCAAGCTCTCATTCGGATCCCCAAGAAAACTGTCCGCCGCCAACTGGAACGAACTTCGCCTGTCAAAAACCGGTCCCGTTCGTCACGTCGCGTGAGGTTGACTGTTCAGCCTGCAGTAGAAGCATCGACGATCCAACCCAATCCAAATCCGTCGCCTTCCCCATCGCCCGTTCGTGGTCCATCGGCTTACGCCGAAGGGGGCAGCGCCCTGTCACTTTACATGCGCGATGCCGTTGAGGTTCCACTGCTGACGGTGGAAGAGGAAATTGTTCTCGCCGGCCGAATCAAACGCGGTGATGCAGAAGCTCGGGAGCACATGATCCGGGCCAACCTGCGACTCGTGGTGAAGATTGCCCGGGACTATGACGGTTTCGGGCTCCCTTTGCTCGACCTGATCAACGAAGGCAACATTGGCCTGATGAAGGGCGTGGAACGGTTCGACCCAACAAAAGGGGCCAAACTTTCCACCTATGCCTCATGGTGGATCAAACAAGCCATCAAGCGGGCACTTGCCAACCAGTCAAAGATGATCCGGCTGCCCGTCCATCTGGTCGACAAGGTCAGCCGGATGAAACGGACCGCCCAAAAGCTCCATGAGGAATTGGGTCACGAACCGGACGCCGAGCAACTGGCCGAGGCATTGGGGGTTACGGTCAAAAAGATCCACCTCTGGCAGACCGCCGCGCTGAAAACCGCTTCACTCGACGAACCGCTGTCCGATGAAGATTCTAGCCGGCTGGGTGACGTTGTTCCGGACGGTGCCTCGCAAAACCCCTACGAATCGCTTGAACACGAAACCACCAATCTCATGGTTCGGAACTTCCTCGGCATACTTGACGATCGCGAACTCACGATCCTGCGGCGGCGTTTCGGCCTGGATGGGCAAAAGGAGAAGACGCTCGACGAAATCGGCAAACAGTTCGGAGTCACCCGCGAGCGAATTCGCCAACTGCAAAACATAGCGCTTGCAAAGTTGCGAAATCGGATCGAGCAATACGAAGCGGTGCGTGAACCTGGAGACGATTCATTTGGATTTTCCGCCGCCAAGTTGGAGCCGGCTAGATAGTCTTTCCCCGAACGCTGGGATCAAACCCAGCGTGGCCGCAGGTCCTGGCTCCCCCACTCCTTGGGGACCTGCGGCCTAATTTTTTTTCCGTTCACCCTTCCAAGATCACGGAAGCCGCGGCGGTAGTGGCGGTGTGCGAGAGGCTGACGAAAACTCGTTTCACCCCACGGGTTTTTGCAAGCTCCGCACCCGGCCCGTGGAATTCAACCGCAGGGCAACCATTTGCTTGCCGAGCCACTTCGATGTCATGCCAGCCCAATTCTGGACCAATGCCGGTTCCGAAGGCCTTGCTGACGGCTTCCTTGGCGGCAAAGCGGGCGGCGACATGTAAGGCGGGGTCCGGAAGGTGGCGGCAATAATCGGCTTCTGCGGGCAGCAAAATCCGGTTCAGGAAACGGTCACCGAAGCGGGACAACGAATCGCGAATTCTCGCCACCTCGACCAGGTCAATACCGACGCCCAAGATCATAGGCGCTGAAGCGAGCCCTCGGGATAACCCTTCATGGCCGACAGCATTTCGCGAACAGCGGTCTCCAAGCCGACGAACACCGCGCGGCTGATGAGGCTGTGTCCGATGTTCAGTTCCACCAAGTGCGGAACGAGGTGGATCAGTGGGACATTTTCGGTCGTCAGTCCGTGGCCGGCATTGACACGGAGTCCGACTTCATTGGCCGCCTTCGCAGCGTTGACCAGGCGCTCCAACTCTTCGTTCCGCTCCCGCTTCAGGTGAAAATGGTCGGCGAAGCGCCCGGTATGCAGTTCAATGAACTGTGCCCCAACGCGGGCTGCCGCCTCGATCTGGCGAACCTCGGGATCGACAAAAAGGCTGACCTCGATGCCTGCGTCACTCATGCGCTGGCGGGTCAGGAGCAGTTCCATCTCTCCGTTGATTACGTCCAGGCCGCCTTCGGTCGTCACTTCCTGCCTGTGTTCGGGCACGAGGCAGACGATGTCCGGCCGGACGCGGAGCGCGATGTCGACGATCTCAGGCGCATTCGCCATCTCGAAGTTCAGCCGGGTCGTCACCGCTTCGCGCAGCCGCTCCATGTCGCGGTCTACGATGTGCCGGCGATCTTCCCGGAGGTGCGCCGTGATTCCATGGCAGCCAGCGCGTTCACACACCAAGGCTGCCTCCACCGGATCAGGTTCCACCTGCCGTCGCGGATCCACGTTCGTGCGGTATCGGGCCTGTCGCAGGGTGGCGACATGGTCGATGTTGACGCCAAGTTTGAGCATGGCTTCAGCGGCCGCGGGGCGCAGTCCGTGGCATCCGGTCGCGCGGCGCATTCTCACCCAGCCACTGGGCCAGTTCCGTGAGTTCCAGTCCGGTCAGGCCCAACGGCGATTTGCGGACCACCGTGATCTGGCGATCCCCGGTGATTGAAGCTTCCGTCACGGAATTGACTTCAGTTCGCGCACCCAGCGCCTGCGTCCAGCGCAACACGCTGGTTCGGATGCTGGGACGTTTTCGGCTGATCATGTCGGTCAACTGATCGATCGCGACCCAGTTGCGAAGCGCTTCACCCGTGATCTCCCAGTGGTAATAAACCAACGCGGGACGCTCCAGTTCCTTCAGCAACTCGGCTGGAGGCCGGTTGGTGCTGAAGACCGGCCGCGCCGCGCCGACGAGCAGGTAAGGATTCGTGTCATTGGTGATCACGAGCATCGAAGGCGGCGTCACCACCGGCAGTCCGTTCAGGGAGATCCGCGGCAGACTGGGTTCGACGAGGATGTTTCCCTCATAGGCCGAATTTGATTCGGCCAGATCAAAGTGGGGTTTCAGCCCTTCGGTCACCTGTTGGAATCGTTTCGCGGCATCGACCCCAACGATCGCGCCGTAGGTCCGCAACTCGGGATACGTCGGCGTCGCGGGATAGCTCCACAGGAACAATTGCTCCGGCTTCTCCGCCCCGACCGCCAACCGCAAGGCGGAGCTCCGTTCCAGCAAGGGCTCGACCCAGCGGAGCGCCGCGAACTGCACGAGGGGATCACGCACCAGGCGTGGCACCTGCCAGTTGGGGAGCTTCGCCGGAAAGGACCCGGTGAAGCCGAGTTTTGCGTTCATTCGCACCACGCCATCCTTGAGTTGGGCGACGAGCGATACTCCCGGCCCCGCAGCCGGATTCCACTCACACCGCAGTGCATCGCCCGCCTCGGCCGGAATCTTCGCCAGTGTTTTCAGAACCTCGGCCGGCTTGAGGAGCTTCGAATCCGACACCGCCACCAACCATGACCCGGAAGTGGCGACGTCAGGGACCGCCGAGGGATTGGCCGCCGCAAAAAACTTGGTCCAAGCCGTTTTCAACTCCTCGCCGGTTCCTTGGGCCGGAAAAGCCACCGCCCAATCGCGCCGGTTGCCATTCGGCCGAAACACCTGGCCCAAGGTCATCCGGTCGAGCAGCTGGTCGGCGAGCACGACCGCGTGCGGGATGACCGATGCCGGCGCGTTGCTTTCCCCGGTGGTCCACGTCCACAGCCGCTGGGCCACGTTGGTGACCAGCAGACCGTGCACTTCGGCGGATTCCTTGAGGCTCAGCGCCTCCCGCAAAACCGGCGCATTGGTCTGTTGCCTTAGCGCGGCGCCACCGACGAAGCGCCACTGGACTTCCACCGCCGGTCCCGACGGTTTGCACCCGACCCACAAGACCAAAGCCGAAAGCAGACTCAGATAACTCGACAAACGCATATATGTTCCCGCGATTGGTCGCACGCCCTCGACTCCGATGCAATCCCCCGACGCGATGCAAACAGGCTTGCCGACCGACCGACACCCCCGAACCTCGCCCTGTGGCTGATGCTTGGTTCTGTCTGGATTCAGGTCAGGTGGCGCCTGCGTTGAACATGGCGCTGGACGAGGCGTTGCTCGAAGACGCGGCAAGGCTCGGCCGACCGGTGCTCCGGTTTTACGGCTGGAACCAACCGGCGGCGACGTTCGGCTATTTCCAACACCACGCCGAAATCGCGGCGGCGACTCCGTTGCGCCCTTTGATCCGGCGCCCCACCGGCGGCGGCCTCGTGCCACACGAAACGGATTGGACCTACTCGGTCATCGTTCCGCCGCAGCACGATTGGTATTCGTTCAGCGCCCGGGAGAGCTATTGCCAGGTGCACGCCTGGCTTCGCGACGGCTTCGCCCGAGCCGGATTGGCCACGGAACTGGCAGGCTGCTGCGACCAGAGGGGCCCGGGCCGTTGCTTCGGCGGCGGGTGGGAGCGGCATGACCTGCTTTGCGACGGCCGTAAGCTCGCGGGCGCCGCTCAACGCCGGAACAAGCTCGGACTGCTGATTCAGGGCAGCGTCCAGCCCGTGCCCTTCCGGATTGCCCGCGCTGTCTGGCAAGACACCCTGCGTGCGAGTGTGGATGTAGAATGGTCCACTCTCATTCCCACCGCCGAACTCGAGGTCCGAGCCGAATCGCTGGCCGCGGGTAAATACGCCTCAATCCAACACAACGAACGCCGTTAACGTCGGCGCCGGTGGTCACGCCGGCTTGGAACCGGGCCGGACAATCGCGATCGTGTAGTCGGTGAAATGACGCGCATCGGTCGGAACCAACTCGCGCTGCCGGTTGAGCCGGAACAGTTCGTAGCCCAGACCGCGCAGGAAGTCCTCAATCTTTTGAAAGATATCGCCGGCCTGCATGTCCTTCGAGCGCGACATGGTCTCGAAATACAGCTTCGGCCGCCACCGGCGCAGCGATTCCTTCGCGCCACAGAGAACCTCGTATTCCATGCTTTCGACATCGATCTTCATCACGTCGATGCGGTTCACCCCGTGCTCCGCGCAAAACGCATCCACCGTGGTGACCGGCACGGCAATCCCTGAACCGGCGACCAGCGTCCCGTTGCCGGCGTTGCCCGGCTCTTCGGTCCAATTCAGCGTGCCCGGCTGCTGGCCCACACCGCAGTTCACCGGGACGATGTGGCGCTGGATCGACGGGTTCAGCGCCACGTTGGCCTGAAAGCGGGCGAAATTCCGGGGCGCCGGTTCAAACGAATACACGCGGCCCGAACCGCCCTTCAGCCGTTGCGCCATGGCTAGGCTAATTGCCCCGACGTTCGTCCCGACGTCGAAGCACACCGAGTCCGGCCGCACCCACTGCCCGAGGAGATGCAACAGCTCCGGCTCGTATTGTCCCGTCCACATGATCCGCTCGATCTTGTAGCGGGTGTCGATGTTGACCTTGAATTCGCCAAGGTAGGCGTCGAACTGGAACTGCAGGTTCTGCGGCGCCGCCTTGCGCAGATTGGGATGCTTCCGGAGGAGTCCCATCTGCGTGCTCTCCGGCAGGAGCTGGAGCAACATCCGTTTGATTTCGCGAGCAACGTGAGCCACGGCGCAGCTTAGGAACCTCGACGGAAGCGGGCCAAGGGAATTTGCCGGCCTACAATGACCAACCCCGTCCCGGGCTTTGCCCGACCTCGACCTGATTTGTATTGGAAGGCAGGAAAGGCGGAAGAAATCCAACGGTTCCTTTCTTCCTAACTTTTCAAAGTGATCACTTCCTCGCCCCGTCCTGCGGCTCCTCGGCCCAGACCCGGTCATAGGTTTCCCGGATTCCGGCGGCCTCCCGGAGAATCGAGAAATTCGCCAGCACGTGCTCCCGCGCTGCGCGCCCCAGGGCGGCGGTCGCCTCCGGATCGGCCATGAGCAGATCCAACCGCGCCTCCAATGCCGCCATGTCGTCCTTTTCCACCAGGAAACCGGTTTGCCCCTCCAAGATTAGGCGCGCCGCCACGCCCACCCGCGTGGCCACGCTCGTGGTGGCGCTCGACCCCGCTTCGATCGGCAGGAGCCCAAACCCTTCCCAACGCTGCGACGACACGTTGATGAGCACCCGGCGCAACCACGCCCGGACCTCTTCCGACGGCAGTTCGCCGAAGAAGATCACCCGTGAACTCAGTCCCGCCGCCGCCACTTTCGACTTCAGTTCGGAAGCGAACTTCGCCTCTTCCGGCTTGATGGAGCCGACAATCACCGCGGTGAATTCCGGGTGCTTCGGCAGAAGTCGGCACATCGCGTCCACGAACCGGTCCGTGCCCTTCTGCGCCCTCACCCGGCCGAAGATGCCGATCCCAAATTTTCCCGGCAGTCCGGTCGACTGCCACGCTGCGGCGCGATCCTCCGCGGGACGGTATTTCGCCGTGTCTACGCCGTGCATGTTCACGGTGTAGGACCGCTTGAGGTAAGCCCCAGCCTCCGGCGAGGCGGCGATGATCGCGTCCATGCGTGCAATCAGAAAGCGGGTCCACGCCGTATGCGCCCGCTGTGCGTCGGAGGTGAAGACGAGCTTGAGCGAACGCCCCAGCACCAACCGCAGCAGGACGCCCGCAAGCATTTCGATGTTGCGCCGGGCGTGCCAGATCCGGAACGGGCGGCCGGGCGGCGGCGTGCGCCCGTGGAGCAGCAGATCCCAAAGCCCCAATTGCGGCCAATCCGCGGGCAGCCGGGGCCCGATCGAAGCGATCTTCAGCTCCCGCTCCTGGATGGGCAGCAGCGCCGCGATGGTTGAGGTGATGCCTGAATGGCGCAGCTTGAGGTTCGGAGCGATGACCTCGATCTCGGCGGCTCGGCGTAAAATGCGCTGCATCACGGCAAGCCTACGAAGCCGGCCGGTTGCGCACCAGTCCGGCGAAACCAGCCGCCCACGGCGCTCGGCGCCTTGACCGGCGGCGTTCCAGCCAAGATCATCCTCACCGGCATGAGTGTGCAGTGTGTGCAGAGCGGCCCCACCCAGATCACCAGCATGGACCCGGTGACGGAGTTCGCCGTGACCATGGGCGACGCGGCCGGTTCGCTCGACTGGCAGTGCCACCGCGTGGCCCGGGCGCGCAGCTACAACGTGCGGATCAGCCCCGACAGCACCACCGGCCCATGGACGATGGTGCCGGGCAGCAGCC
>JAYUSF010000042.1:0-7653 GCA_043755815.1 Verrucomicrobiota bacterium
GTCATCTTCGCCTATCCGGGCGGCGCGAGCATGGAGATCCACCAGTTGCTCACGAAGTCCAAGATCCGCACCATCCTGCCCCGGCATGAACAGGGTGGCAGCTTCGCGGCGGAAGGTTATGCCCGCGCCACCGGCAAGGCCGGCGTGTGCATGGCCACTTCCGGTCCCGGCGCGACGAACCTCGTCACCGCCATCGCCGATGCCTACATGGATTCCTGCCCGCTGATCGCGATCACGGGCCAGGTCACGCAGTCGATGATTGGCCGCGGTGCGTTCCAGGAGACGGACATGGTCGGCGTCACGCTGCCGATCGTGAAGCACAGCTACCTCATCACCGACATCAACGACATACCCCGCATCGTCGCGGAGGCGTTTTACATTGCCGAAACCGGCCGGCCCGGCCCGGTGGTCATCGATTTCCCGAAGAACCTGCAGCAGGCAAAAACGCAGCCGGTCTGGCCCACACCCGCGGAAATCAAGAAGGGCCTGCGCGGCTACAATCCCGACATCAGCGCCGACGAGGTCGCCCTCAACGAAATCATCGGGCTGCTCGAAAAGGCGGAACGTCCGGTGATCTATTGCGGCGGCGGCATCATCACTTCGGGCGCGTCCCCGGAACTGCTGAAGTTCGCCGAGTCGGCCCAGATTCCGACAACTTCAACCCTGATGGGCATCGGCGGTTTCCCGGAAACGCATCCGCTTTCCATGCGCTGGCTCGGCATGCACGGTTCGGCCGTGGCCAACTGGGCCGTCAACGGCGAGTTCAAGCAGCGCCTCGATCCCACCGAACCCCTGGTGAAGCTCAAGGACGGCGCTGATCTGCTGCTGGCCTTCGGCGTGCGCTTCGATGACCGCGTCACGGGTGCTTTCAGCGAGTTCGCCAAGGCCGCCACCATCGTTCACATCGACATCGACGCCTCGGAGCACAACAAGAACAAGCGGGCGCACCTGACCGTTCATGGCGACATCCGCGATGCCTTGGCCCGCCTGAACGGGCTGATCGCCAAGCGCGGCGGCATCAAGAAGACCTATCCCGCCTGGCACACGCAGATCGCCGAGTGGAAGGAGAAGGCGCCGTTCCGCTACACGACCCGGGCCGAGATCGTGGACTCGGACCACATGCAGCCCTTCAAGAAGGACGGCGAGGAATACATCATCCAGCAGATGGTCATCGAGGAGCTCTGGAACCTCACGAAGGGCGACGCGATCATCACCACCGGCGTCGGCCAGCACCAGATGTGGGCCGGCCAATGGTTCAAGTATGGCCAGCCGCGCACGTTCATCACCTCCGGCGGCCTCGGCTCGATGGGCTACGGCTTTCCGGCCGCGCTCGGCGCCAAGGTCGCCCGCCCGGACAAACAGGTCATCGACATCGACGGCGACGGCTCGTTCCTGATGAACATCCAGGAACTCGCGACCGCCTACATCGAGAAGATCGCCGCCAAGGCCATCATCCTGAACAACCAGCACCTCGGCATGGTGGTGCAGTGGGAGGACAACTTCTACGGCGGCAACCGCGGCCACACCTACCTCGGCAATCCCGACAACCGTTCCGGCATCTATCCGGACTACGTCGAGGTCTGCAAGAGCTTCGGTGTGCCCTGCGAACGCGTGGTCTATCGCAAGGACCTGCGCCCCGCGATCCAGCGAATGCTGGATTCCAAGACCGCCTACGTCCTCGACGTGGTCACGCCCTACACCGAACACGTGCTGCCCTTCATCCCCGCCGGCCGCACGGTCGCGGACATGCGGTGGTAGGCGCCACAACGCAAACTCTACGCGACAACGGGCCGCCCACGGGCGGCCCGTTTTGTTTTCCCAAGCGGCGTTTGAGGAGTTGCTGTAGCCTCGGCTGTGATTGGGACCCACGCTCGAAACGAGAAACCATGCCGGCGCTGGTGAACGCTTTCGTCTTGGAGTGCGTGCGGCTTGCCGCCGTTTTGGCCGGCCGGGTGCCGGTTGACCGCCAGCGGTTCGTTTGCCCCCGCTGCTGGCCCAAGCGGCAACTCCGCTTCGGGAGGGTGTCGCGGTTCAGAACTGCTCGCTGAGTAATTGCCCCGGCCTGGATTGGGACAGTTTGGCGCACTTTCCTGCAAAAAACTTTCAAATGCTCAGCATAGATAACTCTTCGGGCTGGTTTTCTCGGAAAGACTGCCTTGGAATGAATGGGCAATCCCATCCCAGCAGACTATGAGTATCCTCCATTGTTCTCCGGCCCCGGCCCTTTCCGGCGGCCTTGGCTTAAGCCGGCGGCCTTCGTCTTCGACGCGCGGCGCGGGTGGTAACGCCGCCAACGTTTTTCAAGCTCATTCTTCGGCCATCGGGAGATGGTTGCTGTTTCTGTCGTTGTTGTTCTGTGGTTTGCCTCGGCTTGGGGCGACGGACAGGTATCTTTCCCCAACTGGGACGGGTGATGGCGTGACGAGCCCCAAAGTCTTTTCGATGGCAACCCTGAACGCTTGGCTGGCGGACACCTCACTCACGGACCTAACAATCCATTTTGCGGTGGGTGACTATCCGATCAACGACATACCGGTTTGGATTGTCGGTGATATTGACCGTTCGGTGACGCTGATTGGAGATGTAGGCGCCAACGGGGCAAAGCCGCGGCTCTATCTTGCTTCGGTGCAGGGTTCCACTTCGCTCGCTCAGTATTGGGCAAAACAGAATAGTCCACTTCATCATTTCATGATCCGCGGCGCGGCCGACGCAAATTCTGGGGCCAACCATTACCTCAAACGCATCGTCATCGAAAACCTCGAACTCGACGGCAACTTTGCCGCCGATCTGACGAAGGGGGCTGGTTTCACTGGCCAGGGCGCCTGGTCCTCCTCGGCCAATGCCACGGGCTACAAATCCTTCGCGATCAACGTGGCGGCCAAGACCGGTCGGATCCGCAACGTGACGGTGCGGAATTTCGGTTCCGTGGGTGATGTGCCCTCCTCTCCATTTCATTTTATCGCCGGGGTTGAAGCCTTCCCGGTGACATTCTTCACCTACAATGTGGGCCAAAGCGGGCAGGACGGCGATCCGGCGCCTTGGTTGGTCGAGAAGGTGGAGGTTTCGGACTTTCACTCCCTCCACGGAGGATATGCCACGCTGATCATGCCGAATGTCTTTACCCAAGGGCACGGGCAGCCGACTGATGCGCCGATCGCCATCGTTCGAAAGTGTCTGGTGCGGGACGATGAGCGTGCGGCCATCGCGTTCGGCACCGCCAAATCCGGCACTTATCTGGTCAATGACCCCAGCATTGATACCAGCCCCAACGCCAACCCTGCCTACGACGTTTCCGGCCGGATCAGGTTCGAGGACAACGTGGTCCTGAACTCGCTCGTCGGCTTCAACACGGACACCGGATCCATTGGACCGCTGTGGTTCACCAACAACGCCTTCCTTGATGTCAACACCCTGGGCTGGCTGGGGCAGCCGAATTCCGGGGCGAACCACAAACGCTACTTCTTGACCGACAATTTGATCCGCATGCGCGGGCGGTTGAACACCAAGGTCTGGTCCGACATCAACATCGTGGATCCGGCGACCTCGGTCAGTGATCCCAATCTCGCGCTGGGTCGCTACGAGCCGCGCGATGCGGCCGGTTTGGTGATCCAGGGCGCGGCGGACAACATCAATCTGGTGCGGAATGACTTTACCGCTTGGCCGGTGGACAATTTCAACCTGCCCGATCCAACCAATACGGCGTTGGCGAAATACACGATAGTCTGGAAGTTGATGAGCTTCACCAACTACTACAGTTGGCTCTGGATGGAATACCGGCCAAACGCCACCGCCGTGGCGTTCACCACCAACCGCCTGTCCAACGTCAGCTACGACTTCAATCCCACCAACTTTACCCTCCTGCCCACGGCCACCTACGCCAGCTTCAACACCAACTCCGCCCCGAGCTACGAAGACCAGCGCACCCCCACGGCCACGTTGCCGGCCAACTTCGTCCCCAAGGGCCGGCTGGGTAATCCGCGCCCCATCTACAACGCCACCAACGCCACTCCACGTCTGACCGGGGTGCAGGAGGTGCAGATTGGCAATGTATCCTACAGCGGCGGCACGGTAACAGTCAGCGCCCGGCTCGCGGAACACCGGCTCGCCGCCGGCGGGGTCACCGGCACGGTGGGCGTTTCCGGTCAAACGCTGCGCCTCCAAAGCCGGCGCCGGAATGCCGACTGGACCGTGGCCACCAACACCGTGACCGCCAACACCCAGACCCAGTCCGACGGCACCACCACCTTCACCCTGATCGGAATGTCCGGCCTGAGCGGCGTTTGCCGGCTCACCGCCTGGCTGGATGTGGGCTCGACCGGCAGCGGCACGTTCGAGGCCAATCAGGACGCTTGGGCCGCCTTTGATTTCTCCCTGCCCGGCCCGCTGCCCATTGTGGACCTCACCACCACCATCGACGTGGGTGACGACAAGAACGGCAACGCGGCGAAACGGGCAAAAATCCAGGCCACCCGCACCGGCTCGACCAGCGGCGACCTGGTCGTGAACGTCACTCTAAACTCCGGCGTGTATTTCAAACCCGGCACGTCCTCGGATCTGGCCGCAACCTATGGCTCCACCGGGACGGGCGACTACTTCATCAACAGCGGCACGGGCACTTGGAACACCGCCAGCCCCTACGCCACCGCCACCATCACCATCACCAATGGCGCCGCGACCGGCGAAGTGTCGGTGGTCACCCGCGCCGACAACCTGACCGAGCAGAACCTGATCGTGTGCCGCCTTGGGGTTGCGCCCACCACCTACACCTATGCTCCGGGTGTCTCCACCAATGCCGACGTCCTCATCTTCGACGGACCGGAATATTCGTTCTACGAACTCACGGATTATCGCTCGGACTACTACTCGGGTTTACAGTCGCCAGCCACCTTGATGGTCAGCGGGCTCAACGCCGCCAGCACGGTCCAAGCCTCGGGCTGGCTCACCTACACCGCCAGCCTTTACCCGGCGACCACCGTGGGCGGCTACTGGACCTCGTCCAACCCCGGCAACATCGTGGACGTCTGGGGCACCCGCCTGTCCGGCACCAGCCCGTTGCCCTACGGCATCAGCGATTCGGGAATGCTCGTGGGCGTCAACGGCACTTCCGCCTTTTACCGCAACGGCAGTTCGCAGACACCCCTGCCGAACCTGAGGCAACCCGGCGGCACGAGCGCCGCCTTTGGGGTTAATCCGGCCGGCACCGGCAGCAGCCACTACATCGCGGGGCAGAGCCTGGATTCCGATACCAACAACCCCCACAGCCGCCCGACCGCGTGGCTCAACGGCGTCGTGCGCAACCTGACTCTCAACCTTGGGGGCAACTACGGGGTGGGGGCCGCCACCGCCGTCAACGATGCCGGCGTGGTCGTCGGTGAATCCGCTGGCTTCAGCAGTGCGCCCGGTGGGGCCGGCATTTACCGCCCGTTCCGCACCGCC
Source organism: Verrucomicrobiota bacterium (assembly GCA_043755815.1). GTDB lineage: Bacteria > Verrucomicrobiota > Verrucomicrobiia > Limisphaerales > UBA9464 > CAIWAH01. The sequence continues at coordinate 5,437 of JAYUSF010000042.1, forward strand.
ACCGGGGCCGCATTCCTGACGGCCAACGACTACATGGAGGTGCCGTCCGGGGCCAACGTGGATCATTCCGGCCGGGCCAATGCGATCAACAACGTCGTTGGCGGGCCGCACCATGCCGTAGGGCGCTATCTGCTTCAGCTAACCAAACCCAGATATGCTGTGTATTGGAGCCCTACCGGCGGTGGTTTACCGGCAACTCCGGCGAGTTTGGGTTCGATTACGCGCAACGGTGAACTTGATTCACAGAGCGAAGCCACCGGCATCAACAACTCCTTGAGGGTTGTGGGCTGGTCGGGTGCCTCCGCGACCAGTTCTGACCGCCGGGCCGTCTTCATGCCCGCATACTATGCCGGTCCACCACCCGGAGCGCTCTGGAAGGATTTGAACGACAAACATTTTGCTTACGGTTCACCTTCCGGCTGGGTGATGCAGGCGGCCGTTGCCATCAACGGTCCTGGTGCGATTGCCGGCACAGGGGTCAACAATAGTGGTCAGTCCAGAGGGTTTCTGCTGATCCCTCGTAGCCCGGGCCAGTGAATATTGTCGCGACTGAGTTTACCAACAATGAACGCCGATCCTATGAAGACCATTTCACTCTTTGCTGCCCTCGTGTTTATATGCCTGCTCCGCGCTTTAGCCGGTCCTCTGGATGCCCCGATGCTGGAAAGCCAGATCCTGTTTACTTGGGATGTGGATGGAGACGGAACTGAAGACATCAAGTATCTTGGAGGCGTAACCCCACTTCCGGCACCGGACGCGATTTATAATGGCGTGGAATTCGATATCATCACCTCTTCCAGCGCACGGCTGCTGCAACCGGTTAAGAACCGGTTTTCGTTCCAACTTGGAGAATCGGTTGGCGCGGCGGCAGGGGTGTTTTCCAATGGAAATGGTGGAGCAGGCTCCGACAACTGGATGTCACTGCTGGCCTACGACGAGGCGCAGGCGTTTCCCGGTGCCTTCTGGCGCTACTACGACAAGTCCAAAGGACTGCCCGCTGCGCTTAACTTTTACACCAACAAGACGGACCTGCTGATCGGGTTCCGGTTCGCGGCGGCCATGGGCACGCACTACGGGTGGTTTCACTTCACGCGGCCGGAGGCGCGGTTCACCAACGCCTTCACGCTGGCGGCCTCCGACTGGAATCCGATTCCAGGCCAGCCCATCGGCGCCGGCCAGCCGCCGGTCATACCGGTCGTGCCCACCGTCACGCCGGAAGGCCAGCTCCGCCTGGCCTGGCCGGCCGCGCTTGCCGGCTGGGTGCTGGAAGCCAGCGAACTGCTGGGCCCCGGCGCCGACTGGCAGCCGGTGCCCGACGTGTCCGCAAACGAGGTGCTGCTGGCCCTGCCCGAGACCAGCCGCTTCTACCGGTTGCGGCGACCCTAGCTTCAGAACAAGCATCGTGCAGGATGAACGCCCGCCGCAGTCCCCATGTCGTGCTCTGGCCGTGTTGCAAGGCCGGTCGTGACTGCGCGTTGGCTGCGATCTTCTTGGCCGCGTGGCTTGTCGCTCCCTTCCGCGTTTCAGCAGGACCGCTGGATGCGCCCATTCTGGAAAGTCAGATCTTGTTCACGTGGGACGTGGACGGAGATGGAACGGAGAATTTTGGATATATTGCCGGAGTGGGGCCGCTACCTACATCCGATGCGATTTACAACCGGGTAGGACTTGAAGTTCATACCTCCGGGGGAGCGAGCCTGTTACAACCCGCAAAGAGCCGAGTTCCTTTCCAGCCATCCGAACCAATTGGAAGCGGAGCAGTGGTGTATTCCAACGGAGGGGGCGGGGGAAATTCCGATAACTGGATGTCTCTCTTGAGTTATGACGAAGCGCAGGCATTTCCTGGAGCCTTCTGGCGTTACCGGGACAACACTAAACTGCTCGATAATCCGGCGCTCACATTCTACACCAATAAGACCGACCTGCTGATCGGGTTCCGGTTCGCGGCGGCCACGGGCACGCACTACGGGTGGTTTCACTTCACGCGCCCGGAGGCACAGTTCACCAACGCCTTCACGCTGGCGGCCTCCGACTGGAACCCGGTGCCGGGCCAGCCCATCGGCGCGGGCCAGCCGCCGGTCATTCCGGTCGTGCCCACCGTCACGCCGGAAGGCCAGCTCCGCCTGGCCTGGCCCGCCGCCCTCTCCGGCTGGGTGCTGGAAGCCAGCGAACTGCTGGGCCCCGGCGCCGACTGGCAGCCGGTGCCCGACGTGTCCG
>JAYUSF010000043.1:0-25522 GCA_043755815.1 Verrucomicrobiota bacterium
TCCAGTTGATGTTGCCGCGCAGCGTGTTGATTTCGCCGTTGTGGGCAATGTAGCGATATGGATGAGAGCGGGCCCAGCTGGGGAAGGTGTTGGTGCTGAAACGCGAATGGATCAGCGCCAGCGCCGTCTTCATCGCCGGGTTCTTCAGCTCCGGGAAATACTTGTCCACCTGTTCGGTGAGCAGCATGCCCTTGTAAACCAATGTGCGGCAGGACAGGCTGCAGACATACCAGTAGCTGGCGCCGTCCTTGGTCGAGCAGCGGATTTCCGAGTAGGAACGCTTCCGGATCACGTAAAGCTTGCGTTCGAAAGCGAGGTCGTCCTTCACGTCCGCGCCCCGACCAATGAACACTTGGCGGACATGCGGCTCCGAAGCCTTGGCCGTTTCACCCAGGGAGCTGTTGTCGGTCGGAACGGTCCGCCAGCCCAGAAAGTCCTGCCCCTCGGAGTTGATGATCTTCTCAAACGCGAGCTCGAGCTTGCGCCGTTGCCGCGCATCGCGTGGCAGGTAAATCATTCCGACGCCGTATTGGCCGGCCGGGGGCAGCGTGATGCCGACACCTTTGGCGGCGTCCAAGAGAAACTCATGTGGCACCTGGATGAGGATGCCGGCGCCGTCCCCGGTATTGGCCTCACAGCCGCAGGCGCCACGGTGGTCGAGGTTCCGCAAGATCTGCAGGCCCTGCTGGACCAGCGAATGCGATTTGACGCCCTTGATATTGGCGACAAACCCGACGCCACAGGCGTCGTGCTCGAAATCGGGCCGATACAGCGATCCAGGAACGGACGGATACGAATTCATGTCTCTAGCTTCTCTGCGTTGGCCCCATGCGGACGTATGTGTTCAACCCGACGAGCGTAGGGGCTGCGTTTCGTGCGACGCAAAAGGTTTTTGAAATCCGCGGAGACACATTCAATTCCGGCTTACCGCCGGCGTTAGCGAAACTGCACGCGCTGGCCCGACTCCTGTCGGAGCAGGCCGGCTTTCCGTTCCGCTCCGGCAATGGCTGCGGACCCGTCGCGGCGGGCCTTGACAACGATTTCAATTCCGTCGGCGCCGACGTCTGCACGCACGCCATCCACCTCCTGAACATGCCGCCGATCCAGCCCATCGGCCACGCGCAACAGGCCGGCGAGCCGCCGGACGCGGAGCCGGTCCGGCACATTCAGCCCGGCAAAGGGTTCGTGCTCCTCCGAGGGCAACGCCTTGCGGTGATAACGGGCGATCTGGGCAATCAGCTCCACTTCGCGGCCTGTCAGTCCCGGCCAGGCGTGTTCACGGATCAGCCGGGCTGAGGCCTTATGGTGCCCGGCTCCGTCCGGCTGGGTTTGAGACCAGCCGATGTCGTGTAACGCCGCCGCCGCTTCGAGCAGGAGCCGCTCGTCGGGGCCGTAGCCATGCCAGGCGATGAGTTGGTCAAACAGATCCAGGGCCAGCTTGGCGACGTGCAGCGTGTGGGTCGGTTCGGTTTCGTAGCGGGCCAGCACGGTCGCCGTCCCAAGGCGCAAGGCGGCCTCGTTCATGGCTGGACCAAGGCGGCGTAGCGGAGTCCGCGCGTGCTCACGCTCAGTTCCGGGAAGCCGAAGACCGTCAGCACCGCCTCGTAGATCGCGGCGCCGATGAGGATGACGTCGGCGCGTTCCGGCGGCAGCCCGGGCAGTTGCCGGCGCTCAGTGAGGGGCAGGGACCAGAGCCGTTCAACGAGGGCCGAAAGTTCGGTGCGGGAAAAGCGGGTCCGCTCGATCAGTTCACGGTCAAACTGCGCAACCCCGGCCTTGATCAGCGCGAGGATCGAGGTGCTCCCGCCCACGCCAATGACCCGCCCGAGCCTTTCGATTTCCAGCCGGCCCGTCAGAACCGGCGCGACGTCGGTCCGGACAAATCCCGTCAACACCTGGCGAGCGTGGGCGAGTGCGGCGGGCGTGGGAGCGTCGCCCGGCTGAAGTCGTTCCAGCATGCGGACGCTGCCCAACTGGAAACTCTGCCGGAACTCAGGCCGCCCGTGCGCCCCAAGGATGAACTCCGTGCTGCCGCCGCCCACGTCGAGAACCAACAGCCGCGAGCGCGTCAGTCCGGGCGCGGAACAAACGCCTGCGAACGCCCACTCCGCCTCCGTTTCGCCGCTGATGACTTCGACCGCTACTCCCCCGGCGGCTTCGAGGGCGCTCAGGAGTTCGGATCGGTTCTCGGCTTCGCGGGCGGCGCTGGTGGCGACCACCCGGACCGAGGAGGCGCCTTCGTCCCGGGCCAGTTGGGCAAAGCGGCGGACCGCGGCGGCGGTCGCGGCGATGGGTTCGGGCTGGAGCCGGTGCGTTTCGTAGAAGCCACGCCCGAGCCGGGTCTGTTCGCTGGTTTCGAGCACGGGGATGACCGCGCCGTCCGACGCCACGTCGCCGACGAGCACCTTCACGGAATTGGTGCCGACATCGATGACGGCGCGGCGGTTGACGGCAGGAGTCACGGGCGGCTAGTGGAACGGACCGTTCGCGCCGGGGTCGAGCGGTTAAAGGTTACAAAGCGTTTTCGGCGGCGGCCTGCCGGAAGCGCCCAAACAGCCGTGAGCGCGCCCAACGGAACCACAGCACGAAGACCCCGCAGACCAAAGCGGTCGACGGAATCTGATGAAGCCAGAGCGGCCAGCCGCCGGTGAATCGGCCGCCGACGGTGATCGCCATCAGGAGCAGGCTACCGCCGATTCCCACGACGACCGAAGTCGCGACCAGGACGAGGCCGACCGTCTTGCCCACCGCGACGTGGAGCTTCCGCGTGGCCAGGCCAAACCACATCGCTGTCCAGACCGTCGCCCACCAGGCGGCCACCGACTGCGCGGTCGTGGCAACAAAGTTCAAGCCCTGGAGCGGCCAATGCTCAGCGGCAGTGGCCTGGGTCGTCCGCAGGACTGCCACGATGGTGCCTGCAAGATCGAAGGCGGCCTCAATGAGGATCAGGAGAATCAGGACGCGTCGCAGGCGTTGCCAGAGCAGGAGCACCAGCTCGCGGTCGGGCAATCCGGTGGTCAGCAGGATTTCCAGTTCACCGTTCTGCCGCGCTTCGCCAAAAAAACGGGCGGCCAGAGAGATCAGCAGCAGCGACTGGGTGAACGCGATCAGTGCCCCCGGAACCTGCATGAACACCAGCGGGGCGGCGGCCGCTCCGGAATCCATGAACCAGCTGGCGACCGCCCCGACGTGGCTGAGGACCGACAGCCCGACGAGAACCCACGCCCAGCGGTTCAGCCGGAGGCGCCGGCTGAGGGCGCTGCCGAGCACGTCCGCGGGCGAGGAACCGGCGCGCGCGCGCGCGGCCTTGCCCGGCTTGACTGCTTGAACCGCGTCGGCGCGCCGCCAGCTTCGGCGAAGGTGCCAGGCGGCATGGACGAGGATGGCTCCGGTCACGGTCCATTGCACCAATTGGCTCCACCAGAAACGTGCCCCGGCCGTTCCAGCCGTCGCGTCTTTGACGAGCGCCAGCGAAATGGCGGGGCTCGCCAATCCGGCCAGCGATGTGCCGGGCAGGGCTTTGATTGACGCGGCCGAGAGCAGGGCAAGGTCGGAGGCGACCGGAGCGACCGTGACCAGGAGCAGGAGGCCGAAGGCGCGCAGGATGGACGCCATGCCGTCGGAACTCCGGGTGGACGCCCAGATACCGCAGGCCAGGGAGAGGCCCAGGGCACTGCCCAGGGCCATGCCAATGCGCAGCAGTTCACCTCCGGTGACGCCGCCGAGCAGGACCACCAGTCCCAGCACGGGCAGGACGGACAGCAGGCTGTAGCTGGCGTTCAGGGCGGCGCCCGAAAGTTTGCCGAGCAGCACGTCGAGGCTCGTCAGATCCGTGAGAAACAGGAATCCCAGGGTGCCATCACGGCGTTCTTCACAGATAAGCCCCGAGGCGCTCCGAACGCCTTCAACGAGGCAGAACAGGAGGAGCAGGTAGCCGAGGATCGCGAACATCTGGTTCCCGAGCATGGCTCCGCCCGCGGCCCGGCTGGCGTAATGAAAGATTCCCAGAAGGCCGGCGACAACGGTCAGCGCCGAGGCGGCGGCGAGGCGCAGGTGATACGTTGCGGAAGCTCGGGATCGAACCTGCAACTCACGGATCACGACGGGCAGGAACACGCCCGGAGCGTTGCGGTGACCGCGGGCTCACGGCAAGCTTTCCACGATGGAGGCCTTGCTACGTTCGTGCGCGGGTCTGTGACCGGGCACCGGTGCACCGGCGCCGGTAAAGCCCTGACCGTCGCGGATAGGACAGGCGAAGTGCCGGAATAGCGGCCGCAGGCGTTTTTCCAAACGCTTCACCGCAGGGCGGACTCGTCAGCCGGGGCAGCGCTGGGTGAATTGTCGTTCACGCGCAGAATCTGGGTCGGTGAAACGACATCCGCATAGGTCTCCGCGGCTACCCCACCGAGGTCGATCCGCACGCTGTCGCCCTGCCATCGGGAATAGACCCGGGTGACGGTGCCGGCGTGCGGCCCGGTGATGACCTGAACGGTATCGCCTTCCCGGAAGGGGGCGCCGTTGAAAAGACCGCGGACGTGGAGCAGCGGGGCGACAAAGATCACCCCGGGGAAGACTCCAAGGATGAGGCCGAGTGCGGCTGCCAGAGGAGTGATGAGCAGATACCAACCCAGCAGGGGCCAGTCCTTCACGTGCTCAATGCGAAACCCGGATACGGCCAGACAAAGCGCTGCCGCTGCCACGCTGGTCGACGCGAACCAAGCCCGGAGCGGCCACTTGCTGGCGAACAGCCTTTGCAGGTGAGTTGCCTTTATGTTTTCAACTGGGCCGGGGACAACCACTGGAAGCAAAGCGGTTTAGCGGGCGACGGCGCGGAGGAATCGATGCTCCGGAACGGACGCCAGCGGCCAGGTGATCATCGCCGGGCCTGTATTGGTGGCCTGCGGACTCCATTGGGTGAAGTCCGCCGAAGTTTCCAGCACCCAGACGCGGCCTGAATCCGTGTTGAACTGGAGCTTCAGGCTGGAGCCGTCCACGACCGGTGGAGCGAAGGCAAACGCCGTCCCGCCGTCGGAATCGGCCCGGCCCGGTGAGCCGCCAGGCTGAAGGCTGGAGCGCCAGTAGGCAGGACTGCTCAGGTCGTTGCCACCGCCATCGGCCGGGACGAGGGAATGTCCCAGACCGTCCGCGAGCGAAGGCCACGGAGCCGCGTCGTCGTAGGTGGCACTGAAGATGACCGCACCGCCCGCGGACGTCTTCAGCGTCACCGTTTCACCCCCATTGCTGAGGTTACCGTCGAAGGGACCAAAGATCGGCACGGATTCGCCCAGCCGGTGATGGGCGAGGAAGCCCGCGCGGTTCGTCGTCCCGATCACCACGGCATATCCGCCGGGAGCCAGCAGGCTGTTGGTGGGGAAGGTGTAGTCGAGGCCAGCGGTGAAGTTTGCGCCGTCAAGCCGGAGCGTTGCCGTCTCGCTGGTGTTGTGCAGTTCGAGGAATTCGAAGCCTGCCGGCACCGGGTTATACATCAGTTCCGTGAGGCGGAGGCTCGTGACGAGCGCCGTTCCGTTGTCCGGTTCGCCCGCGGTAAACTCGACCGGCGGCGACCAGTTGCTGGCCCGCCCCACGGAGTCGGTGTAGCGCACCCGGGCCCGGTAGAGCCGGCCGACGCGAAGCGCCTCTTGCGGCAGGACGACCTCGCTGACGGCATTGGTCAGATCGCCGCTCTCCCACGCGGCAGTGATCTCGTAGGGCAGGGGAAGGTCAGGCCGGTAGGCCGGGTGGTCAGGACGCGTCACCTCGGCGACCCGGAACTTGACGGAAGAAAACGCCGCGGCACCGGCGAAGGCCGAGGCCCGGACGGAGAGGCGGTTCACCGGAAACCCGGTTGCACCGATGTAGCTGAGCGTCGGTTGCGCCGGGCGGTCGGTTTCGCGGCTCATTGTGTCGAGCGAGAACGTGGAATTGGTGCCCCGATAGCCGACGTAGCGCTTCATCCACTGGGCGGTGCCCTCAAAGGTTTTGCTGACGCCGGACGCCTGCGAAAACCGATAGAAGCGGCCCTGCCCGGCTTTGCTCGGGTTGATGAGCGCGCTGACCATGATCGGGTTGTAATCCCACTGGGCGCGGTCCGCGTCGATGATGGAGGTGCCGTTGGTGCCGCGCACGAGGCGGGCATATTCGTCAATGAGCCGGCCGGCCTCGTCGCCATTCCAAAGCAGGTCGCGGATCTCGCGGACCCGGTTGCGGAACTCGCGGGCGAGGTTGGGATAGCGCGGGCTCGTGACATTGAATCCCGACAGCACGCGACTCTTGAACGGTTCGTCGCCGCCCGTCTGGCCGCCGCGATACATGTTGTCCGCCCAGGTCAGGTCCAGGTCCCAGACCACCGTCATCCAGCGCCCGTCCGTCGGGTCCCGGTAGAAATAGTAGTTTTTGCCGTCGGCGATGTCGTAGTGGTGGATGCCCTGAACGATGGCCTGATAGTTGAAGTAGGTCGCGAGGTTGAAGTTGGTGCGCCACCAGGACTCGGTGAGCGAGGCGGACTGGTTCAGGTAGGCATTCTGAAAGGCGTTGAGATCGGACTCGTCCACCGGGCCGTCGGGGCCGAGATTGTTCGCGTCGCCGCCCCCGCCTTCCATCTTGTAGAGGTTGCCGTCGGGCAAGCCGTGTTCCTCCAGGAAGCGGCCGTCGGGCTGTTCCAGCGCCAGATACAGCCCCCAGAAGTCACCGCCAAACTGGTCGTTGGCCTTGGCTTCCTCGGGTTCGTCGATGACCCGGAACTGCACGAACGAGGTATGCTCGGCGGGTTGGCCGGCGAGCTGGAAGAGGCGGAAGCCCACGCTTTCGAAGAGGCCCTGTTCGCCGCGAAACTCGAAGTCGCCCTGCTGGATGCAGGCCCCGAGGTTGAGCTTGCCCCACGGGGTGCCCAACTTGCGGCCCCAGTTGTCGCGGGGCTGAAAGTCGTGGCCGCGGTTGAAGTCGAACTTCCACATGTTCTTTCCCATGGCGTAGCGCCACACGCCGCCGCGGGGACGCATCCGGATGTGGTCATAGACTTCACCGTCGTAAACGAGCGTGCCGTTCCAGAAGTATTCGTCGCCGTGCGAACGGTCCCGCCAGGTGCAGTCTTCGACCGACTTTTTCTTCGCGATCAGATGGTAGACCGGCAGGCGGTTCATCTCGTTGGTGCCGACGGTGAAGGGCGTCCCCAATGCGCCCGCGTCACCCGGCCGGACCGCGCCGTTCCAGGCCGGGACACCGTCATAGACGAAGAGCGCAAAGTTCGGCTGCGGATCGTCTGCGTAAGGGGTGCGAACGAGGGCTCCCAGACCGTCGGTGGCCGTGATGCGGTAGCGGACGAGATTCCGGTGCTGGATCAACTCGGGCGGCAGCGCGACGACAAACACGTTGGTGTCGGTCGTGTCCCGGGTCATGGGCAGCATCGTCCAGGTCGTCGAGTAGGCAGAGTCGGAGATTTCCAGGTAGTTGCCGGGTTCGACCGGCTGATATTCCAGCGTGACGGCACCGACGCCGTCGGGGTCGGTGACGCGGGCCGAAACGAGCGTGGCTTCGCCGCTGTGGGGTTGCCTGGGGAAATGGGCCACCTGCCGGATGGCGGGCGGCGCGTTGGTCGCAAAGGAACGGTTCCGTTGTCCGGGAGTGGCGCCCACACCGGCCGGAGCCGAAGCCGGTTTCAGGCGGGCGTCGAGAAAGCAGTCGGAACTGTTGCTGAAATCCACGTTGGCCACCTGAAAGGCGAGCACGTTCTCGCCTGCGCGCAGGACGTTGGGCGGCAGCACCAGATCGTAAACCTCGTAGTTGTTGCTTTCCCGGGCGCCACCGGTGGCCACGGTGTCAAACGGCACGTCGCCCAAGGGCAGGTTCACCGCCCGCAGTTCGACCCCGTTGAGCCAGACCTTGAAGCCATCATCGAAGAGGACTTCGAGCCGGAGCGCCTTCAATTCCGCGGCGGCGGCCACGGTGAAGCGGCCACGGAGATAGAACTGCCGGTAGTTTCCCCGCATGTCGGTAAGCGCAGTGCCAAAACCCACCGCGGGATCGTAGCCCAGCGGACCGGCACCACTGGCCCAGCCCGAGTCATTGAAGGCGGGCTCCCGCCAAGCCGGCAGGGGCTGCGACGGTTCGGCCGTTCCCTTGAAGTAGCGCCACGTGGCCCCAGCTTCGATCAGCGGGGGAGCGGTCGGCGGCGCGATGCCCGTGGTCGAGGCCCGCCAGCTTCCGCCGACGGAATTGTCGAGGGCGGGGTTGATCAGCTCGATCGAATAGCCCGGCGCGTCCCCGACGGTTGGCCACGGAAAGCCGAGCTGGTAATCGACCTGATCCGCCACGGCATCCGCGGCGTCGCGGAGCACCAGGTTTTCGCCGGAACTCGTTAGCTTGCCTGTCCATGGCCCAAACGCGCCCGTCGCGCCAAATTTCTGTGCCAAGGCGGCGGGGTTTTCCGCCACCACCGCGTAGCCGCCGGCCCCGAGCACGGCGCCCGCGGGGAAGGTGAACTGGATGCCCGAACTGAACCGCCAGCCGGCCAGCGGCACGTTGGTGCCACCAGGATTGTGGAGCTCGATGAACTCGACGCGCTCCTGCTTCACGTCCGGTGCGTAGTGGATCTCGTTGATCACCACCTGCGCGCGGGCGACCACTAGAAGGCAGGGGACCAGCGCCAGCGACAGTTTCATGTGATGGCGGGAGCGTGGCTGAGGCGTGACTCCGGGGCAAGGAGGCCGGCGCACAAGGCCGGGTGATCCTGATTTCCGCTTACGGCAGCGGCGGTTCCGGCGGGGCCAAGGGCAAGGTTTCCAACGGCGTTCCCGCTCCGGTCACGCCGAGGTCGAAGCCGACGAACACACGGCCAACCAAGGCAAAGTTCCTCGGTTGGGAACTGGCGGCCGGACCTACTCTGGCCGATGACCGCCGGCGGAGCGACCCGTCGACCCTTTCCGATCGCCGGTCCACGGGAGGAAAATCGAGCGGATTTTGGTGCAGCAGCCGCGGAGCCGCTACCCGGTGCTGGATGGAGCCCGCCTGCACGTCGCAGAATCAGGAACGGTTGCCGCCAGGTGTGCAAAAGCGGGGGGCTTCCAATGGCCGAGCCCCGATCATCATCCGCTTCGCTCTCATTTGCGGGAACTTGCGCTTGGCGCGCCTTTCCGCCGTTGGGTAGCGTCCCGTCCGCCTGCATGAAGTTCACCGCCCTCGGTCTAGCCATTCTGTTCACCGCCACCAGCCTTCTCCGGGCCGCGGAGGTGCTGCCAGGAGCGGATACGTCGGGCGACGAAGAGGTGTCGATCGAGGGCGCTGACGGGATGAGCGAGGTCGAGATCGACCGGCAGACCGGCAAGGCCAGTGCGAAGAATGGCGTGATCGTGCGTTTCCGCGGCAGCGTGCTGCGGGCGAACTCGGTCACCATCGAACCGGCGAGTCATTCGGTCCTGGCCGAAGGCGCCGTGCTCATCGAGCGGACCGACCCCAAGGGCAACGTCCAGCTCTGGCGCGGAGAGAAGGTCCGCTACGACTACGAAACCCGCGCGGTCGAAGCGGACACGTTCCGCGTCGGGCAACCGCCGTTCTTCGTCGCCGGGGAAAAGCTGATGGGCGGTCAGTTGGCCACCAACCAGGTGGCCACCAACGCGGTGCTCACGACCGAGGACTACCATAGTCCGCGCTACAAGGTCCGCGCGCGCCGCCTGACCATTTCCAGTGACCGGCGGATCACCGCCAAGGACGCCGTGCTTTACGTGGCGGGCGTGCCGGTGATGTATTTTCCAACCTATTCGCGGGCGCCAGACGCTCACCCCAACTTCTGGATCTTTCAACCGGGCTACCGCGGTTACTTCGGCGCCTACGCGTTGATGTCCTATCACCTCAAGCTTACGCCCGAGTTGGAGGTCGCGGCCCACCTCGACTACCGGGCCAAGCGCGGTTTCGCCGGCGGCCCGGCCCTGCGCTACGACTTTCAGGAATGGGGTGCGGGCAACGCCAGCTTCTACTTCGCGCACGATGAATCGCCCGGCGTAGGGCTGCAGAACCGCGCCGTCGTGCCGGAGGACCGCAAACGGGCGACGTTTACCCACATCATGTCGCCGTGGGATGACTTCACGGCCAAGGCGGTGGTCCGCTACTGGGGGGATGCGGAGATCGAACGGGACTTCTTCGAAGGTCAGTTCCGGGCCGACTCGCAGCCCAAGACGTTTTTCGAAGCCAGCCAGTTTTGGGACAACTTCAGCCTGGACGTCCTGGCCCAGCCGGCGGTCAACGATTTCTACCAGACCATCGAGCGGCTGCCGGACGTGAAGTTTACGGGCCTGCGGCAGCGGCTCGGCCAGTCGCCGGTCTACTACGACAGCGAGAGTTCGGTGGCCTACCTGCGCCGGCGGCAGGGACCGCTCGGCGTCGGACCGGACTACGAGGCGATGCGGGCCGACACCTATCATCAGCTCACGCTGCCCTGGACATTCTTTGGCTGGCTGAATGTCACGCCGCGGGTGGGCGGACGCTTTACCCACTACGGCGAAGCGACCGACCTGAACCTCACCGCCCGCGACCGCTGGCTGTTCAACACCGGTGCGGAAGTGAGCACCAAGGCGTCGCGGGTCTGGCAGGGCGCGAAGAACGGCTTCTTCGACGTGGACGGGCTGCGGCACATCCTGGAGCCGTCGGTGAACTACGTTTACGTGCCGCGGCCCGATGCCCGGCCGTTCGAACTGCCGCAGCTCGACACAACGATGCCGACCTACCGGCTGCTGCCGGTCGAGTTTCCGGACTACAATTCGATCGACAGCATCGACTCGCAGAACGTCCTGCGTTTCGCCCTGCGCAACAAGCTCCAGACCAAGCGCGAGGGTGACGTGGAAAACCTGGTCAACTGGGCGCTCTACACCGACTGGCGCCTGCGGCCGCGACCGGGGCAGACGACTTTTCCGGACGTTTATTCCGACTTCGATTTCAGCCCGCGCTCGTGGATCGTCTTAGGCTCCGAGGTCCGATATGGGATCAACGACGAGCGCTGGCGCGAGATCAACCACCGCCTCACGCTGCTGCCCAACGACCAGTGGAACTGGACTTTGGGCAACCGCTACCTACGCGACGACCCGGCGCCCGTCGGTCCCCGGAACAACATCTACTACTCCAGCCTCGTGTTGCGCCTGAACGAGAACTGGGCCGTGCGGGCCAGCCACCATCTGGAAGCCCGCGATGGCACGCTGGAGGAGCAATACTACACGCTCTATCGCGACCTCCGAAGCTGGACCGCAGGTCTGACCCTCCGCATCCGTGACAACCGGATCGCCGGTGACGAATGGGCCATTGCGTTGACGCTCCAACTGAAGGCTTTCCCCAGCTTTAAGCTCGGCGAAGACGGGGCCCGCCCGGAATACCTTATCGGCGGCGTGCGGTAACGGGCAGTCTTCCGGGTTGCTGCGGGCCGGCCCGAGCAGGCGAACACTCACGCGGTCCGGCTGCGGTGCCCCAAAGTTGTTTCCACTGTCAGGCCCACCCGAGACTTGGACGTGGCGGCTTCGTTTGGCCGCCTCTCCGCAGGCGACGCCTCGGGGGCCGTTAAGGCGGAATCGGGATTCTAGTCCGAACTCGTCGCCCATCCAGGTGAGGGAAGGGGAAGGGGCGCTGCCCCGACCGCCGTCGGCCCCGGCTTTGCTGAGCGGGTTTGCTTTCCGACGGCGAAACCGCCATTCGTTCCGCCGCCACGAATCCCATCATGCCTGCCGCGCCCATTCTGATCGCCAAGTCCGGTGCCAAAGAACTCCACCTGCTTCCCGCCATGGCCAACCGTCACGGCCTCGTCGCCGGCGCCACCGGCACGGGCAAGACCGTCACGCTTCAGGTGCTGGCCGAGAGTTTCAGTGCGCAGGGCGTGCCCGTGTTTATGGCCGACGTGAAGGGCGACCTGGCGGGCATCAGCCAGCCCGGCGGTCAGTCGCCCAAGGTGCAGGAACGCGTCCGCCAGTTGGCCCTCGAGGGGTTCACGCCGGCGGGTTGTCCGGTGACCTTCTGGGATGTCTTCGGCGAGGCGGGCCATCCGGTTCGCACCACCGTTTCCGAGCTGGGGCCGCTGCTGCTCTCCCGGCTGCTTCAGCTCAACGAGATTCAAACCGGGGTGATGAACCTCGTCTTCAAGATCGCCGACGAACACGGCCTGCTGCTCCTCGACCTCAAGGATCTCCGCGCGACCGTGAATTACATCGGCGAGAACGCCTCCGCCTTCACGACCGAATACGGGAACATCTCGAAGGCGAGCATCGGCGCGATCCAGCGGTCGCTGCTCGCACTGGAAACTCAGGGCGCCGAACACTTCTTCGGCGAGCCGGCCCTGAACCTTGATGACCTGATCCAGACCGACGCGAACGGCCGCGGCGTCATCAACATCCTCGCGGCGGACCGGCTCATGGCGTCGCCCAAGGTCTACGCGACGGCCCTGCTTTGGATGCTGTCGGAACTGTTCGAGAACCTCCCCGAGGTGGGCGACCTCGCGAAACCCAAGCTCGTGTTCTTCTTCGACGAGGCGCACCTGCTGTTCACCGACATCCCCGACGCGCTGCTGGAAAAGCTCGAACAGATGGTCCGGCTCATCCGCTCGAAGGGCGTCGGCGTTTTCTTCGTGACCCAGAATCCGCGCGACATCCCGGACAAGGTTGCCGCCCAGTTGGGCAACCGGGTGCAACACGCGCTCCGGGCCTTCACGCCGCTGGAGCAGAAGGCGGTCCGAGCCGCCGCGCAGAGTTTCCGGGTGAATCCGGCGTTCAACACCGAGGAACTGCTGACCCAGCTCGGCATCGGGGAGGCCTTGGTGAGTCTGCTCGATGAACGGGGGCAACCCACGGTGGTGGAACGGGCCCTGGTGCTGCCGCCGCGCTCTCAAATCGGGCCGGTTTCGGCCGGTGTGCGCCAGCAACTGATGGCCGCTTCACTCGTGGCAGGCGTCTACGAAGAACGGGTGGACCGTGTCTCCGCCTACGAGCGGCTGAGCGGCGCCGTGGCCGCCGCCCAACCGGCGTCCGCGCCGGTGGCCGAGCCCAAGCGCGGGTTCTTTGCCCGGCTGTTTGGTGGCGAAGAGCCGGATGCGCCACCCGCCGCGGAGCCCGCTGCGAAACCGCTTCCAACAACCGCGTCGAAACGGAGTTCCGGCCGGCAGCCGATGACCCTCGGCGAGACGATCACGCGCACCGCCGCCCGAACCGCGACCTCGACCGTCGCCAGCATCGTCACCCGCGAGATCGCCCGCGGGCTCCTCGGCGGGTTGCTCGGCGGCGGACGCCGAAGGCGCTGAGGATCGCGGATCTCGTTCATTGACCCGCGCCGGGCTCGAACCTGGCCGGAGTTTTCGCTTGAAAGCTTACGGACGTAAACAGATCATCGTGTCACCGCGATGGAAACCGTGCCGTCAACCTGCCGTCTGGCCGCCCTGCTTGCCTGGAGTGAGGCGGCGGGAGCGTCGGACGTCCATGCGCGCGGCGGTGAGCACTTCGTGATTCGGGAAAACGGGCGTCTGCGCAAAGTGCCGATGGAACTGTTCCCGGCGCCCGAGGATTTCACGCTCACGTCCTGGTTCCTTGATGCCTTTTCGCCCGCGTTGGTGGCGCGCATCACGACGCAGTTGGAGGTGGACGCCAGCTTCTACCACGGCCCGACCCGCTACCGGGCGAACTTCAGCAAGCAGCGCGGTCGGCAGTCGTTTTCGTTCCGGGTGGTGCCGCAGCAGCGGTTAAAGCTCTCTGACCTGCAACTTCCGCTGTCGCTGCTGGACCTGGTTTACGAACTTCGCGGGCTCATCCTCCTGACCGGCCCGACGGGGCAGGGCAAGAGCACGACGCTGCGGGCGTTGCTCCAGCAACTGAACGAGAACCGGGCACTTCGGATCATCACGATCGAAGATCCGATCGAATTCGTCTTCACGGATGCGGAAAGCCACTTCGAGCAACGCGAAGTTGGCATCGACACCCCGACCTTTGCCGACGGCATCCGCAACGCCATGCGGCAGGATCCCAACGTGATCTTCGTCGGCGAAATCCGCGACCGCGACAGCATCTGGGCGGCGATGCAGGCCGCGGAGACCGGCCACCTCGTGGTCACCACGTTGCACGCCGACTCCGTGGCGCAGGCCATCGGCCGCATCCGGGAATTTTATCCGGCCGGAGAACAGGCCAACGTCAGCGCGCTGCTGGCGCGCAATCTCAACGCCATCGTGTGTCAGCGGTTGGTGCCAAACTTGGCAGGCACCCGCACCCCGGCGGTCGAGATCATGCGCCGTGATGCCGGCGTGCAGGAGGCGATCCGCGACCACGACCTCCACCGGCTGGCCGGCATCATCGGGGCGTCGAACCACGTCGGCATGCACACCTTCGACCAATACCTCCAGGAACTCCTTGCGGCCGGCGTCATCAGCGAGGAAATCGCCCGCGAATACTCGGTGAACCGCCAGCGGCTGGATCTCGCCCTGCGCGGCATTCGCATGAGCACACCGATCCTCGACCGGGAACCCAACCGCTGATCGTAATGCTCATTCTCTTCCGCCTCATCCTGAGCAGCGCCTTCGTCTGGCTGCTGTGGAGTGCGTCCACCGAGGCTTCGGCAAATCTCAGCGCGGATGTCCTGAACGCGGGGCGCTTTGCCCTGGCCCTCATTGTGGGCTTTGCCGCGGCCCTCACTTGGGCGCCGGTGTTGGGTGAGGAGATTGCCGGCCCGGTCACCGGCTTGATGACTGACGGCTCGGTCGCCGACATCAATCTCCGGCTCGTGCGGTGGGCCAAGAATTGCCAGGGCAGGGGCTGGCGGCGGTTGGCCTTGCTGCTGGCGTTTGCGGAGGGCGTCCGTCGGCCGAAACTGCCCGCCTCGTTTGTAATTGGCCTGAAGTGCGCCCGCCCGGGTTCGTGGTTGGAACTCGCATTCGCCCGGGAAGTCTGGCGGTTCAACAATGTCGCCAACTGCGTCCGCGCCTACGACATCCTCGTGCTGCACCACGACCGCCGGCCGCGGGCGCATCCGGTGCCGGAGGTGAACCTGGCCCTGCTGGCCCACACCCGGCCGGGTCCGCCGGCGGCGGAAATTCTTCCCCTGCCCGCCGCACCACCCCCGCCCCCGCTGGAACGCAATTCGCGGATCCGGCTGTTTGCGGGCGCACCCGAAGTGACGCCGGCGGAACCGCCGGTGAAACCCGATCAACCCGCCTGGGCCATGTTTGTCCTGCTCCATCGCCTGATGAAAGCCGGTGTGCTCGGCCTGTGGTTGGCCGGCGCGTGGTGGCTCTGGGCCAAGCGCGAGGCGGCCCGGCCGCTGGTGGACTATTATCAGGTCTGGGAAGCCGCCGGTTACCGGGAACCGGAGCCGTTGCCCCGGATCAAAGGCGCGGTGACCCGGGCGGTCAGCGACACGTCGGTTTACCTGCGGGATGAGCGCGGCCGGGTTTGGGCCGTTGGGTTGACGGGCTTCTTCGGAGTCGAAGCCGGCACGCGCGATCCGTTGCGCCGCCGGTTGGCGGCCGATTCCCGGACCAATCTTCAGTCACTGGCCGGGCAGCCGGTGGAGCTGGCCTTCACTCAGACCAACGCCAACCGGACGGCCCTCGGTTACCTCTATGTCGGCACCAACGAATTTGGGTTGGCCGACGAATTTGTGGCCGCCGGACGCTGGCGCGCCGCACCCACGGGCACCCGTCCGCTGCCGCTCAAGGAACAGGTGCGCCTGCGCGTTTCGGAACGGATGGCGCGATTCAGCCAGCGCGGGCTTTGGGCCGGCGATCCCGCAGACACCGGTCCCTGAACTGCGTTCCGGGATGGCCGAAGGCTGGCGGTCACGGGATTTCAACCAGGCGATAGAAGCGGAACCCGTCGCCCAACTGGGGAGCCAGTTCGCCGGGCGCCAGCTCCATGCCCGGATCGGTCTCCGGTTCCCAGACCAGGAGGTCGGCCGACCGCTCCAGCCGGTGACGACGGCCGGCAGAGGGTGTGAACCGGAGCCGCAGTGGCCGTTCACCCGTCACCAGTTCGAAGGTCAACCGGATTGGCGAGGCCGTGGCCGAAACTACTTTGGCTTCGATGTCAGCCGTCACTGATCCGGCGGCGTTGGTGACTTCGAGCCGATAGGTTCCGGAACTGGCTTCGGTCGGGTCGGCGATCACGAGGGTGGAATTGGTTTCGCCCATGAGCGGAACGCCCCGGTAACTCCACTGGAACCGGGTGGCGCCACCGGATTGAACTGCGACGGACAGGACCAGCGGCGCCCGCACGTTGGGCGCAAGGGCATGGTTGATGGTTCTGGGCGGATGGAACAGCACCGGCGGCAGGTTGGTGCGCGGCGCGGCGGACAGGTCGGTGAGCCAGAAGCGGCCGACGCTGCTGGCCGTGAACAGCGGGTTGGATTGCCGGACCGTGATTGGAACTAGGAAACTATCATCATCAAGAGGCACGAAGCGGTAGCTGCCTAATCCAGATCCCCCATAACTCGCCAATGCGCCGCCAGAGGTGGCCACAACCGTTCCGTCCGCCGCCATTTTTAGGACAGAGTCGGTGGAATTGTCCGCGGAGGCGTAGTTCAGGACGTAGGTGCCATCGCGCGCTGGCGTTATTCCCGCCAGAGGTTTTTTCCCCAGTGGCCTGCCGGGGGTTCCGGCCAGTCGGATGGCAAAATTGGTGTCGGCAATTCCACGGGCGTCGATTCGAACCAGCGGTCCGGCAGCGGCGTCGAATTCGGCAAACGTGCCGGCGACGAACGAGCCGCCGTCAGACAGGGGCACGATGGCAGTGATGTTGCCGTTGGCACTGGTGTCGGGTCGCCGCGGCTTGGCGTTGTAGTTGGTATCCAAAGCGCCGCTTCGAAACAGATGAGCAACTCCTCGGCGTTCCAAGTTGAGGCTCTTGATGGGTGCGTAAGAAAAGCTATCGCCACTCAGCAGTATGTCGGATTCGAAGGCGGATCGGACGGCGATCACTTTCGGAAAACCGCCCAACGCGGTGTCTGTGGCGATGAACCCGGAATCCGTATGCCCATTGCTATCAAGTCGGCGGATGGTTCCAAACGGGGACAACGATGTGCTAGGGGCGGTAACCAAAACTCCCGCCTCCCCGTCCAATGCCAGCCCGCCGAACAATGCAAGCTTGGGCAGACCGAACGGCGGGGAGACGGTGAGTTCGTCGCCGGGATCGAAAGTTGGATCCAACGTGCCGTTAGCCTGTAAGCGCATGACAATGTCCCGGGCCGCCCCATTCGCTCGGCTGAAGCTGCCGCCCAAGACCACCCGCCCATCTGGAAGAAACACGGCGGCGGCGGTGTTGGAGCCGGTGACCCCGGCCGGCGGTTTCCACGCCAAGTCCCGACTCCCATCAGGACGGACCATCACCATGCCAGGTGCCGGGGCTGAATCATAGGAGCTGTATCTTCCGAAGATCAGGACGCGGCGGACACGTCCTGATGCATCAACATCGCCCGCGAGCAGGGCGGAACTGCCGATGTCAGCGGTCAGGCGAATTTTGCCGGTGACGCGATTGGTCGTGAACTCGGGATCAATCGTGCCGGAGGCAAGGCCGGCAATGACCGTTGAACTGCGTTCGCGGCCGGACTGGTTGCTGACTTCGACCTGGTAGGTGGCGGGCCGGCGAAGTTCGACGGCATCGATAATCAGCCGGGGCGAAGTGGCTCCGCGGAAGCCCTCGCTGTCATTCAACGGTATGCCCTCGCGAAACCACTGCCAGCGGAGCGGTGGCGTGCCGGTGGCTCCGGCTTCCAGCACGGCGGGTGAGGTTGAATTGGTGAAGATGGCTGCCTTGGGCTGCAACACCAGTCGGGCCGGCAGTGCGGGACTGACGGGCGGAATGAGCAGGCGAGCCAGCCGGGACGGCCCTTCACCGTTGATGCTGTTGAACGAACCGCCGATGAGAACCCGGCCGTCGGGCTGTTCGGTCAGTTGCAGCACCCGGTTGTCGGGACCGGTGCCCGGATCGAAGGAGGTGTCCAGCCGGCCATCGGGGTGCAGCAAAACCAAGCGGCGATGCGGTTCGCCGTTCCAACGGGTGAAGGCGCCGCCGACTAAGATCCGGCCATCAAACAGTGGGGTTGCGGCGGTCACGGCATCGTTTGGCCCTGCTTGGACATCGAAGCTCAGATCGACTGACAAGTCAGGATACACCATGGCCAAGTTGGTTCGCGCTACGCCGCCGATGCGGCTGAATGAGCCGGCGATGAGCACGCGGTGATCGGGCAGCCGGACCAATTGCGAGACTTG
The DNA here is from genome assembly GCA_043755815.1 of Verrucomicrobiota bacterium. GTDB lineage: Bacteria > Verrucomicrobiota > Verrucomicrobiia > Limisphaerales > UBA9464 > CAIWAH01. The sequence continues at coordinate 18,209 of JAYUSF010000043.1, forward strand.
CGGCGGGAAACCACCGGTGGCGACCAATTCCGGGCCCGCGGTGGTTTTCCCGGTGGCGTCGTAGGTGATGAGCCCGGTGTCTTGGCGCACAAAACTTGGGAGGCGTCCCCACAACAACAGCCGGTCCGCACCCAGCGAGACGAATCTGCTTACGTTGCCCGGGTAGAAGCCCGAGTTGTTCAGGGCAGAAAAGCTGGCGTCCAAGGAACCATCCCCCAAGAACCGCCCCAACCAGAAGGGAGTCCCAGTGCTGTTCTTAAATGGAACCGGGCCAGTGGCGAAGATGCGGCCGTCGGCGAGCGGCTCTACCTGATAGAACGCTGCCTCCACCGCTCCTCCGCTGATACCGAGCTTGAGAGGGAGGTTGAAGGTTGGGTCGCGGGAACCATCCTGGTTGAGGCGGGCGAGCAGTGGTGAATTGGTTTCGCCATTCAGTTCGCGAAAGGCACCGGCAACCAGAATCTTGCCGTCTGCCTTGGTGGTGAGCTGCGAAACGAGGTTGTAGGCTCGGCTGAGCCGGGGTGCGAAAGCAGGCTGTGAGAAGCCCGAAGAATCAAACTGGACCAGTTCGAGGATACGCCCGGGATTCTGGTTTGTGTTTATCAAAACCTTGCCCGGCGCGACGACATTCCCCGAAGGGAGCAGCGCAAAGGTGGTTACCGGCCACGGCAGCTTCACGTCGGGTTGGTTGCCGGGGATGAAAGCGGTGTCCGGATCACCGGCCGGGGTTGATTGCAGCAGCCAGGACCAACTGTCATTGCTCAACGTGGTGAACTCGTTGATCGGCCAGAGTGTTTTGCCATTGGGCAGCGGGAGTGGTGCAGCCCCATGCACGGCGATTCCGTAGCCATAACTCAAAGGACTTTGGGAGCCAGTGCGGGTGAATTGTCCGGATGACCAATAGGCAGAGACGGAAGGATAGTGGTTGATGGTAAGGAGATCGCCGCCGGCATTGAAGGCCAGGCGGACCACCGGGAACCCGGGACCGCCGGAAGCAGAAAACTCTGGATCTCTGATTCCTTCGGGTTTCAAAACCGCGAGAAAGGGTAAGGGGAAGACATTAGTCACCACTCCGCCGATCGCGATCCGCCCATCATTCGCGACAGCGACGCAGGACAGTTCTCCGGCTTCGGCGGCAGCCGGAACCGAGAAGGCCGGGTCCACGGCGCCGTCCGGAGAAAGCCGGACCAGGTTGGTGCGTGCCTCACCGTTGAAACTGGTGAAACGTCCGACCAGCAGCACGTTTTCCGCGGCGTCGAACGCGAGGCCGTTGAGTTCGGCGTCAACGGGCCAAGTCGGTTTGAAAGTGGGATCCAGCACGCCATCCGCAGTCCTTCGTTGCAGCCGTGGCTGACGTCCGGCCGCGCCCAGTGAATGACCGAGAACCCACAGGTTACCATTGCTGCCTTGGATGACTTGGTTGATTTCGCCTTCCCAGTCTGGAACCGATGCAAAACCGGGGTCCAAGGCTCCGGCAGGATTCAGTCGGACTAGATGCCCGGCGACGGTTTGTTCGCCCCAATGGCGGAAGGCGCCGCCGACGAGCAGTCTGCCATCCGCCAGGGCGACGACGGATCGGATCGGGCCGTCGGGAGACACTCCGGCGTTGAACGTGGTGTCGAGCGATCCGTTCTCTTGGAGCACGGCGATGGCTGGGCGAGGCGTTCCATTGACCCGCGCGAAATCACCCGCGATGGCGATGCGACCATCAGGAAAGCGCGCCATGGCGAAGACGGGACCGTCCGGACCGCGGGCGACCACCGGCTCTCCCGCCCGGAAGGTGGGATCGACCACGCTGGCGCCGGAAACGCGCCAAGCCCAGACCGCGACCAGTAGGCAAAGAAGGAGCCGAGTCATGCGGATGTAGCGGGCGCAGGCTCGGTTCAGAAGCGATTGGCCGTCAACTCAGTAACCACGCGAGCAGCAAGCACGCACTCCAACGATAGCGCCGGATCGCTCCCCCAAAGCAAACACCCTGGGGAACAAAAGCTTCCCAGGGCGTGGACGGAAACCGATTCGGTTGAAAGCAACAATGCCGCTCAGGCGAAGTCGTAAACGGTGACCTTTTTCCAGAGCTTGCTGCATTCGGCCACGAACTTCAGGTGCTCGGGGTGAATCTGGTAGTCGTCCTGCGCCTGCTTGTTCGGGAAGATGAGGTTGAGCGCGACCTGATAGCTCTGGTCCACCACGGGCCGGTGGCTGCCGACCATCTTGCCCATGTGAAACTGGAGCACGCCGGGGATCGGCTGAAGATACTTGGCACCGCCCGCGATGAGTTCATCGGCGGCTTTGGGATTGGTGGGATCGGTCCAGAAAATGACGACGTGCGAAAACATGAGGCGCGCAGCGTAGGAAAGCCCGGCCCATCGTAGAAGCGGGAAAGTGCGCCAGCGAAACGGCCGGACTCGCTCGGCTGGAGCCTCGCGCCACCCGGTCTTCGCCGGCACAAGCACAAGGTCAGCCACTATGGAAAAATGCGCCAGCGAAACGGCCGGGTTCGCGGGGATGAGCGGAGGGTCAGCAGCGGCAACTTGGGAGTGTGCCGCGCTCACGATGTCCGCGTGATTTATTCAGGTTCGGAGGTCAGCGAAGCGAGCTCGGATCTCGAGGTTATGCCTTGGCATCTGGACCGGACAACTTGGCAAAGAGTTCGAGGTTTAGCCGATAGCCAATTCCGCGGACGGACAGCACGTAGCGCGCGGAGCGGGGATCCGTCTCCAGTTTGCGGCGCAGGGTCATCACGTAATTGTCCACCGTGCGGCTGTCGGGCGGCTGATCGTAATGCCAGACCGAGGTCAGCAGCTGTTGCCGGGAAACCGGAGCGCCACCGGCGAGCAGCAAGGCTTCGAGGATGCCCAGTTCCTTGCCGCCCAGATCAAGGCGCTGGCCGGCCCGGGTGACGGATTGATGAGCCAAGTCAATGCTGAGGGATCCATGCGTGAGGACCTTGGTTGTCCGTTCCAATCGGACCTGCCGACGGAGCAGGGCATTGATCCGGGCCAGCATCACATTGGGGGCGACCGGCTTGACCCAGTAGTCGTCCGCGCCTTCGTCCAGCATCGCGACCTGAGCGTTCGGATCGCCATTGGAGGTGAGCATGACGATCGGGCAGGTGACGCCGTGCGCGCGCAGCCGGCGGCAAAGCGAGTCGCCGTTTTCATCCGGCAGCAACCAATCGAGCAAGACCAGGTCGGGCCCCTCGCGGGTGGCCCGTCGGAATCCGGCCTCGGCATCGGGGGCCAGCAGCACCTTGAAGCCGGCCTTGGTCAGGTGCCCGGAGACGAGGCTGCGCAAAATCTCCTCGTCCTCGATGGCGAGGATCCGCAGGCGGGCCAGCTTCGATTCGGCAGAAACTTCTCTCAAGACAGAGCAAAGCTGCTGGCCCTTGAAGGAACGCGCTAGGCACCAAAACTGGGATGATTCTCCTGCCTCCCGCAGGGAAAGGGTGGAACTGCAATGCGGCTCGCCGAACGAGCAATGCGTTGCTGATCTTGTGCCGATTGCGTGAACAACTCGCAATATCTCGCGCTTGTGGGACCGGTCGGTGGCCGCATGCTGGTCGTCTTCTCGTTCGCGCCTGAAATCGGTCGCGAATTGGGGTGAGAACCTTGCAAAAAGGGGGCAATTTGCGGTGGTTTTTAGGGGGTAAATGTTTCTGAAAAAAAACCGCTTGTAACCACAACATCTTGGGTCAATCTCTCTCCCCGTCCACAACATGATGGGTGTGCAGACCTGATGCCTTGCACAGCTTTTTGATGATTTTAGCCGGTTTTAAGCGTGGAGCCTGACGTGCCCGATGGGGGATTTCGCCAAGAGCAGCTGCGGTGTGAGCCGACGACGAACTTAGTAACAGTTAAACCCCTGACTTAACCATGATTGATGCCCAGGATGCGGTAGCCACTCCCAGCTCCGCGAAACCTTCCCGCCGCGGAGCCGTCAAGCCCGCCCCGTCCCGCCAAGTTGCGCCTTCGGCCAAGCCTGCGAAACGTGCCCTGAGGATCTCGCGGGTGTTCAGCGACGCCAAGGTGGCGCCCTTCGACCAGATCGACTGGGAACGCCGCACCGCGGAAATCACCGATGACACGGGCAAGGCGGTCTTCAAGCAGGAGAATGTTGAGGTGCCCAAATCCTGGTCGCAGTTGGCGACCAAGGTCGTTTGCTCCAAATACTTCTACGGCGATCCGGCCAAGGCGGAACGGGAATACTCGGTCAAGCAGCTCGTTCACCGGGTGACGCGCACGATCGCCGACTGGGCCATCAAGGACGGCTATTTCAGCAAGGAAGACGGCGAGGTGTTTTACAACGAGCTGACCTGGCTCTGCGTCAACCAGCACGGCGCATTCAATTCTCCGGTTTGGTTCAACGTCGGCCTCTACAGCCAATACGGGGTGGGCAAGGCCTCCGACAAAGGGAATTGGCACTGGGATCCGAAGCTCGGGGAAGCCCGCCGCGCCAACACCCAATACGAGTATCCACAGGGCAGCGCCTGCTTCATTCAGTCCGTGGAGGACAACATGGAGAACATCATGCAGCTCGCCTACAGCGAGGCCATGCTCTTCAAGTTCGGTTCCGGCACCGGCACGGACCTGACGCCGATCCGATCCAGCAAGGAAAAGCTTTCGGGCGGCGGAAAGCCGAGCGGCCCGATGAGCTTCCTCCGGGTTTACGACCAGGTGGCCAACGTCGTGAAGTCCGGTGGCAAGACCCGCCGGGCGGCGAAGATGAACACCATCCGCGACTGGCATGGCGACGTGGAGGAATTCATCACGGCGAAGTCGAAGGAGGAGCGCAAGGCTTGGGCACTGATCGAACAGGGCTACGATGGGTCCTTCAACGGCGAAGCCTATGGTTCGGTCATGTATCAGAATGAGAACCTGTCGGTCCGCGTTTCCGACGATTTCATGACGGCCGCCATCGAGGGCAAGGAGTGGTGGACCCGGTCGGTCACCACCGGGCAGCCGTTGGAAAGGAAGGACGCCTCCCGCCTCCTCGACCAGATCGCGGAAGGGACCTGGGTCTGCGGCGATCCGGGACTGCAATACGACGGCGCGATCCAGAAGTGGCACACCTGCAAGGGCACCGAGCCGATCCACTCGACGAATCCGTGTTCGGAATACGTGTTCCTCAACAACACCGCCTGCAATTTGGCCTCGCTGAACCTGATGAAGTTCAAGCGGGCCGACGGGGTGTTTGACATCGAGCGCTTCAAGGCGGCGGTCCGAATCTTCATTACCGCGCAGGAAATCCTCGTCGATAACGCCTGCTATCCGACCAAGGTGATCGCGGAGAACTCCCACATCTTCCGCACCCTGGGGCTTGGCTTCGCCAATCTCGGCTCACTCGTCATGAGCTACGGCCTGCCTTACGACTCCAACGAAGGCCGGGCCCTCGCCGGAGCGATCACCGCGGTGATGACCGGCCACGCCTACGAACAATCGGCGGAGATCGCCACGACGATGGGAGCCTTTCCGGGCTATGCGGATGCCCGCTGTTCAGGCGTCGATAAGCCGATTAAGAAGGAAAACATCGAGTCCATGCGCGGGGTGATTCAGCACCATCGCGGGGCGGTGGAGGACATTCAGCCGAGCCGGGATTTTGCCTACCTCAAGGAGGAAGCCCGCGCCTGCTGGGACCGCGCTCTCGCCAAGGGCAAGCAACGCGGCTACCGCAACGCCCAGGTTACCGTGCTCGCCCCCACCGGCACCATCGCGTTCCTCATGGATTGTGACACGACGGGGGTCGAACCCGACATCGCGCTGGTGAAATACAAGCTGCTCGCGGGCGGCGGCATGCTGAAGATCGTCAACCGCGGAGTTGGCGACGCGTTGAAGCGGCTGGGCTACAATGCCAGCGAAAACGAACGCATCCTCGCCCACGTCGAGAAGTTCGACACGATCGAGGACATCACGCTGTCCAAGGACGACAGCGCGGTGAAGGAAGGGCGGGCCAAAGCGGGTGACAAGGTGGTGAGCGGCCTGAAGCGCGAACATCTCGAAGTCTTTGACTGCGCGTTCAAGGCGTTCCGGGGTGAGCGGAGCATTCACTATAAGGCCCATCTCAGCATGATGGCGGCGGCCCAGCCGTTCATTTCCGGGGCGATCTCCAAGACGGTCAACATGCCCAACGACGCGACCGTGGCGGACATCCGCAGCGCCTACATTGATGCGTGGCGCATGGGCCTCAAGTGCGTTGCGGTCTATCGCGACGGGTCCAAGCGCAGCCAACCGCTGAACACCAGCAAGTCCGGCGCCGGTGAGACGGCGACCGCCAGCGAGCAGGTGGTGACCTTGGAAGCCCGCCTCAAGGAACTCGATGCGGAGGTGTCCCGCCTGCGGGAGATGGCCAACCAACCGCTCCGCAAACGCCTGCCGGAGACCCGTATGGCCGTGAACCACAAGTTCGAAATCGCCGGACACGAAGGCTACCTCACGGTCGGGCTCTTTGAAGACGGCCAGCCGGGCGAAATGTTCGTCACCATGGCGAAGGAGGGCAGCACGATTGGGGGCCTCATGGACACCATTGGAGCGCTGACCTCGATGTCGCTGCAATACGGCGTGCCGCTGGAGAGCCTGGTTCGGAAGTTCGCCCACCAGCGCTTTGAGCCCAGCGGCTTCACCAAGAACCCCGACATCCGTAACGCGTCATCGATCATCGACTACGTGTTCCGCTGGATGGCCTGTCAGTTCGTGGACGGCTACCGCGCGGCCAATTCGCCGAACGGCGGGCAAACCGAACTCCCCATGCCGGGACTGCTTGAGGAGCTGAAAAAAAAAGTGAACCGGCCCGTGCCGGAACTCCCGATCGTTGAGGGCAACACCGAAATCCTCGTCAAAGCTTCGTCGGGGCAGGGCGTGTCTAGCGTGGCGGTTGCGACCAGCAGCCCGGCAGGACATACCGCTTCGCTCCTGACGAGCACCTTCAAGAATCAGGGTGATGCGCCGACCTGCCCGACCTGCGGCCACGTTACGGTGCGCAACGGGGCCTGCTACAAGTGCCTCAATTGCGGTGCCAGTCTGGGCTGCTCCTAATTTGGTGGTAAGTTGGTTGTGGGTTAATAAGCGCTGGCCGGGCCGCAAGGCCCGGCCTTTTCGTTTAAATTAGGAGCATGATCCGGAGAAAGTGACTGAACCAGTGGCGCCGGGTCAGATCGCGGAGGTCTGTTGACCACAAAGTGTAGCTGCAAGTTTACCAGATGACACTTGCGGGAGCTCCGCACGCTGGGATTGCTCAATAGGTATTGATAAGTGCGGTGGGCTTGGCAGGCTTGGGGCATGAAGTGTCAGCATTGTGGCAGTGCAGCGGTGGTGAAGAACG
>JAYUSF010000044.1:0-7579 GCA_043755815.1 Verrucomicrobiota bacterium
CTCGGCTCGCTCCGCTCGCCTCCGCTCCACCTCCCCCTCTGGGGTTGGGTGGAAACACAAGGAAAGCAAATTACAGAAAGCTTCTTACACCGGCTCCACCGTAACGTTCACGGAATTGCCTGAGCTTCTGCGCCTCTTCCTTGCGCCGCTTGTTGGTGTTGGTGAAGTCGCCTGCAGACTTGGCCTCGATGAGCAGAGGCAACGCTCCGGCCGTCGCCCACGTGGGTTGAATCGCGCAGTCAACGGGGATATTCACCGATGCCGCGGGATCTCCCGCCGGAATGTTCAGACGAAAAGCAAAACAGCCCGGGGCCAGCGAGGCGTAGTCCGAGACCGTTCCTACAGCCGCATGACGATAGCCGTGTCTGACGAGCCAGCGGCGGAGAGACGCGAGTTGCCGACGCTCTTGCGGGTTGCGGATGATCGGATCGGAGGCCGCTCCGCAAAGACGATCGGCAACCACCAAGGCAGAGCGGTCGATTTGATCGTTATTCGGTGTGGCTCCAGTTTGCAGCCACGGGAACAAGTCGCGATCGGCCAGCTCAGTCAGTAAATCAGCGATTCGGTTCAACTCTTCCATCAGTCGCTCACGGGGCATCCTCTGGGGAAGTCGTGGAGCCACGCCCTCCTTTCCCTCCATGGATTCGACAAGACTCTTAGTGACGTGTGCCAATCCAATTAGTCGATCTCGTGCAATCGGCGGCGCGCTGGCCATTCGCAATACGGGCAAGACTCCGGGATTTTCCGCAAGCGCCTCCGCTGTCAGTTGCCGTAAATGGTTGGTCGCACCAAGAGCAGCGGCGACGACTTCGGTTGTCCGGGATCTCTGCTTTCTAAACGTCTCAGGGGCAAACTTGACGAACCAGTCGTTGTAGAAATCGATGGAACGCTCGACGTCTTCTTTCCAAAGATGCGGTTTGTCAGCGTTGATCGATGGCATGTTGCCGAGATTCTGCGGTTGCGACTGCCGTGTGACAAGGACGCGCGAATGTTTATGCCATCGGAAGAAGAAAATGGGTAGCAGGGGCGGTTTTCAGGGCGTGATTTCTGACCAGTCCGGCTCTTGGGGAACTCGTTCTAGTCCGGGCATCGAACCCGCAACTTGCCCAAAGAAACCGACCGGCCACCCGTTGGCGTCCACTCCGTTGACCGGTGTCAGCGGAGTGACCCGGACAACCACGGCCAGGTCAGCATCGGGCAGTCCGGTGGAGACGCTGAGTTTCAGCATACCCTCGCGGCCAGTGTGTCCACGCGTTTCAATGGCCTCGTTCAGCATGGGGGCAGTCTATCGCGTTGCCGCCAGCCACACCAGCCTTCGGTTTTGCTGCGGGAAGGCCTGGCAAGCCTGCCGATCAGCCGCCTCGGCCAGGCGATCGTGGACGTCGCCGTGAAGAGCGCGAAACTGAAGCGGGCGGTGAGGATTGCTCAATGACGCCTCTCAGAGGACCTTGAGCACTCAGGCAAGAATGCGAATCTGCACGGGGGCTCTTTCAGTTCACCTGTGCCATTCCTCCTTGGTGTGAACCGCAGTGGAGAAGGTCAATACGGGCGAGGAACGCCCCGGTGCTTGGCGGTGGCGCGTTGCCAGCTTGCCAGAAGAGGACATTGCGGTTGAAATGTCGGGAGATGCCACTGTCCTTGCTTGCGTTGGCGGGTTCGCTTCCGGCTCCTGCCGAGGCGGGAAGACGGAACGAACCTCCTATGACCGATCAGCTGATGCGGGCATCTTTTCACTGATTGCATGGAATACATCCTCATCGCCCTGCAGGTGGTCGTCGCGCTTGTCATCCTGAATGTCTGGCTGTTTCGCTCGGGCAGGGCGACGCCGTTTCGTGGCGGCGGTGCCCAAAGTCTGCGTGAGGAATTCGCCGCCTACGGGCTGCCCTTCTGGTTTATGTGTGTGGTTGGCGCGCTCAAGGTCGGGCTGGCGCTTTCTCTGTTGGCCGCCATTTGGATCCATAACTTGGCGCAACCGGCTGCGATCGGCCTGGGGATGCTCATGGTGGGTGCGTTCGCAATGCACCTCAAGGTGAAGGACCCGATCAAAAAAGCCCTGCCCTCCCTCGCCGTGCTCGCCCTGAGCGCCGCCATCGCACTGCTCTAGGCGGGCGGCGGCCTAATACGCCGCCCAACAGAGGTAGGCATTCAGCGCCAGATAGAAAAGTGCCGGAACCGTCTGCACCAGGCCGTCCTCGATTCTGATTCGGACGCCCACCGCGACCAGCATCATCAGGGCGAGTCCGGCCGCCGCCGCGCGACCCAGCCACGGCTGGCTCAGGCCACCCAACAGTCCGATCACCGCACACAACTGCAACCCGCCGACCAGCGTGCGCTGCGTTCCCAGCCGGTAGCGGTCGAACTCCCGCTTCATCTTGGCGGACAGGAAGCACGCTCCGCCATACAGGAGGAATGACCCGGCAGAGAAGAGGATGAGGACGAGCTTCAACTTCTGGACACTAGGGCAACCGGACCTTGGCGTATACGGAAGTCGATGCCGCACCGGCCTCGCCCAGCACTCCGGCTAACGTTTATCACCGAGCGGGGGCGGGTAACTGAGGGGCGAGAGGCGGCGCCGAACCCTGCCGTTCAGGCGACCAGACTCGCCATCAGCGGGAACCGGGGCATCTTGCCCAGATTCGGATGGTCGCCGGCGTGTTCGAAGTCGTGGCGCCAAACAATCCGGCCGGCCTGAACCCACATCAAGCCCGGCATCTGCCGCACGCTGCCGTGAGGCAGCCCCGGGCGATGTCCGCGGGACCAGGTCTTCATGCCGCTCCGCCAGACGGCGGGGGAAAACGCCTCGGCCAAGCTCGCCTTGGGAACACCGAAGCCCTCATAGAACTTGAGCGGGCGATCAGCAATGGCGCGCGCGGAAGACCAGTGCTTGCCGAAGAATTCCCGCCCCTCCGGGACGGTGCCCTGATAGAAGAAAAGGATGCGCTCCCGTTCACCTTCGGCCGCCGAATGGTGCCGGAGGTCGGCCACCATCTCCCGGCAGAACATGCAGCCGAAATGGCGGAGAAACACCAGCAGGGTTCCTTCCGGATCGAGGTTGCCCTGGAGGGTGTCGGCCTTGAGATTGATGCCGAAAACCGGAGCCTCCAACAGTGCCTCCGGGATTGTGACGGGGGTCTTCAGATCTTGATCGGGAATGTCCATGGATGCTGCTGTGGTATTGGTGCCGCGATTGGAGGTTAAGAATTTACCCATCAACCAACTGAAGGCACCGTGCGGCTGAACTTGGGGAAGTCAATGGCCTGAGTCCCGATTGTGGCCGCAGGCAACGAGAGAGCCGTTCCCCGCTCTGCACCTTCAAAATCAAGACACACCCCTGCAAGCGGGCAGGACTCCTGGAAACGGAGCCCGCTTGGGACGGCGCGGCTAGGTCACCCGGTTAAATGTTTGCCCGGTTGGTCCGTTGAGCCTGCCCTTCAGCCGCCTCGGCGGGGAGATCGTGGACGCCGCCGTGATGAGCGTGAAACTGACCAAGGCGGTGGGCCGGCATAAGTTCGGCCAAGCCCGCTGGGCAAGAGCTCAGCCGCGATGTCGCCGGTATGGCGAAGGGATCAGATGCTCGCCATCCGGCCCGTGCTGTCGCCGACCTTCTCGGCCTGCACGCCCATTCGGTCGAGCATGGAGGTGTAGAGGTTGGTCATGGGCGTGGGTTGGCCAAGCTTGAGGTGGCGTCCGGCCTGGAGGGTGCCGCCGCCGCCGCCGGCGAGGACGACCGGCAGTTCGTCGTGGTTGTGCTTGTTGCCGTCGCCGATGGCGCAGCCATACACGATCATCGAGTTGTGCAGCACGGACGTGCCGTCGGCGTCCTTCATCGCGTCCAGCGTCTGGAGGAACTTCGCGAAGCGCTCCATATACCAGCGCTCAATCTGCGCGACCTTGAGTATCTTGTCCTTGCTGCCGGCGTGATGCGTGAGGAAGTGGTGTCCCTCGGAGATGCCGAGCGTCGGGAACGGGCGGTTGCTGCCCTCCGGCGCGACCGCGAAGCTCGCGACGCGCGTGGAGTCCGTCTGGAAGGCCAGCGCCATCAGCTCATACATCAGGTCCACATGCTCCAGATGCCCCTCGGGCACGCCGGCCGGTTCGCCGAGGGCGGGCTCGGGCAGGCGGAAGCGCTCGGCCTTCTCGATCTGCGTCTCGATCTTGCGGATGCCGGCGAGATACTCGTCCAGCTTCTGGCGGTCGTTGCGGCCGAGGTCGCGGTTCAGGCTGCGGACGTCTTCGAGGACGAAATCGAGGACGCTCTTCCGGCGGGCGAGGCGCTGGCGGAGGTTCGCCGCACGTTCCGCCGCGTTGCCGCCGCCGAAGAGTTTTTCAAAGACGGTGCGCGGGTTGGCCTCGGGCGCGAGCGGCAACGTCTCGGAGGCCCACGAGATGTTGTATTGGTAGGCGCAGGGATAGCCGGTGTCGCACGAGCCATACATGCGGGCGCCCTCGACGCCGAGTTGGAGCGAATCGAGCCGCGTGAGATGGCCGACCTGGCGGGCCGCGATCTGGTCCACGGAGATGCCGAGGTGCAGCCGTGAGCCGAGCGTCTTCCACGCGTGGCAGCCGGTGAGGAAGGACGCGCCCGAACGCGCGTGGTCGCCCGGGCCGTCGCCCCAGTTGTTCGCCGCGTCGTGCGCGAGGTTCGAGATCACTTGGAACTTGTCCTTCAGCCCCTTCATCGGGAGGAAGGTCTCGTTCAGCTCGTAGCCGGGACCGTCGCCCTTGGGCAGCCAGCGCTCGTAGTTGGAGCCGTTGGCGAAGGCGACGTAGGCCATCCGCAACGGCATGCCGCCGGCGGTGGTGCCGGGCTTGGGCGCTTCCGCGGCGAGGGCTTTGGAGCCGGGCAGCAGGGAATCCAGCACGGGCAGGGCGAGCAGAACACCGGCACCGCGGAGGAAGCCACGGCGGTCGAGGGGGCGCGAAGGGAGGTGGATCATAGTGGGGTCTAAGCTGCCGAAGGCTCGTTGGAAGGTTCAACTTCTGCCGGTTCAACGGGAATCTCCACGAAGTTCGCTTTCCCTTCCTGCGGGCGAGCTTCACACCACCGGCAGCCTTCAGAGACAGGGATGTTTGCCGGCGGTCCATCTTCAGAGACCGGATATCGAGTCACCGTCGGATCGGCGTGGTAATCCTCGAATTGGCCTGAACGAATGTAGGCGTGGAGGAAATAATCAAACTCGCTCTGATCGAGCCCGATCCCCATCCGCTGTGTGAGGGCCGCCAATGCCTGTTCATCCAGCTCCATCGGTGCACAGAGGTCGGCCTCGTTCTGGCAGCGGCACGCCGCCAGCAAGCAGGCGTCGCCCAGCGCGGTCACGTCCATGATTCCATCGGAGAATTGTTCACCCTTCCGATAGCGTTTCAGGACTCTCTTGATGCGCGGATCGTCCAGCATAGATAGCTATTCCTTGAGACCAACTCGCTCCGACGGTGAAGTGACGACGTTGGTTGTGGCCGCCTTCTGCACGAGCTCCGGATTCGCCGGCTTGTTCCGGCGGCGGCCCTTGCGCTGCTCGGGCGGCGGCGCTTCCGGCACGAACGAACGCGGCGGCGTCTTCACGAGGCCGTCGTCGCCGCGCCGCATCTGGAAGGGCGGGCTCTCGATCACGGCCAGGAGCAGCGTGGAGAATTTGCCGCCGTCCTGCGCCACTTGCTCGGCGATGCGGTCCACCGTCACCGCGTCGCCGGGATCGAGTCCGCGGCCGAGCGCGTAGGTCAGCAGCTTCTCGCTGACGCAGCCGTAGAACTGCTGCCGCCGGTCGGCGAAGAACTGCTTCAGGTCGCCGAGGCCCGTCAGCGTCTGCCCGGTGATTGTCTTTTCCTTCGGCGCGATGGGTTCGCCGCCTTCCTCCGTCCGCCACTGGCCGATGACGTCGTAGTTCTCCAGCGCGATGCCGATGGGGTCGAAGTGCGCGTGGCAGGCCGCGCAGGCCTTGTTCGCGCGGTGCAGCGCGAGCTGTTCGCTGCCGGTCTTGGGCGCGGTGCCGCCGGTCTTGGTGTCATCCAACGACGGCACGCTGGGCGGCGGCGGCGGCGGGTGGATGGCGAGCAGGTTCTCCAGCACGAACACGCCGCGCTTCACCGGCGACGTGCGGTTGGGGTTCGACGACGCGACGAGGAAGCTGCCGTGCGTGAGGATGCCGCCGCGTTTGCTCTCGGGCGTGAGGCTGACCTTCTGGACACCGGAGCCGGTGTAGTTCGTCAGCCCGTAAAACTTGGCCAGCGGCTCGTCCACGAACGTGTAGTCCGCCGTCAGCAGTTCGAGCAGGTCGCGGTCGTGGCGGGCGATGTGCTCGAAGAGCATCTCCGTCTCGCGCTTCATCGCGCCGCGCACGGGGTTCAGCGCCACGTCCTTGTTGATCGCGGCCATGAGGACGTTGCGCGTGCGGAGCCATTGGCCGGGGAAGTCCTCGAAGAAGCGCTCGGACTTCGCGTCGGCCAACATGCGCTTCACCTGCGCGGACAAGTTCTTCCGCAACTCACCACGCTTGGCCAACGCGGTCAGTTCGTCGTCGGGCAGGCTGAGCCAGAGGAAGTAGGACAGGCGCGACGCGAGCGCGTATTCGTCGAGCGGATGGACCGCCTTCGGATCATCGGGCTGCGGCTGGACTTCGGAGCGGAAGATGAACTGCGGCGACGTGAGGATAGCCATCAGGCCGAGGCCGACGCCGTCCTCGAACTTCTCCGAACGCAGCGCCAGATCGGTGAGCCGGTTGACCACGGCCTCCGCTGCCGGACGCCGGAACGCACGGTCGGCGACGCGCTGCAGGATGGCGCGGGCGTAGGCGTGGCGCTGGGCGGGATCGGCCGGGGCGTCGCCTTGGAAGAAGATGCGCCGGTGCGACTCGGGATACTCTTGGGTGTCGGCGGCAATCGGCCCGGTGAGGCGGAACTTGGGCCGCAGCTCAAGGTGGTTGGTCTTGCCATTCAGGGCGGGCTTGAGGGCGTCGGTGACGAAGGTCAGCGCGTGTGTTCCCGCGGCGAGCGTCACTTCGTTGGTGAACTTGTAGATGCGTTGGCCGCCGATTTCGACGATGTCCTTGGCGACGGAATGGTCATCTAGCTTCAGCGCGAAGTCGTAGGCTCCACCGTAATCCTGCCAGCCGCCGAGCGGGAACTGCGCCTCAACACGGTAGCGGCCGGGCTTGGCGAGCTCGAACTCCAGCCGGTGATCCGTCTTCTTGTTTTCCTGGGCGCGGGTGATCTTGATCTGAGTGGGGTCTAACTGCCGCATCGGATGGCGCGGGCCGCCCTTGGCGATGACGTGGTCCACGACGTATTCCGCGAGGTCGAAATACTTCTCCAAGAGCGCGGGCGACAGCGTCTGGAAGTCGCCGTTGTTGTCGAAGCCGAACGCCGTGTCGTCGGGCGGCAGCAGGTCGCGCAGGCGTTGACGGCTGGAACTGGCGTCGCTGCTGAACTCGCCCTCGGCCACAGGGCTCACGCCGAACAGGTCCAGGATGGTGAACTCGTATTCCATCCGGTTCAGGCGGCGCACCGTCACTCGGCCCGGATCGGGATTTTGGTAATCCACGCCAAGGCGCTGCTGCTCGATCCATTGGGTGATCGCCTTGCGGTC
>JAYUSF010000045.1:0-25436 GCA_043755815.1 Verrucomicrobiota bacterium
GGGTGGTGACGACGCACAGGCCGTGGCTGGTGGCGGCGAGGCCTTTGAGCAGGGCGGCGAGGCCCTGGTCCTTGAGTTCGCCGGGCGTGGGCGAGGTGGTGGCGTATTGCAGCGGCTCGAGGCCATCGAGGATGAGCAGCGCGCGCCGTTCGCCGACGAGCCGGGCCAGCCGCCGGCCTTTGTCGAACGCGCCCGCCGCGCTGCCCGCCATCGCCGCGTCGCCGAAGAAGGTGAGGGCCTCGGCGAGAAACAAGTCGGAGGAAACGGCGGCCTGCTCGCGCGTGCCCTGGCTGTAGAAGGACCACGCGAAGACGGCGGCGCAGCCCGGCCAGTTGTCGTCCGCCAGACTCGCGGCCCATTTCGCCACCAGAGACGTCTTTCCCTCTCCGCCCAAGGCAACAAACGTGAGCACGCGAGGACGGTGAGGTTCATCCTGGACCGCTTTGTCCCAAGCGTCGTTCAGCAGCTTCAGCTCCGCCTCCCGGCCGATCAGCTCCGCCGGGGCGTATTTCAGAATGCGGGAAATGTCGCAGCCCGCCTGACGTTGCTTCTCTTCGCGGCGCAGTTCTTCGGCGCGCTTCTGGATTTCCTCGGATGCCAACTGCCGGATGTCGTCGCGGGCGCCTTTCACTTCTCCATGAACCGCGTCCACCATTCCCTCCAAGGTATCGAGCCGCGTCTGGATGGCGGAAAGCTGCTGGTCGATTCCGGAAAGGGCGCGGTCGAGTTTCGCGGCATCGCCTTCTGACAGTCCCGCGCGCACTTCCGGGGAGCGGGCCGCCACGCTAAGGGATGCGAGCAGTCGAAGCGTCATCTTGTGGCTGGCCTTCTCGTCGAAGGTCAGTTCGTGAAGAAAGCCTTGGGGCAGCTCCCGGCCGGTGAGGCGGCCCAGCAGGACTTGGGGCCAATGCTCACCCAGATCCCGGTGCCAAGCACCCCAAGTGTTGCCGAGGCCCGCTCCCTTGAGGACAAATTCCCAGACGTGGGGCTGCAACCGTAGCGCACCGTCTCGGGCGATGGCTTCGGAAAATGCGTTGGCCAAAGCCTGTCCATCGACATCCTTCAGGCCTTCGGGAGAGCCCTTGTGCAACTGCGCGGTCCAGTATTCCTCAAAGCCGTTGGCGGACTGGCGGAGGAGTTTGGCGGCGGGTTGGTCATTGGCGGTGTCAGCTGCATCGGCGACGCTGCGCATCTGGTTCGCCACGGCACGCGAAAATGCCCTGGCCAGCGTGCCGTTGATCGCGAAGTCGTGGGCATCCCGCCGGGCCGCAGCGCGCTTCTGGAAAAAGTCCTGAACCAGTCCGGGGCCCAACGCTTCGAAGAACTTGCCCACGGCTCCTGCAGTGACCGGGTCCGCGCCGACAACGGTCGCGAGCGCATTTCCACAGGCGAACAGGGTGACCGGCAGGAGGCAGGCGAGGAAACCGGGAGGCTTCTGGGACATGGGCAGACGGGGTTGGCGTTGGGCGGTTGGTAGTCACGTCCACGGAGCGAAGCAAGAGGGGAGCGCACAATGGCCCCGTGGAATGGCCCCGCAATCCGGGGTGAGTTTCCGCCAAAAGGCCGCTCGCGTGCGGGCGGATCGAGGACCAGCTTCCCGATGGTATGAAAGCTCTCCTCGCCTATGATGGTTCGGCCTGTTCGGACCATGCGGTTTCGGAACTGCCGCTGCTGGGTTTGCCCGCCGACCTGGAGGCCACGGTGCTCTCGGTCGCGGACATCTGGCTGCCCGCGCCGGGAACCACCGCCGAAGCCATGGACCTGTCCCTTTCGCCCGGGCTCGCCGCGCTGCGCGTGAAGACCCGTGATCTGGTGGATGCCGCCCAGGCGGTCGCCAATGACGGCGCGGTCAAGGTCCGCCAGTTCCGGCCCGCCTGGCGGGTGACGGCGCAGGCGGTCGCCGAGTCGCCGGGTTGGGCGGTGGTGCGGGTCGCCGAGGAGCTGAAGGTCGATTGGGTCATCGTGGGTTCGCACGGCCGGGGTGCGCTGGGACGGGTTCTCCTGGGTTCCGTTTCGCAGCGCGTGCTGGCGTCCGCCCCGTGCTCGGTGCATGTGAGCCGCCCGCGTCCCAGCCATCCGGAGGTCCCGTTCCGGGTGCTGCTCGCGGTGGACGGTTCGTCGGACAGCGTGGCCGCGGTCCGGCAGGTTGCCGGGCGCGCTTGGCCGGCAGGCACGGTGTTCCGCCTCATCGCGGTGCTGGACCCGCGGATGGAAAGCGTCATCGCCTGGCCGGGGATTTTTCCGAGTGAATGGGCCCGCAGCCACGAGGCCACGCCGCGCGAGTGGGTCTGTCACATGGTCGAGCACTTCGCCAAGGTGCTCTATGCGGCCAAGGTGACGGTGGAGACGGACATCTGCGAAGGGGACCCGAAACAGGAAATCGTGCGGCACGCCGAAGACTGGAAGGCCGACCTGCTGGTGTTGGGCGCGCACGGACTGCAGCACGGCACCCGGCGGAACTTGGGCAGCGTGGCCAGCGCCGTGGCGGCCCGGGCGCACTGCTCGGTGGAGGTGATCCGGCCGAAGCTGCCGTAGGTCCAGTGCCCAAACCAAGCGGGGGCAATTGTCGGTTAAACTGTGGGCGAGTTGCCCCGCAACCCGTGCGGCCTGCAGGGCAAGCCGCCCACAGCTCAGGGCCGGGTCCTGTTACAATTTCACCCGCAGTTGCGATTACACCACAAACTCCAGCGCCGGCGCGTGCGGGATGACGCCCATGGCCTGTCCCCGGGCGAGGAACCGCCGGATGCTTGCGCGGCCGCGGTCACCGTAGTCGAGGGTCCAGTGGTTCACATACATGCCGACGAACTTGTCGGCGAGGTCACGGCCCATGTCGCGCGCCCATTGCAGCGAATGCGCCACGGCCTCGGGCCGGTGATCGAGGCTGAACTGGATGCTGGCGGTGAGGATGTCGCTCACCTGCTTGCGCACGGCCGGGGCATGGCGCTTGTGGATGACATTCCCACCCAGCGGCAGCGGCAGGCCGTCATTCTCGCGGCCCCACCAGATGCCCAGGTCCTCGCAGACCACGAGCCCCTCGTTGGCGTAGGTGAGTTGGCCTTCGTGGATGATGAGGCCCACGTCCGCCTCACCGCGTTTCACCGCCTCAAAGATCCGGTCGAATGGCACCACGACGAAGTTCAGTTCCTTCGCCGTTTTCCCGAGCCAGAGCTGCAGGGCGAGGAACGCGCTGGTCATCGTTCCCGGCACGGCGAGGCGTTGGCGCGCGACCTCGTCCCGGGTGAAGGGCCGCTTCGCCACCAGCATCGGCCCGTAACCGTCGCCCATGCTCGCCCCACTGGGCAGCAGCGCGTAGGTGTCGCTCACGTAGGCGTAGGCGTGGATGCTGATGGCGGAGATGTCGAGTTCGCCGCGGGTGGCGCGCTCGTTGAGCGTCTGGATGTCCTGCAGGATGTGCTCGAAGCGAAACCCCGGAGTCTGGATTAGGTCCTTCGCCAGGCCGTAGAACATGAAGGCGTCGTCCGGATCGGGCGAATGACCAAGCGTGAGCGTGAGCGGTTCCATGTGCGCGGCGAAACTAAGCCCGGACCGTTCGAAGTCGAGCCGGCGCCATCACCTGAGGAGGGTCGGCGGCTGCGGGATGGCCGCCTCGTAGGCCGGCAAGACCTCGGCACCGCCATCGAGATTCAGGCGCAGATCACGGATCAGGCCATCCTTCAACGCATCGATCCAACCATGCACGTTCAGCGTCTGGCCGCGTTCCCGAGCGTCGCGCACCATCGTGGTCTGGCAGCCGTGGACGGCCTGCCCGATGACGTTGAGTTCGCACTGACGGCGCAGCGCTGGTCGAACGGGGCCTCGGGGCCGATCTGCGCGAGGTGCTTTTGGCGGACGTCCTCGACGTGGCGCAGCCAGGTGTCCACGAGCCCGACGCGGTCGCGGTTCAGGGTCGCGCTCACGCCACTGCAGTCGTAGTGGCCACACCCGATGAAGTGCCGCACGCGCGGCACTTCCACGGCATACTGGATGACGGAGAGGCAGTTGAGGTCGGTGTGCCCGACGAGGTTGGCCACGTTGCGGTGCACGAACACCTCGCCCGGCAGCAGTCCGACGATCTGGTTGGTCGGCACGCGGCTGTCGGAACAGCCGATCCAGAGATGCTCCGGATTCTGCTAGACGGAGAGCCGGGAGACGAACTTCTGATCCTGCTGGACCATGCGTTCCGCCCAGGCGCGGTTGTTCTGCAAGAGATGGTTCAGTGACTTCACGGGCCTGGAAGGTAGCCGGAAGGCCGCCCGGTGGAAAAGGCGCTTTAAGGCGATCCGCCCGGACGAAACAGCGACGGTTCAAGCCGTTTGGTTCGGCGGCCTATATTCCCCCCTGCCTGGCGCTCACGGCTCGGCGCGCTGCCAGCCCAGTTTCGACGCCGAGTAGATGCTGAGGAAGACCGCATCCTCGCAACCTTCGTTGCGGGCCCCGTGGACTTCGCCGATGGCCGCCACGTCGACATCGCCGGCGCGGATCACCCGCCGTTCGCCGCGCCCGAGATAGTAGGTCAGCTCGCCGCGGAGCATCACCCAGGTGTCCTGCCCGTCCGGATGCGTGTGCGCCGCCACTTCCTGGCCCGGCTGGACGCCCCAGACCGCTACACTCGCGCTGGGGGTGGCGCTTAACTCGAGGACCGTGGCTTTGTCCGGCGAGAACCGGACGGCTTCAAGGGCGTGGAGGATGCGTTGGCTCATGGGGGTGTCAGTTTGACCGCACAGTGTTTGTAGCTCGGCTGGCGGGAATGCGGGTCGAAGCTGGCGAAGGTGAGCCGGTTCACCGCGTCGTAGTGCATGGGGATGAAGAGCTGGCCGGGCTGAACGGTGGGCGTGACGAAGGCCGTCGCCGTGAGACTTGCGCGACGGGAGGTCACGGTGATCTGGGAGTGTGGGGCGATGCCGAGACGCTTGGCGTCGTCGGGGTGGACCTCCACGTAGCAGTCGGCCGGATAGAGCTTTCGCAACACGGCCGACTTGCCGGTGCGGGTGTTGGTGTGCCATTGCGCCGAGGTGCCTCGGCCGGTGAGCAGCACGAAGGGAAACTCCGCGTCGGTCGGCTCCGCGACGGGACGCGGCAGGTCGAACAGGAATCGCGCGCGGCGGTCGGGCGTGAAGAACTGGCCGTCCGCGAAGAGGCGACGCTCCCGCGCCAAAGTAGGGCAGGCTGCTAGCCTGCCCGGAGGGTTGTCCAATTGAGCGGTGTCTTTCGAGCCTGCCGGCTCCGCGGGCAGGCTGGCAGCCTGCCCTACGCTGAACGGCCACTGGATCCCGCCCGCCTCGTCGAGGTGCCGGTAATCGCGGATGCCGGTGATGTCGCAGGGTTGGCCGGCGCTGAGGCGTTTCAGGATCTGGAAGACGGCTTCGGGCGAGGACCACTCACGGAACAGTTCGCTGCAGCCCCAGGCCGCGGCGACGAGCTTGAAGATGTTGAAATCGCTCAGCGCCTCGCCGGGCGCACGGAGGACTTTCTTCACGAGTCCGAGCCGGCGTTCGCTGTTGATGAGCGTGCCGTCCTTCTCGCCCCACCCGGCGGCGGGCAGGATCAGGTCGGCGCGCTGGGCCGTCTCGGTCGTGGTGTAGAGATCCTGCACGACGAGGAACTCCAGCTTCTTGGCCAGCTCGTTGAAGCGTCCCTGGTGAATCCACGAGTGCGACGTGTTGGTGGCGATGATCCACAGCCCTTTGATCGCGCCGGACTCAATGCCGTCCACGATCTGGTCGTAGGCCCACGAATTCTGGTCCGGAATGCTCTCGACCGGGATGTTCAGCCGGCGCGCGACGGTTTCGCGGTGCTCGGGCTTGGTGAAGTCGCGTCCGCCCAGCAGCGAGGTGGCGTTGGCGAAGAGGCGGGAGCCCATCGCGTTGCACTGGCCGGTGATGCTGTTCGCGCCGGTGCCGGGCCGGCCGATGTTTCCGGTCATCAACGCGAGGTTGATGATGGCCTGGGCGGTGCGCGTGGATTCGTGGCCTTGGTTCACGCCCATGGTCCACCAGAAGCTCACGCGTTGCTTGGTGGCGATGAGTTCAACACAGCGATCGAAGTCGGCGCGGTCAAGCCTTGCGGCCTCGCAGGCACGCTCCGGCGTGAACTCGGCGACGAACGTGGCGAAGTCGTCGAAGCCGCCCGTGTGGGCGTCCACGAAGACGCGGTTCACGGCGCCGCGGGCGATGAGCGCATTCGCGATTCCGTAGAGCAGCGTGAGGTCTGACTTCGGCGCGAGCGGCAGGTGCAACGTGGCGTTCATCGCCGTCTCGGTGCGACGCGGGTCGAGCACGATGATCTCGGGCGAGTGCGGGTTGCGCAGCACACGCTGCCACATGATCGGGTGCGCGATGCAGGGATTGGCCCCGATGAACACGAGGCAGTCCGATTCCTCGAAGTCGGCATAGGTGTAGGGCGGCGCGTCGAAGCCGAAGCTCTGCTTGTAGGCGACGTGCGCGGTGGCCATGCACTGGCGCGTGTTGGAATCGCAGTGCAGGCCGCCCATGCCGAATTTGAACAGCGCGCCGACGAACGCCATCTCCTCGGTGCAGATCTGGCCGGTGCTCAGGTAGGCGAGGCTGTGCCGGCCGTGCCGTTCCTGGATGCCTTTCATCCGGGTGGTGAACTCGTTCATCGCCCGCACCCACGACACGGGTTCGAGTTCGCCGGTTTCGCGGTTGCGCAGCAGCGGCGAACTGGCGCGGTCGGGGGCGGCCAACGGCGTGAGGGACTCCCAGCCCTTCGGGCAGGCCATGCCGAGGTTCACGGGGTAGTCCGGGTCGGCCGTGAGGTTCACGGCCTGGCCGTCCTGGAGATGGATCTTCAGCCCACACCCGGTGGAGCAGAAGCCGCAGACGGTGGTGGTGACGGCGTCGGGCTTGAGCCGGGTTGGGACCTGGCCCAGGCCGAAGTGGCCGGGCTCGCGGACGAGTTCAGCGGTGAGCGGGCCGGACCACTGGCGGAGCAACGTATTGGGAAGGAAGGAACTCATGGCATTCCCGGCATCTTGTCCGGCGCGACGGAGGTGAAGAACAGATGGCGCTCGGCCAATTCACCGAGCAGGAGAGCTGTGAATCCGACGGCAGCACCCGCGGGAAACCCGGCCCCAACCAAAAGACCGAAGGGCAGCAGCACGCCCCCGATCAGGCCGGACAGCAGGCGCGCCGCGAGCAGCGGCCGGAACACACCGCGCTGGAGCACGGCCGTGCGCCGAAGCTGCGTCCAGCGGTCCGAGTCCGAATCACCGTGTTTCAGCACGGCGAGTTCGGCGGCCAATTTGAGCAGGGTGCCCGCGATCAGCAGGGCTGCCACCTGGCTGGAGGGGGTGAACATCAGGGTGAGCGCGCAGCCCAACCCGAATGCCGATCCGTAGAAGCGGGGTGCGGTCGAGCCCAGTCGCCAAAAGCGCCGATGGGTGTCCGCATAGACCATTGCCTGCGCGAAAACGGCGACGAGCCCCAGCCCCACCAGCGGGCCCGCCCAAGCCCAGGCCGGAATGGCTCCGGCCCTTTGCAGCAGTGCGGACAAGTCGGCGGGCAGGCGAAACATCGGCCGCGCCTGGTCGGCCCACACGATGCCGAGCGCGGCTGTCGCGGCCCCGGCGAACGCATTCAAGGCGATGGCTTCGCGGCTAAGCCAACTCGTCCGCCAACCGAGCCAGACGCGCCACGCCTTCTTGGGCTGGCCCAGATGGAAGACGCTGGCGGCCAGACCGGCGACGAGCAGCGCGAACGAGATGGCGGCGAGGGAACGCAAGGACGAAGGGTCAACCGCCTCCCGGGATTCCTGCCCCACCAGCCCGACGAGGCGGATCAGCGCCACCGCTGACAGGCCGCCGATGCCCGCTTGCGTCAGCACCAACATGAGCACGAGCGGCCAGTGGGCGGGCTGCGGCTTGGGCTCGGCGTGGTCGGCGGACCGCAGCGGGGCGTTCGGTTTCGTCGAAAGGTAGCGGGTGGTCGGGAGCGTGATGGCCGGGTCGGGCGAGTCGGGAAGCCAGCCGTTGAAATCGGAGGACGGAAGTTGGCTCTGCGAGGTCGTGGTTCCGTCCCGACTTCCGGCTTCCGGGGTCCGACCTTGCGCCGTGACCTCTGCGGGTTTCACGAGCGCAATGCGGATGGCTTCGTTTGGACACGCCTGCACGCAGGCGGGCGCCTCACCCTCGGCGAGGCGCCCATGGCACAGGTCGCATTTCCGCACGATGCCACGTTTGGCGGAATATTTTGGAACCTCGTAGGGGCACTTCAGGATGCAGTAGCTGCACCCGATGCACTGGTCGTCGAGATGGCGGACGATGCCGGTGACGGGATCCTTGTCGTAGGCGAGCACGGGGCACCCGAGCAGGCAGGCAGGCTCAACGCAGTGGTGGCAGGCGGTCGTCACGGTCTGCTGGAGCGGGATCACTTTGTTGCCGCCAAAGCGGATCGGGGGCAGGTGAGCTGGCTCGTCGCGCTTGCGCCCGCTTTCCCGCTTACCCACTTCCGCCACCGCCGCGACCGCCAGCGGCACCACGGATTCGCCCACCAGGAAGCCCACCTCCCGCCATGATTCGTCGTCGTCCAACCCGTTCAGCGAGTGGCAGGCCGTGACGCAGCCCTTGCAGCCGGAGCAACGGTCCAGGTCCACCTCGAAGGCATATTGCTCACCCGGTCGCGGAGCGGTCAGGGGAATGAGGTCGCGATATTTCGGCGCATTCGGAGGCCCGGCGTGCTCCCCCTGCTGGCGGGAGAATCTGTCGACCGCGGTGAGCCGGCGTTGTTCGGCGAGCAGTTCGTCGATGAGCGTCGTGACCGCCGATGCCGGCGCATTCACTGACGGTTCATCGCTTCGATGGCTCATGACGCGGCTGGGCTCACGCTTCCCCGAGCAGTTCCTGGAGCTTGCCCAGTTCATGCCGCGTCGTGAAGGCAAGGAAGGTCTCGGCGGGCCGCCGGTGCCGGAGAAAGTTGTTGAGCAACCGTTCCAGCATCGGCTTCAGCGCCTCAAAGCTGACCCCGGTGAAGAGCTGCCGGCCCACGGCCTGCTTGTCACCGAAGCCGCCGCCCACAAAGACATGGTAGCCTTCGACCGTTTCACCGCTGACCTTCACCTTGGCGCCGAGCAGCCCGATGTCGCCCATGTAGTGCTGCGCGCACGAGTTCGGGCAGCCGGTGAGGTGGACGTTGATCGGTTGGTCGAGCGTCACGCGCGCGTCGAGCCACTTCATCAGCTCCAAGGCGTGGCCCTTGGTGTTGGCCCCGGCGAACTTGCAGTAGGAATTGCCGGTGCAGGCGATGAAGCCGCTCCTGAGGTTCGACTGGCGCCAGTCGAAGCCGAGCTTCACCAAGGCTTTCTTCGCCGTCTCGATGAAGGCGTCCCGAATGTTGGGAATGACGATGTTCTGCCAAACCGTCAGGCGCACCTCGCCGCTGCCGTAGAGATCGGCGATCTCGGCGAGCCGGCGCAGTTGCTTCGAAGTGATCTGGCCGACGGGCACGGCGGCCCCGATCCAGTTCAGGCCAGGCTGCCTCTGGGGGAAGACACCGACGTGCGGGTGGCCCGTCTCGGCTTTCGAGTTTCGAGTTTCGAGTTTGGCGTCGGCCGGGAGGCGGAGCAGTTGGTGGCCCAGCAGCTTCTCGGTCTCGGCGAGATATTGGTCGAGCGTCCAGGATTCGAGGAGATGCTTGAGGCGGGCCTTCTTCCGGTCGCCGCGGTTTCCGTTGGCAATGTAAACGCGCAGCAGGGCAGCGGCGACGGCAAGGATTTCTTCGGGTCGAATCAGCACCCCAAGGTCGCGGGCGAAGGCTTTGTGGCCCGTCGCGCCGCCGAGGGCGCAGCGGAAGTAGATGCCGTCGGCGATCTGGTCGGTGACGAGCAGGGGGGCGACAGGCGAGGCGCCTGTCGAACCTGACACAGGCGAGGGCGCCTGTCCCACTACACCGGGCAGGCTGGCAGCCTGCCCTACTACGCGCACGGCCTTGAAGCCGATGTCGTTGGTATCTTCGACGGTCGGAATCCTGCCGCCGCCGTGGAAGGCGATGTTGAACTTGCGGGGCAGGTCGTAGAACTCGCGGTGGTTGAGGATGAACTGCCCGAGCGCCTGGGTGATCGGCAGTGTCTCGATGAGTTCATCCGGGTCCACGCCGCTGGTCGGATCGCAGGTAAGATTGCGGATGTTGTCGGCCCCGGAGCCGCGCGTGTGCAGACCGATCGCCTGGATGCGCCGGAGGAATTCCACGGTGTCCGTCGGCTGGATCAGGCGCATCTGGAGATTCGCCCGGGTGGTGATCTGGGTGTAACCGCTGGTCAGTTGGTCGGCGATGTTGGCGAGCTCGCGGAGCTGAAAGCTGTGGAGCTGTCCGCCCGGAATCCGCAGGCGGGCCATGAAGGCTTCCTTGTTTGGCGTCAGGAAAAACAGCCCCTGCCACTTGAAGCGGAAGGTGGACTCCTTGTCCGGTGCCTGGTTCGCGGCCGCGTGCTGGAGCAGCAGCGGATAGGCGTCGAGCGGGTGCAGCTCGCGCTTCATGCGTTCCTCCGGAATCAGGTCGTCCAAGTTCGGCTTGGCCGGGGCGGCGGCAGGGTTGGGCAGCACGTCGCCGAAGGTGAGGCCGCGGTTACGCAGGCCGGCGAAGAGCCCTTCGAGGTAGGAGGTCTGCTCGGCGTTGAGCTTCTGGCCGACGATCTCGGTGAACGGCAGGGAGGGCGTGCTCATGTCAGTAAACGTCACGCTGGTAGCGTTTTTCCGCCTTCAGGGCCGCGACGTATTCGACGGCCTGGTCCTTGGTTCGGCCGCCGGCATTCTCGATGACGGCGTGCAGCATGGCGTCCACATCCTTGGCCATGCGCTTGGCATCCCCGCAGACGTAGAAGTGCGCGCCATCCTCCAGCCAGCGCCAGAGTTCGCCGGCGTGTTCCCGCATGCGGTCCTGCACGTAGATCTTCTCGGCCTGGTCCCGGCTGAACGCGAGATCAAGCCGCGTGAGCAGGCCATCCTTGGACCAGGCGGTGAGCTCCTCTTCGTAGAGGAAATCGCTGGCCCGTTGCTGGTCGCCGAAGAACAGCCAATTCTCGCCGGTGGCGCCGGTGGCGCGACGCTCTTCCAGGAAGGCGCGGAACGGCGCGATGCCGGTCCCGGGTCCGACCATGATGATCGGCCTCGCCAGGTCGTCCGGAAGCCGGAAGCCGTGGGACTTCTGCACGAACACCGGGACCGGCGTCTCGCCGGGCGTGACCCGGTCGGCGAGCCAGCCGGAGCAGACCCCTTGCTTCGCCCGGCCGTGGGCCTCGTAGCGCACCGCCGCGACGGTGAGGTGCACCTCGCCGGGATGCGCCTCTGGCGACGACGAAATGGAGTAGAGCCGCGGTTGCAACTTGCGCAGCAAGGCGGCGAACTCGGCGGGGGCAAACCGCGCGCCGGGGCACGCCTTCAGCAGGTCCACCACGTCGCGCCCCCAAAGCCACTGATCCAAATCGGCCTTCCGGGCGGGTTCCAGCAAGGCGAGCAATTCCGCTTTGGCGGACCGCGTGGCCGCTTCCTTCACCAGCGCGGGCGGGGGCACGGTGATGGTGAGGCCGGTGGACAGAAGGTGGTGGAGGGTGGAGGTAGCGACCTCGCCCACAAGCTCGTCGCCGCTGAAACCGAGGGAGGCCAGCAACTGCTCGACGAGCGCGGGGCAGTTCGTGGGCAACACGCCCAGGGCGTCGCCCGCCTCGTAGTTCAGGCCGGAACCGGCGAGGACAATCTCGAAATGCCGGGTGTCCTTCTGCGAACCTTCGCGGTTCAGGCGTCGGTTGATCTTGAGGCGGGCCGGGAATGGATTCGACCGCGAGTAGGCGACGGGCGGCGAAGCGGGCGGTTCCGGAACCGACGTCATGGTCGCGGCCGCGGACGGTTCACCGGGCGCTGATTCAGCCGCCGCCGGCCCGGCCCCGGCCAGGGCGGGCCACAGCGCTTCCAGCCACATCTTGGCGCCCGCCTCGTAGTCCACGTCACATTCGCCGCGGGGCACGAGCCGGGTCGCCCCAAGGGCTGACAGTCGGTCGTCGAACTTCTTCGCGGCCCCGCAGAAGTCGGCGTAGTTCTTGTCCCCGAGGCCGAGCACGGCGAAGGAGAGGTTTTCCAGCCGCGGTGTGGTCGCGGCATCAAGCTGGCTCCAGAAGCCGGCCGCGTTGTCGGGCGGATCGCCGTCGCCCCAGGTGCTGGTGATCACGACGCAGCGCGCGAGCGTCGCCAGCTCCGCCGGGGCGACGGCGTTCAATTCCTTCATGACCGGAGCAAATCCCCGGCTGCCCGCCTCCTTGGCCAGCCGCTTGGCCAAGCCCTGCGCCGAGCCGGTCTGCGAACCGAAGGCAATCAGCAGCGGCGTGGCGGTCGGGCCGGCCCCAGCGGGGCCCGGACCGGGGGCGAGCACGGCGTTGGCATTCGAAAACAGGCCCGCCAGGAAGCCGTTCATCCACGCCCGTTGTTCGGGCGTAAAGGGCGCATTTTCGGGCAGGCACGGCACCAGATTCATCGTCTGCGTGCCGATAGCGTTCCGAGTGCCGACCACCCTGTGAGGGGCGTTCATTGTCTTCATCGGGACCATGAGTCCGGCGCATGCGTCGGCGGATGAACGGGCCGGCGGTGAAACGGCGGTGGCGGCCGGCGAGTTCACCGCACCGAAAACACGACACCCGCCGCGGCGTGGGGCCGGGCGGGTGTGTGCCGATTTGCGCAGAGTGCGCAGCGCGAGGCGGGGCGAGCTCAGAAGTTCAGCAGCGCCTGCACATAGAAGTAGTCGGCATCCTGAGAACCGACGCGGGCGAGCGAGTCCTGCACGTAATCGCCGACGAAGAAGCGGGAGTAATTAGCCTCCAGGGTGAGGTGCTTGTGCACGCGGAAGTTCAGCGTGATATCCAGCTCGGTGCCGACGAAGCTGCCGGCATCCGGATTGATCCCATAGCGGGTTCCGCGCACGGCGGCCGGCAGATAGCTGACCCGCTGGGAACCGGCGGCGCCAACGGCGCCACCCCGGGGCAGGCCGGCGACGTTGTAGAAGGCGTCGTTCACGGTTGCGAGGAACTTGGCGTGGCCATCCACCTGCAACCGGATGCGGGGCGTCAGCATGATGGAGCTTTGCAGGCGGAGGTTGTGGATGTTCTGGAGCGAGGTGAAGTCGGCGTAACCGTAGAAGAGATGGCCGGTGGGGTAGAGGTGGACGAAGGTGTCGTGGTCGCCGTCGAGCGGGTCGCTGTCACCGGAGGCGTGGCTGTATTCGAAGCCGAGCCGGGGTGAGAAGGCGCTTTCCTTCCACGTGTAACCCGCGGCGCCGATGATGGCATACGCACTGTGGTCCTCGCGCACCGCGAAGGCGCCCTGGTTCCGGAAGTCGCGGAAGTTGCCGAACTGATAATAGGCCTGCAGGCCGAAATCCACGTTCTGCCAATCATTCGTGGAGTTCTTCAGGTAGGTGCCGACCGTGTAGATGTCCTGGGCGGCGGGCGGGCGGAACGGGGCCGGAACCGTTCCCAGATACCCGGCGGTGGCATCCTTGCCGACGTTGCGCGACAGGAAATAGAACTCGCTCCAGAGCTTGGGGATCTTCTTGGTCGTAAACTGGATGCCGGAAAAGCCCTCGTCTTCGTTCCACTCGTTGAAGTGTTCGTCCCGGGGCGCCACCAGATAGCTGCCCCAGGCGTCGAACGAGCCGATCGAGGTCTGGTAGCGCAGGCGGACGGCATCCCACTGGCGCTGGACGTTGTTCCAGGCGAGCGGCCCCACGATCCGCTGTTCGCCGAGGATGATCTCCTGGCGGCCCACCTTCACGGAAAGGGGAAACTCCTTGTGGTTGCCGATGACCACGTAGGCCTGCTGGAGGTCGAACGGGCCATCGTGCTCCGGGCTGACCCCGGTGCCGACCGGGCCGGAACCCGTGACGACGGCGGGATTCGCCGGGGAGAAATTGATCGTGCCGTTGCCGGAGCCGGAGCGTTCGTCACTGATGGCGGAGCTGTGGCGGCCCTGCACAAAGACCTCGAACCATTTCCCGGTGTAGCCCACGCGGGGAAGGATCTTGTTCAGCTGGTAGTTGTTGTCGTTGTCCACGTCGGTGCGGAAATCGGCGATGGAGCCGGCGCCGGTGAAGCCGCCGTTCTGCTTCACCTCATGGCGGCCCCAGTAAAGCACGCCGAGGTTCCACGCGTTCATGTAGGGATCGTCGGCGCGGAGAAAATCGTTCAGCCAGCCCGGGGAGGGCGCGACCGGACTGGAGATGCCCCAGTCGCCGGCGTGGACGAGAGTGGACCCGGCCGCCAGGGCCGCGAGACTGAGACGGGAGGCAATGGATCTGAGCTGTTTCATGGGAGTGGTTTCAGTTGTGGGCAAGGAAAGAGCGTCCGGTCAGGCGGGGCCTTGACCCAGGTCAGGATTCCGGCGGCGGCGAACCTCAGCGGCTGGGTGGCTGGAGCCGGCGGCGGTGGGCGTGGATTTCAAGAAACTCGATGAGCCGTTCGCGCAGCGGGTAGTAGTCGGGATGTTCCATGACCGCCTTGCGATCCCGCGGCCGGGGGAACTTCACCTCGATGATGTCGCCGACCTCGGCCTAGGGGCCGTCGGTCATGCAGACCACGCGGTCGCTGAGGTAAAGCGCCTCGTCCACGTCGTGGGTGACCATGAGCGCGGTGATGCGGTTCTTGCGCCAGAGTTCGAGCAGCACGGCCTGCAGCTCGTAGCGGGTCAGCGAGTCCAGCATCCCGAACGGCTCATCCAGCAGCAGCATCTTCGGCTTCAACGCGAAGGCCCGGGCGATGCCCACCCGCTGCCGCATGCCCTGGCTGAGTTCCGCCGGGCGCTTGTGCATCGCGTCCGCCAGGCCGACGACGCTCAGGTAGTATTCCGCGATCTGTTCGCGTTCGTGCTTCGGCGCGGTGAAGAAGACCTGGTTGATGCCGAGCATCACGTTCTCGAACGCCGTCAGCCACGGCAGCAGAGAGGGCGACTGAAAGACGACGCCCCGGTCGGGACCCGGCCCGCCCAGCTCGCGCCCGGCCAGGATGATGCCGCCGTCGGTGATGCCATTGAGCCCGGCGACCATCGAGAGGACGGTCGATTTTCCGCAGCCGGAGTGACCGATGAGCGTGACGAACTCGCCTTCGGCCAGCCGCAGGTTGAAGTCCTTCACGATCACCGCCGGCCCCTTGGGTGACGGATAGACCTTGGTCAGGTTGAACAGTTCGCAGTAGGCGCTCATGAGGATTGGCCGATGATGGGGTCAGGGCGTGATTTCCACCGCTTCGCTGCGCTTCTCGCCCTTGCGGATCGGGCCGCGGCGGCCAAACGAGAGCCGCGGGGTGGAGATGTCCTCCGGCTCGATGTCGGGGAGCACAAGGTCGCGGGTGATGGTGGTCTTCGGTTTGGCGCCCGCCGCCAGCAAGGACTCCACGACGAGGTTTCGGAGCCGCTTGAACTCGGCGTTCTCATTGATCAGCCGGCGGTCCCGCGGACGGGGCAGGGTGATGGCGATGCTGGGCGCGAGGGTCGCGTTGGGACCGCGCGTCAGGGGCACCACCCGGTCGGCGAGCAGGATGGCCTCGTCGGGATCGTTGGTGACGAGCACGACGGTGGTGCGGGACTCCTGCCAGATGCGGGCGATCTCGTCCTGCAACGTCGCCCGGGTCAGGGCGTCGAGCGCACTGAGCGGTTCGTCGAGCAGCAGCACCTTGGGATTCATCGCCAGTGTCCGCGCGACGCTGACCCGCTGGCGCATGCCGCCGGACAGCTCCGACGGCTTTTTGTCGCGCGCCTTCGTCAGGTTGACCATCGCGACGAACTTCTCCGTGTGCGCATTCCGCTCGGCCTCGTTCTGGTCCGCGAGCACCTGATCGACGGCCAGCCTCACATTCTCGAACACCGTCAGCCAGGGCAGGAGCGAGTAGTTCTGGAACACCAGACCGCGATCGGGACCGGGACCGTCCATCTCCTGCCCGGAGAGCCTGACCGTGCCGGTGTCGGGCGGAATGAGGCCGGCGAGCAGCGACATCAGGGTCGTCTTGCCGGCACCGCTGTAGCCGACGATCGCGACGAACTCGCCCTCCTCGATCGCCAAGTTGATGTCGGAGAGCACCTCGGCACGGTTGCCGGCCGGGCCGTAGCCCTTGCTGACCTGGGAAGCTTCAAGGAAGGGCATGGAAATGGATGGCTTCACGCAAAGGCGCAGAGGCGCAAAGGAAGGGATTGATGGGGTTGTGAAACACCGTTCAGCATCGCTCTATGACTGAAAACGAGATTTCCCGACAGATTGTCGACGCCGCGTTTCAACTCCATACCCGGCTTGGACCGGGACTTCTGGAGTCGGTGTATGAGGTGCTGATGGGGCACGGGCTTCGCAAGCGCGGCCTCCGGGTGGAACGGCAGGTGCCGGTCCGGATCGATTACGATGGCATCACCTTTGACGAAGGCTTCCGGGCTGACCTGATCGTCGAGGGAGGAGTCATCGTGGAATTGAAGTCGGTAGAAAAGACACTGCCCGTCCATGGCAAACAACTGCTCACCTACCTTCGGCTCACGGACAAACGGCTGGGCCTGCTCGTGAACTTCGGCGAGGCGCTCGTCAAACACGGCATCGAACGGGTCGTGAATGGTTTGCCCGATGAGTGAGCAGGGTTTGGATTTCATAACTTTGCGCCTTTGCGTGAGACCGTCTCTCAGGCCGTCTTGAAGCGGCGTTCCACGACGCTCATCAGACGGTCGAGGATGAATCCCACGATTCCGATCGTGAGAATGCAGAGGATGATCTGCTCGTAGACCAGCGCGTTGTATTGCTGCCAGAGGAAGCCGCCCACGCCGGGCCGGCCGGTCAGCATCTCGGCCGCGACGATGACGAGCCAGGCGATGCCGAGGCTCAGGCGGAAGCCGGTGAACATGTAGGGCAGGGTTGCGGGGATCATCACCTTGGTGAGCGTCTTCCAGCGCGACAGCTTCAGCACCTTGGCCACGTTCAGGTAATCCTGCGGGATGGCCCGCACGCCGACGGCCGTGTTCAGCACCGTGGGCCACATCGCGCACACGGCGATGGTGAAGAGCGCGGCCAGTTCGCTGGCCTGCCTGCCCGCACCAAGGAACAGCACCATGCCCAGCGGCAGCCACGCGAGCGGCGACACCGGCCGCAGCACCTGGATGATCGGATCGAGGGCCTTGGTCATCAGCTTTGAGAGCCCGAGGAGGAAACCCAGCGGAGTGCCCACCGCCAAGGCGATGGCGTAGCCCTTCGCCACCAGCACGAGGGACAGCCAGGTGAAGCGGAGGATTCCCTGATCCAGCTCACCGCGGTAGGCGAACGGTTCCAGGACGTAGGGTTTGCTCGACTCCCAGGTTTTCGTCGGATTCGGAAGATCCTTAGACAGCGTGGCGCTCAGCAGGAACCACAACCCCACCACGACGGCGACCCCGATCGCGGGCAGGAGCAGCCAGTCCAGTTTTGCCAGCCGCGACCAATCGAGGGGCGGCACGGTGCCCGACGGCCGTTGGTTCGCCGAATTGAGGGCGACGGCGGCCTTGGTGCCGCTTTCGGTGGCATTGGCGGTCAGGGTCGAGGGAAGGGTGGGGTTGCTCATGCGGATACGGAATGGGATAAAATGTCGGGGCGGAAAGCAGGCCGGCGGCGGCGAACACACCGAACCGCCGCCGGCCCTTCGGGGGCAGTGAAATCAGGTCTTCAACGAATGCACGGCGAAGCCCTTGGCGTAACCTTCGAGGTCACTTTTCGGGTCAAACTTCACGCCGTCGAACATCTCCCAGCCGGAGTCGTCCTGCGCGCGATCAGTCACCCCGATCTCCTTCATCGCCTCGGCATAGAGGTCGCCCCGCATGACCTGTTTGGCGACGCCCTCGTAGTCCGGCGCGCCCGGCACCATGCCCCAGCGGCGGAACTGCGTGAGCCACCATTTGGCGTAGGCCGGCTGCGGGAAGTTGCAGTTGCGCTTGCTGAAGTGCATCGGGAACCCGTCCGTGACCGTCCGTCCGTCGCCGTAGTCGAGCTTGCCGAGCAGGCGTCCGAGGATGATGTCCCTCTGGCAGTTGATGAAGTTCGGCTTGCTGACGATGTCGCATTGCTCGGGCCGGTTGGCCATGTCGTCGAGCCAGACGCTGGCTTCGTGCAGGCCCTTGAGCACGGCCTTCACCGTCTTCGGATTCTTGCCCGCAAAGTCCGCGGTGAAGGCGCACACCTTTTCCGGATGATCCTTCCAGATGTCCTGCGTGGTGACGCTCGTGAACCCGATCTTGTCCGCAATCGCGCGGGCGTTCCACGGCTCGCCGACGCAGAAACCGTCCATCTTCCCGATCTTCATGTTGGCCACCATTTGCGGCGGCGGGATCGTGATCAGGGAAACATCCCTGTCCGGATTGATCCCACCGGCGGCAAGGTAGTAGCGCATCCACATCGCGTGGGTGCCCGGCGGAAACGTCATGGCGAAGGACAGCGGCTCGCCGAGTGACTTCGCCTTGTCCACGAACGGTTTCAGCGCCTTGGGATCGGCACCAACCTTGCCGTTCCATTCGGCCTTCAGGGTGATGGCCTGGCCGTTCCGGTTGAGCAGCCACGGGATGACCATGGGCTTCTTCGGCGACCCGAGCAGGCCCATGGTGCTGGCGATCGGCATGCCGATCAGCATGTGGGTCATCTGGTTGTCGCCGGACGACAGGGCATCCCGGATGGCCGCCCAGTTTGCGCCCTTGGCGATGGTCACCTCCAGGCCGTGTTTTTTGAAGAACCCCTTCTCGGCGGCGATGACCAGGGGCGAACAGTCCGTCAACGCGATGATGCCGCAGCGGAGCTTGGCGGTCTCCGGCGAGTCGTCGGCGAAGACGCGGCCAACCCAGCCGGTCGGCAGGCCGGCGAGAACGGCTCCGGCCGCGGTCTGCTTGAGGAACCGGCGGCGGGACGAATCAGGCGGTAAGGATACGGGCTTCATGTTCATTTCCATTGGATTCAGGAGTGGCAACCAGAGATTGGGCTTCAAGGAAGAGGTCGTGGCGGAAGATCTGGCCCAGCTGGGCCGGCGTGAACGGTTTCGGCGCCACGCCTTCGAGGAGGTGACGCGCGATCCAGCCCAGTTTGTCGGGCGTGGGCGCGTTGGCGTCGTCCCGGTGGAAGATCAGTTGATCGCCGCTCAAGGTGCGCCCCTGACCGGCATCACAGCGTCCGGAGAATCCGCCCCGCACCACGTCGGCCGGAACGTTCAGGTAGCGCGGACCGGCAAGCAGTCGGGCGATGGCCTCATGGTTTTCCGGGCGGTCGCACAGTTCGCAGGCCTCGAGCAGCGCGGCGAGCAGGTGGAGGTGTTCCGCGTGCCGGGCTGAGGCAAAATCGCTGCGCACGACCATGACCTTTTCCGGATGCAGCGGGACCAGATCGCCGCTGGTCGCCGCGATCCAGGCGTGCCCGCCCGCCACGGCCTGACTGCTCCACGGTTCGCCGACGCAGAACCCGTCCAGGTTGCTCGCGGCCAGGTTCGCGACCAGTTGCGAAGGGGGCACCACCACCAGGCGGACATCCGAGTCAAAGGTGGCCCCGGCGCGTTGGAACCAGGAGCGCAGCAGGTAGGAATGGGTCGAACTGGACGCCACCGTGCCGAGCGTCAGGACGCGGCGGTTCCGCGTGGCCAGGAGAAAGCTGCGCAGGGAAGGGAGATCACGAACCCCGGAGCGCCAGAGATCATTGCTCAACGTGATCGCGTTGCCCTGCAGGTTGAGGAACAGGCCGGCGACGACCCCGGTCTTCACGCAGCCGAAGCCGTGGGCGAGCGCGACCGGCAGCGTGTTGAGGGCATGGGCGCCGTCGAGTTCGCCATGCACCAGCTTGTCCCGGACGGTCGCCCAGCCCAGCTCGCGGCTCAGGCGGACTTCAAGTCCGTGCCGGGCAAACAGGCCCCACTCCTGCGCCACGATGAGCGGCGCCGCGTCGGAGAGCGGAACGTAGCCAAGGCGCACCGGCGTCCGGCTTGCCGGCGAACGGATTGCCTGTGGGACTGTTGTTCTGTTTCGTGCACTCATGGCTCGACCTGCCGGGCTGATAGCGATGTTGGTGCCGTTTGAGGGAACTTGGCCGAATGAGTGCTCAGCAAAGTTCGGTTGGTTTCGATGAAGTCCATTCATTCATGAAAGGTCCCCTTGATAGCAGGCAGTTACAGGCGTTCGCGATCCTCGCCCGCGCCGGCAGTTTCACGCAGACGGCCCGTGAACTGTTTCTTACCCAGTCGGCCGTGAGCCACTCGATCAAGGCGCTGGAAAACGACATCGGGTGTCGGCTTTTGGACAGGGTGGGCAAGAAGGTGATGCTCACGCAGTCCGGTGAACACCTCCTGAAGCACACGCAGGTGATCCTGCGCGAGATGCACTCCGCCCGCGAAGGCATCGAGCAGCTTGGCAAGTGGGGCCGCGGCCGGCTGCGGATCGGCGCGACCTCGACGATCTGCACCGTGCTGCTGCCGCCGGTGCTCCGCGAGTTCAAGGAGAGCTTCCCGCAGAGCCACATCCAGGTGGAACCCGGGGACAGCCGCGAACTGGTCGCCGGCCTCGAACGGCAGAAGATCGACCTCGCCGTCGGCCTGCAGCACACGCCGGATGAACGCTTCGACTTCCTGCCGCTGTTCACCGACGAGCTGGTCTTCCTCACCTCGCCGCTGCATCCGTGGGCGCAGACCGGCGGGGTGAGCCGGGCGGACATTCCGAAGCAGAGCCTGATCATCTACCGCAAGGGCTCGCACACGTTCCGCATCGTGGACGAATACTTCCGCAAGGAGGACATCGTGCTGAACACCGTGATCGAACTGGGCTCGATGGAGGCCATCAAGGAGATGGTGAAGCTCGGGCTCGGCGTCAGCATCGTCGCCCCGTGGGTCGTTCAAAACGAGCTGCGCAACGGCTCGCTGGTCGGGCTCCCGCTCGGCCGCCGCAAGCTCAAGCGCGACTGGGGCATCCTGCACTGGCGGGGCCGCCGGTTGACGCTGGCCGAGGAAACCTTTGTCGGCCTCTGCCGGACGGCGGCGGAAAACCTGATGCAGGCTTTGGACTGAGTTGCCGCACCGCGAGCGTAGTTCCGGGTTGAACGGCACCCGGTCGGGGAACAGGTGCCGGAACTGCCGTTGTCCGTGGGCCTCTGGCAAGGGGCGATTGGCAGGGCGCCCGGCGCACCCGCTGTCCGCCCGCTATGGAAACCAACGCAGGTCCGTCAGGTTGGTCCGCCCCTTCTTGATCGCGTAGTCCCAATACACGGCGCTCGACCAGCGTGTCGCGTGACCATCCAGAAACAGGAAGTTGGCCCCGGCGCCATGGAGGTTCGTGTGCGTGAACGTCCAGCCTCCGACCGCGGGCAGATTCTTCGTGTCGAACAGCCAGATCAACGTGCTCGGAATGGTGATGCCACCCAAGGTCGGCGGCGCCGGGGCCTCAAAGTCGCCGGTGTTGTCGAAGTGTTCGTTGAGGCAGTAGTGGAAGAGGTTGTTGCCGTTGCTGCGGCGCGCGTTGCTGGGACAGATCCAGACGTTGCGTCCCGTCGACGCCTTGGCGTTCGTCCGCCACGCCTGGTCGTGATAGCGCGGCAGGCCCATCACCGCGGGCAGCTGGATATACCAGCCAGTGTTGGTCTGGTTGTCCCCGGGGTTGGGGAAGCCTTCGGGCGGCAGGCGGTCTTGATGGTCTGTCGCATACAGGTGCGTGGCGAGTCCCCACTGCTTCAGGTTGTTCACGCACACGATCTGCTGCGCCTTGCTCTTCGCCCGGCCGAGGGCCGGCAGCAGCATCCCCGCAAGGATGGCGATGATGGCGATGACCACCAGCAGTTCAATCAGGGTGAACGCCGTCCGGCTTCGGGAAACAGGTTGGAACAGGTTGGCAACCACAGCTCGTGGGGAGTTGGGCTAACAACAAAGCGCGAATTCCGCCACCGAGAAGTGCGGAACGGATGCACCGCCCTGTGCAACCGCGCTCTTGGCGGCAGCGGGATCAAACGTCGCGCCTCGCCACCCGAGCCCACCTCGCAAAAACCGGTGTGGACCGGCCAAACGCGGCCGAGAAGAAGTCCAACTTCCGCGGTAACCAGTTCACACGGTCAGAAAGGTTCAAAACTGAAAACCACCCCAGCCGTCCGCCGTCGTCCACAAGTCAGTTCGCACCCGGCCGCCCTCGGAGCCGCTCTGGTAACCGGTCTATTGGCTGTGGTTCCCGGGACGACGGAAGGCGCTTCTTTCACCGGGTTGGGTTTCCTTCCGAACGCGCAGGCAAGCTACGCCCGAAGCGTTTCGGCGGGCGGTGTCGTGGTCGGTGAATCCGTTGATTCCACGGTGCCGGGCGGTGCCCAGGCATTCCGCTGGACGGAGCGTGAGGGCATGACCGGAATCGGGTTCCTGCCCGGAGGAAAAATGAGCCTCGGCCGCGCCATTTCGAGCGATGGAGCCGTGGTCGTCGGCTCCGGCGATTTCAACGAGACGGCCTATTGGGGCATCCGTTGGTCGGCCACCGGGGTGGAGAACTTGGGCTGGATCTTTGATTACCCCAGAGCCGTGTCGGCGGACGGATCGGTGGCCGTGGGGAGCGGTGCCAGCAACGAGACGGGCGAACAGGCGTGCCGGTGGACGGCGGCGACGGGCCGGGTGCTCCTGGGGGTCCTGCCCGGCGGTTCGTTCAGTGATGGATTTGGAGTCTCCGCAGAGGGGTCGGTGATTGTTGGGACCAGCAGTTCTTCGGGAGGATCCCGGGCGTTCCGGTGGACGGCCGCGGAAGGGATGACGAGCCTTGGCGTTCTGCCCGGGCATGGGTCCAGTGAAGGGAGAGGCATCTCGGCCGACGGCTCGACGATCGTCGGCGTCAGCGGCAATAGCGTGGACTCGGAGCCGTTTCGATGGACTCAGGCTGGAGGCATGCAGGGTTTGGGACACTTGCCCGGCAGCGACGACGACGCCACGGCACTCGCCGTCTCCGGCGACGGCGCGGTGATCGTCGGCTTCTACCAGCCCTGGGTCGCCTACGTTTGGGACGAAAACCATGGGATGCGCAACCTGCAGGACGTGCTGGCCCGACGGTATGGCTTCAACCTGAGCGGTTGGTGGCTGCAGGAAGCGGTCGCCATTTCCGCCGATGCGCGCATCCTGATCGGCAACGGGATGCATGACGGACGGCCGGAGGGATGGATTGCCCGGGTCGAAGACCTGACCTTGCCCGAACTCAGCATCAGCGTGGTCGCCGGCGAACTGGTCGTGAGCTGGCCGGCGCCTTCACCTGGCTGGAAACTGGAAGCGGCAGCCGGGCTCGTAGAGGGAGCGGAGTGGGCCGAGGTTCCGGGGCCTTACCAGACGAGTGGCGGCTGGGCGATTTCCTTTACCGGGAACCTTCCGGACGGGAACCGATACTACCAGCTGGCCAAACCGTAGGCCGGAGCGTCAACCGATCGGAGCCCGGACTTTGCCCCCAACCGGAGCCGGAGGCGGAAAGAATCCTCGTCGGCAGCGCGGCGCATTCCTACCGTTTCGCCGCCTTCCACATGAACGCCCCTCTCCGCCTCCTTGTGCTGCTGCTCGCCGTCGGGGTCGCCCCAATCGCCGCGCTCGGTCTCACGCTGGACCTGCAAACCCGCGATCCGGCGACCGGTGCGGTGCGCACGCAGACCGAGGAGGTGGATCCCCGGCGCGTCGGCGTCATCGCCGTGGATGTCTGGAACTTCCACTGGTGCAAGACGGCCACGATGCGCGTGGACGCCTTCATCCCCCGAATGAACCGCGCCCTCGACGCCGCGCGCGAGCTCGGCATGACGGTGATGCTTTGCCCCAGCGACGTGGTGGACAACTACGTGGGCTATCCCCAGCGGGAAGCGGTGCTGGCCCTGCCCCCGGTGTCCGTGCCAACGGTCGTGGACGTGCAGTGCCCGCCCGCCCCGGACGCCGGCGGCTGTGCCTGCGGCCGCGAACGCTGCGCCGTGAACTACGGCTGGGACGGCATGCATCCCGGGCTGCGCCTCGGCGCGGCCGACTTCATGCCGGACACCCAGGCCGAGGTGTATGCGCTCTGCCAGCAGCTTGGGCTCACGCACCTCATCTACGTGGGCTTCCACACGCAGGTCTGCCTGCTGGGAAAACCGATGGGTCTGAAGGCGATGAAGTCCGCCGGCCTCAAGTGCGTGCTGGCGCGGGACATGACCGACGCGCATCCGGGCTACGATCCGGCGCGGAGCTTCACACCCGACCTCAACACCGCGCAGGTCGTTGAGCACTTCGAGAAATACCTCGCCCCCACGATCAGCTTCCAGGCCGAGCTGACCAAGCTCGGCCGCTGGGACCGCGACGCCGTGGTGGACCCCGTGCGCGTCACGCCGTGGGGCACAACCCAGCGCCCGCACCTGTTCGAGGAACCCGTTACCGTCACGCTCACCGCCCCGCTGCAACCCGGCGCGGAGATCCGCTACACGCTCGACGGCTCCGCGCCGAGCGCCGCGTCATCGCTCTACACCGAACCGCTCCGTGTCACGAACACCGCGCGCTTCCGCACCGCCGCCTTCCGGGCCGGCCGCGCTGTGTGCCTGGAATCCGAGGGCGTGTTTGTGCGAATGCTGCCGCGCCCGCCTGCGCCCGGCATCGCGCTGGGCGACCTGAAGCCGCTCCGCAGCGTCGGATTCGGCCATACCTACGGCGGACAGGTCCGTTACTCTGGCAACACGCAAGCGCCGCAGAAGGACCGCTCCAACCTCGGCCAGGAACTCCGCGTGGACCGCACCACGTTCGCGCAGGGACTCGGCGTCCATGCCCCGTGCGAACTCACCTACGAGGTGAAGCCCGAATACCGTCGCTTCGTGGCCCTCGCCGGTGCCGACGAAAACCTGCTCGCCGCCAGCAACGGTTCCAACCTGGCGAAATATCCCAGCGTGGTCTTCAAGGTCCTGCTCGATGGCCGGGAAGCCGCCACCAGCCCGGTGATGCGCGTGCAGTTCCCCGCCTGGCGCTTCAACGTGGAGATCCCGGCCGGTGCCAAACGGATCAGCCTCGTGACCATGGACGCCGGCGACGGCTCCCGCGAAGACCTCGCCGACTGGGTGAACGCGGGTTTCGTCGTGCGGAAATAGGCACACGCGTTTCGTTCACTTCATGCGGTAGCCCTGCGAATCTTCTTTGGCGGAATAGAAGTGGGCGGCAAGGACGGCGGTGTCCAGCGCGGCGTGGGCGTCCTTCAACGGATTCGCGCCGGGCAATTCGAGGGTGCGATAGAGCGCGCGCAAGCCGCCCTTCAGTTTCGGCAACGCCTCGGCACCACGCGGCGCAACTTTCGCTTGGCGACGGGCTGTCATTCCTTCGATCCCTTCTTCTTGCTGAGTGCTTCGGCCTCTTTGCGTGTTCGCTCAATCGCCTCGCGCTCAAAGTTTTCAATCTTCAGGCGGTTGAATGCTTCAGGATTGCGTTCGCAATGCCAGTAATAGTGCCCCATCTTTCGCTCTTTCTCTGCCTCGGCCTTC
>JAYUSF010000046.1:0-7545 GCA_043755815.1 Verrucomicrobiota bacterium
GTAGCGGCGGGCTGCGAGGCATCGGATTTTGGACAAATCGCCACGGTCCTTGACAGCCTGCTGCAATCCACCGCCGGTCTTGGCCAAATCACGCAGGAACCTAAATGCATCAAGCAAGTTGGATTTGCCACTGGCGTTAGGCCCAGTGACGAACAGTCGCTCCCCAATGTCCAAGTCCACCCCAACGAAGTTCCGCCAGTTCTTCAGTTTGAGGCGCGTGAAATACATGCGATGAGAATACGCTCGGCCGATTTTCAGGAAACAGGAAGTTTCTCGCGCAAGAAAAAGAGCGCGAGAATACCCGCGCCCTTAACAGCTAATTGGGGCCTACAGGGAGCACTCAAACTTCCAGCTTCGTCCACGCTGCGTTGGCCTTGGACGACTTCACCACCGCCTCGATGAACGCCATGCCGCGCACGCCATCCTCGATCTTCGGGAAGTCGAGCGTCGGATCGCCCTTGGCCAGCTTGCGGCCGTCCACGCGGGCGCGGACGGCGCCGGCGAAGTTGCGGTAGATGTTCGCGAAGGCTTCCAGATAGCCCTCGGGGTGGGCCGGGGGCGTGCGGCCGGCGGCCTTGGCGAGGTCGCTCAGGTAGCCGTTGGCCGTGCGGTAGACCTGCATCGGCTGGTCGGGCCACTTCACGAGCATCGTGTTCGGCTCGCGTTGGTGCCATTCGAGGCCGCCGAGCTCGCCATACACGCGGAGGTTCAGGTTGTTCTCCTCACCCACGGAAATCTGCGAGGCATGGAGCACGCCCTTGGCGCCGCCCTTGAAGCGGAGCAGCACGTTGCCGTCGTCATCCAGCTTGCGGCCCTTCACGAAGGCGGTGAGGTCCGCGGCCAGCTCGCTGATCTGCAGGCCGGTGACGTATTCCGCGAGGTTCTCGGCGTGCGTGCCGATGTCGCCGATGCAGCCGGCCGCGCCGGAGCGCTTCGGGTCGGTGCGCCAGGCGGCCTGCTTCTGACCGCTCGCCTCGATGCGGGTGGCGAGCCAGCCCTGAGGATACTCAACGACGACCTTGCGGATCTTGCCGAGCTTGCCGCTGGCGACGAGGTGGCGGGCTTCCTTGATCAGCGGATAGCCGGTGTAGTTGTGGGTCAGGCCGTAGAGCAGGCCGGACTTCTTCACGAGCCCTTGGAGCGTCTTCGATTCGGCGAGGTCAAAGGTCGCCGGCTTGTCGCTGAGGACGTGGAAGCCGTTTTCCAACGCCAGCTTGGCCGGCGGGAAGTGCATGTGGTTCGGCGTGACGATGGCGAGGAAGTCCATCCGCTCGCCGGCCGGCAGCGCGGCCTCGGCCTGGATCATCTCGGCGAAGCTGCCGTAGCAGCGGCCCGGCGGCAGGAACAGGTCTGCGCCGGAGGCCTTGGACTTCTCGGGATCGGAGCTGAAGGCGCCGCAGACGAGCTCGATCTGCCCGTCCATGTTGGCGGCGATGCGGTGGACCGCCCCGATGAAGGCGCCGCGCCCGCCGCCGACCATGCCGTAACGAATTTTGCGACTCATGACGTGTAAATGCTGAATTGAAACGTTCTGTTGTGTGCGGAAATCGCGGCGTTAATAGTCCCGCGCGTATTTCGGGTCAACGAACGACTCGGCGCGCGCGGGTTTTAGCCCGCCTTGAGGCAAACAGTTCGCGCGCCGGGAAACGCTCCCCCCATGCTGGTGCACATTCTTAAATCAAAGATTCACCGCGCCACGGTCACCGCCGCGAGCGTGGATTACGAAGGCAGCCTCACCATCGCCGAGGATCTCATCGAGGCCGCCGGGCTCGTGCCTTACGAGCGCATCCTCTGCAGCAACATGGCCAACGGCGCCCGCTGGGAGACCTACGTGATCAAGGGCCCGCGGGGCTCGGGGGCCATCGAGCTGAACGGTGCCGTAGCCCACCTGGGCCAGCCGGGTGACCGGATCACGATCATGGCCTACACCGAGATCGAGCAGCACCAGGCGTCCGCCTGGGCGCCCACAGTGATCGTTCTGGGAGAGGCCAACCGCATCGTCAACACCCGGGGAAAGTAGCCATGCCCACCTTCACCACCGGACAAGTCGCCGAGAAGCTCGCCGGCCAGGTCGTCGGCGACGCCAAACTGGCGCTCACCGGCTTCGCGCCCGCCGACAGCGCCAAGAAGGGCGAGCTGACGTTTGCCGAAAACGAAACCTACTTTGCCCGCGCCGATCAGAGTGCCGCGGCCGCCATCCTGGTCGCCGGCCCGTTCAGCTCGGCGAACGGCAAGACACTGATCCAGGTGGCCAATGCCCGCGTCGCGTTTGCCCAGGTGCTGCCCCTCTTCTTTCCCGAGCCCGTGTTTGCGCCGGGCGTGCATCCGACGGCGGTGGTCGCCGCCTCGGCGCAGGTGGATGCCTCGGCTCACATTGGCCCGCACTGCGTGGTCGGTGAGCGCGCGAAGATCGGCCCCGGCGCCGTGTTGCAGGCCGGTGATTTTGTCGGCGACGATTCGGTGCTGGGCGAAGGTTCCCGGCTGTTTCCGAACGTCACGCTTTACGCCCGCTCGGTGCTGGGCCGGCGGGTGCGCATCCACGCCGGCACGGTTGTGGGGGCGGACGGTTTCGGCTACGTGATGGACCAGGGCGAACACCGCAAGGTGCCGCAGGTCGGTTCCGTGATCATTCATGACGACGTGGAGATTGGTTCCAACGTAACCATCGACCGCGCCGCGCTCGGGGCCACCGTGATCGGCAAGGGCACCAAGATCGACAACCTCGTGCAGATCGCCCACAACGTGACCATCGGCGAGCACTGCATCATCGTCGCCCAGGTCGGCATCGCCGGTTCCACCAAGATCGGCAGCCACACGACGATCGCCGGCCAGGTCGGCATCACCGGCCACCTGCGCATCGGCGACAACGTCACCATCGCCGCCCAGTCCGGCGTGATGAACCACATCCCCGAAGGCCAGAAGTGGATGGGTTCACCGGCCCAGCCGGACCGGATCGCCAAACGGCAGCTCCTCGCGGTCGAACGTCTGCCGGAACTGCTGCGCCGGGTCAGCGAGCTGGAGAAGCGGCTCGGAGAGGCCGGGGAGTAGCCGGGGCGAGCTTCGGCTTCCGCCACCAATTCCGGGCAATGAAACGCATCCCGAAGATCGCATGGGCAATCCTCTGCGTCGCGTCTCTTGCGGTCTGCGCGGTCTCGCTGCGCTATTACCTCCTTCCGGAAACCGTCCCACTGCTCAAGGTGAGGACCGGAGCCGGAAAGATCTCCCTCCTCCTCCATGTCGGCGCAGGAATTCTGGCACTTGCGGCCGGACCGTTTCAGTTCTCGCCGGCTCTGCGGATCCGGTCGCCCCGGCTCCACCGCCGGTTGGGTTACCTCTTCTTTGCCGGCGTCGCGGTGGGCGGATTGGCCGGACTCTATTCGGCGACGATCACCTTGGGCGGGATGTCCGCCCGGATCGGCTTCGCCCTGCTCGCCCTCCTTTGGCTATCAACCGCGGCAGCGGCCTTGGCAGCCATCCGCCGGCGTGACCTTGCGGCGCACCGCGAATGGATGGTCCGTTGCTTTGGCCTAACCTTGGCGGCGGTTTCGCTGAGAATCCAACTGCCGCTCCTCGAAGCCGCCACTGGCAGCTTCGAGGATGCCTACCGCACCGTCGCGTGGCTCAGCTGGGTTCCCAATCTCATCGCGGCGGAACTGTGGATTCGCCGGACAAGGGGCAACCCGGCGTGAACGACGGGGGGCCCTGATTTGAATCTGGAAAACAGGAAGGCAGGACGGGTAGTGCTCGGTTCCCGCATTCCAAATTGGGACGTTGGTGCCCGAACCGCATGGTTGCTTTTGCCGCCCGGGCCGGCAGAACACCCGGCGAATGGCTGCGAGTTGGTCAACGCCCGGAGACACGGCAGGTCTGCCGGTTCCCGGCACCCCGGCTTCCGTCCCCGACCACACGCTGCTCACGCCCATCGCGTCCGGGAGCTACGGCGAGGTGTGGCTGGCGCGCAACGTGGTCGGCACCCCGCGCGCGGTGAAGCTCGTCCGGCGCGA
This sequence comes from Verrucomicrobiota bacterium, assembly GCA_043755815.1. Classification (GTDB taxonomy): domain Bacteria; phylum Verrucomicrobiota; class Verrucomicrobiia; order Limisphaerales; family UBA9464; genus CAIWAH01. The sequence continues at coordinate 4,005 of JAYUSF010000046.1, forward strand.
CCGCTTCGAACGGGTGGAAGATTTTGAGCGCGAGTTCAAAGGCCTCCAGAAGTTCGAGCCCGTCTCCCGCTCCCATGTCGGCCTCGTGGACATCCTTTCGCTCGGCCTGCTCCCCGACGGCGCCGGCTTCTACTACGTGATGGAATTGGCCGATGCGGCGGAGCCGCGCGGTGGTAATCAGTGTTCAGTAATCAGTAATCTGTCTCCCGAAATGACGCCTCGCTCCCCACTGAAAACTGATCCACTGATCACTGATTACTCTCCCAAGACGCTCCGCGCCCACTTCCGCGCCTGCGGCGTGACGACCGCGCGAAAGAACTGCCGGGGCTTCCCAGCCAGAGGAGGGGTCTGAATGTTCCTTTCTGTGGCCCGGCGTCCTGCCATAGTGACAATTCAAGTGCGTTCTCGGCCGGCCCTTGGGCCCAACCAACGAACCTGCCGGCACCACAGGCCACCGAAGAACGCGCGAAGATTTGCGAGCGATCGAATTCCGCAGGAATGGCATCGACCCTCCCCGGGACGGATGTCTTTCACCCGCTTGGTGCCTGCTTAAGTTCCATCGGTCGTCCAAAGCCCGAAGCCGATGATCCCGTCGTCGGCTGGGAATAATGATGGCCCGTTGGCAGTCACCAGCGCGGGTGGAAACCAATGCCAGTCAGTTCTCGGCGGGATGATCAACTAATCAAGCTGACTTTCAATGTTGGCTGAATGGGGCGCCCCCCATTCGTCCGGCCAAACAATGGCCGTTCATAACCGGTGGATTTGGAGAAGAGAAAAAAGCGCCTGGCGAACGCGGACAACGGCACGTCCGCATCAATGACGGCCCGGATGATTTGCAGGCGGACTTGGCGACGCTGAAACATCGGGTCCCAGGGGAGTCCCCTGCACGGTCTCAGAACGGTTGTCAAAGGAGACTGAGTTTCACGGCGTGCGCAGGCGGTAGAAGCGCGCGGGATGATTAGTCCACTGGGGATCTGAAAATTGAGATGTGCCGCTCGACGGAGTGTTGGTCCCCACGGGAAGCCAGGCGGGATTGGCCAGGTCCGTGCCGGCTTCCACCACCACCGGAGCGTTCGGGGCCCAGAAGATGCGGAAGCCAAATCCGTCGGTGCCCGCCCCCAAACCGGGACCTTGGCTCAGGATTAGTGGAGACGACCATATCCTGGTAGGCCTTCCGGCGAACGTCGCGCCCCAACCGGCAGCGCCCGCCAGATAATAGGCGGTCACACGGGAGGCATCGCGGAACACAGTATCGAATAAAACAGCGTCATAGGCGGGGGCATTGCCTTGGAAATAGACGCTGGTCAGGCTGGTGCAGTAAGCGAACGCAAAGACCCCGAGGGTGGTGACGCTGTTGGGTAGGGTCACGCTGGTCAGGCTGGTGCAGCTTTGGAACGCATAGTGCCGGATGGCGGTGACGCCGTTGGGTAGGGTGTAGTTTCCGGCCTTCCCCTGCGGATACACGAAGAGCGTGGTCCGGTCCTTGGAGAACAGCACGCCGTCTAGGCTGCTGTAGGCCGGATTCAGAGCCTTCACTTCAATCGCTTTCAGGCCGGTGCAGTTAAGGAACCACCCCGTCCCGAGGGGGGTGGTGACGCTGTTGCCGATCATCACGTTGGCCAGGCCGGTGCAGTCTTCGAATGCAAGATCCCCGAGGGTGGTGACGCTGTTGGGTATGGTGACGCTGGTCAGGCGGGGGCAGGCAGCGAACGCCCTGACCCCGATGGTGGAGACGCTGTTGGGTAGGCTGACGTTGGTCAGGCCGGTGCAGCCATAGAACGCCCCGTCCCCGATGGTGGTGACGCTGTTGCCGATCATAACGCTGGTCAGGCCGGTGCAGCCACCGAACGCCCCGTCCCCGATGGTGGTGACGCTGTTGGGTAGGGTCACGCTGGTCAGTCCGGTGCAGCCAGCGAACGCAGAGTGCCAGATGGCGGTGACGCTGTTGGGTAGGGTGTAGTTTCCGGCCTTCCCCTTCGGATACTGGAAGAGCGTGGTCCGGTCCTTGGAGAACAGCACGCCGTCCAGGCTGCTGTAGGCCGGATTCAGAGCCTCCACTTCAATCGCTTTCAGCCCGGTGCAGCCAAGGAACGCCTCGTCCCCGAGGGTGGTGACGCTGTTGCCGCTCATCACGCTGGTCAGGCCGGTGCAGCCTTCGAATGCAAGTTCCCCGAGGGTGGTGACTGGCAGACCGTTAATGGCGCTGGGGATGGTTGCCGGACCGGCGGCGCAACCCCCAGAGAACCCAGTGATGGTGATCGCGCCGTTCTTCTTCGAGTAGTTGAATTGGGCCTGTGCCGCGAGAGGAATTGTCAATAGCAGCAGGACAAAGCGTCGCAACATCCGCCCGGTTCCCAGGCGCCAATGCAGGGCCAGGATGTTGGGGTGGCGGCTTCCCGCGGGGCTGAAGGTCGTCTTCATGGGAGGATCATTTAATGAAGCTGACTTTCAATGTTGGCTGAATGGGGTGCCCCCATTCGTCCGGCCAAACAATGGCCGTTCATAACCGGTGGATTTGGAGACGAGAAAAAGGCGCCCGGCGAACTTCCCCACGCTTTCATTTCTTCGCCCCATTTTCTTGATCCATCTTCTGGATACCTCCCCCGCTATCCGGTTGTCAACTCCCTGGCGCCAGCGGCGAAGTGCGAAGGGAATTGGGGTCACAACAAATCAGCTATGTTTTCGGCCTGATCCACGATTTCTGCACATCCTCGTTCCCGGAACCCGCCCCCGACTCGCATAGCGGGCCCGCAACGCCAGGATTGATGTCCTTAACCAGAATAGTGTTGGCACCGGGGTCCAAGATTTCGATGGAGGCAGCTCGCCCACCGGCCGCTGACTTGAGGGGCAGTCAGACGCTGCACGCCAGCGCCACAAGAATGATCCGGGTGAAGCCAGGCCGGAATGTGGAATGCGGATTGCGGATTGCGGGGTAGCCGCTTGAGGGGCCGGTGCCGGCAGGCGGAGCGCCAATTCCGGAGTGCAAGGCCTCCGCGCGGCGGCCAACCATCGCTAAAATGGTCTTTACAAGCTCTCCACGCGGCGAGCGGGTCGGACTTAACCGGAAATCGGTTTTGAACCGCTGATCTCCGCTGATCTCCGCTGATCTCCGCTGATCTCCGCTGATCTCCGCTGATCTCCGCTGATCTCCGCTGATCTCCGCTGACAGACGCTGATCTCCGCTGATCTCCGCTGACAGACGCTGATGAAACGGACCGGCGACCGAGGGGCTTGAGCAAGCGCGCCAGCGTCTTGGAGTGCGTGAGGCTTGCCGCCGCTTGCGCAGGCGACTTGTCGCCGTCGAAGGCGAATCCGCGTCCGAAACTCGGCAAGCGGTTGGAACGCGGCCCTGCGTTGCCGGCAAGTCGGCAACGCGGGGAAAGCGGTGGCAAGCCACACGCACTCCAAAACCTCGCGGAGGCCGCACGGGCTACCTTCTGCCGCACTACTGTCCGGTTGTTGAGCGAACACTCATCGGTTAGTGACTGCAAACACGATGGTTGGAACAAAAGGCGGGTGTGACGGACATCAAGTTGGCGGT